>CAYSIV010000130.1:14309-15617 GCA_964431175.1 uncultured Anaerolineales bacterium
ACGCAAGGCCTGGTGGTGACCGACAACTTGCCGCTCGGCCTGTCTTATCAGAGTCACACCATTTCGGCGGCGGCCAATGGCCTTTGCCCGGCGGCGACGGCGGCTTACGCGGGCGATGCGCACACCGTGCTCGTGACCCGCACCAGTCCGGCAATTGCCCCCGGCGTCAGCGGCGAAGATTTGATCCTCACCTTCCCCACCGTTATTACTACCAACGACAACAATGCGGGTAATAATACATTCCTGATTCAGGTTATCGCTCGGGCGATGAATATTGTCGCTAATCAGAACGGCACGACGCTGACGAACAGCGCTACTCTAACATATACCAATCCGAATACGGGCCTCCCGGTCACTGTAACCGACCCGACTCCACCGGGGGCTGTCACACTTGTTGAGCCGGATTTGAATGTGGTGAAGTCAGCCACCCCGACCACCACTCCCGCCTTCGGCCAGGTGCTTACCTTCACCCTCATGCTGTCTCATACCGGAGCCAGCACCGCCGATGCCTTTGATGTTTCGTTGAACGATGTCATCCCGGCTGGCTTGACCTATGTGGGCGGATCGTTGACCAACATCGCCGGCCTGGCCCCTACCACCCTGGCCGAGGCCGGAGGCACGATCACCGCCACTTGGGCTTCGTTCCCGCTGAGCACCACCAGCACGATTACCTATCAAGCAACTGTGACCGCCCTGCCCGCAACCGTACTGACCAACACCGCCGCCGCACAATGGACATCGCTCTCCGGCAACAGCTCTGATGAGCGCACCGGCGCGGATGGGCCCGGCGGCCCGTTGAACGATTATGCGGACACCACTTCGGCGACAATCACCGTCACCAACCCCGATCTGACGATCACCAAAGATGACGGAGTGATAACGGCAACGCCGGGCGGAACCACGACGTACACCATCGTCGTTACCAACGTCGGCAACAGTGCTGTGGTTGGGGCAACGGTGGCCGACACTTTCCCGGCGGCGATCATAGGGGCAAATTGGACTTGTGTGGCATCAGCCGGATCGAGTTGCCCGGTGAGTGGTAGTGGCAACATCAATGCGACGGTTGACCTGCTGGTGAATGGGACAGCGACGTTCACGGTAACAGTGACGATAGACTCTGCCGCGACCGGTACCTTGACCAACACGGCGACAGCGACACCCCCGGTGGGCGTGACCGATCCCACGCCGGGAGACAACACCGCAACTGATGTGGATACACTGACGCCGCTTGCAGATTTGTTTATTCTCAAGTCCGGCCCGGCCACCGCCACGCCCGGCACCGATGTTGTCTACACCCTCACCATCACC
>CAYSIV010000131.1:0-15148 GCA_964431175.1 uncultured Anaerolineales bacterium
ATCACCTCGGTCACTTGCCGGAGGAATTCGCGCAGAGGCGCGGCGGCTAGCTGGGGCATCTCGTCGAGATCAGGAATAAAGCCGCGTTTGAGTTGGAGCGCCGGGTCGGTCGCCTCGGCCCGCAAGTAGAGCGAGAAATGTCCGGCGGCGATCAAGCGCGAGGCGAAACCGGACAGCAGGAACGACGTTTTGCCGACGCCCGGCTCGCCATACAGAACGGTAAGCGGGCCATCGGCGAGGGCTTGCCACAGTTCGCCGATGGCGCGTTCGCGGCCAAAAAAGTTTTCGGTGTGGCTCAAACGATATTCGCGCAGACCTTGATAGGGCTGATCCGAATCGCTCTCGTCGCTGGCGATGGCCTGCACCCGCCCGACGTGGGCGCTCACGCCCTGGGCCAGCTTTTGCCTCTCGAAGGCCTCGGCTTGTTTGGCTTGTTCCGCGGCGGTGAGGGCGCGCTGGACGATGGTCTGGATGCTGTTGACGATCTTGTCGCGAGCCACCACGTCGCCCGCGCCGACGGTGATGGAGGCCCCTTCGCCTAATGTGACGCCGCCTTGAGTGACATTCGTTTGGTCATCCATGTTTAGTTCTCAATTGTTTGTTTAATAGGCGCGATCGACAGGCGAGCCTCTCCAGTCCGCCCTGGCCCTAATAATCGATTTAGCTTGGTTCTGCCGGCGACGCTTCCCGGCGATTGAAACGTGATCTTACACTGATTTGTAGACACTACGGTTAACTCTATGAGGGCGGCGATGATGGGCACCACTGCTCGCGCATCGCCAAGTTCACCCAGTGATTTACTTCCAGAACTGCCACCATTTTTTATCTGTCTCTTCACGCCATTGTGCTAGTAGATCTCGCACCTTATCAGCATTGGGGCTTTCAATTTGCTTATAGATCTTGAGGGCGGCATCTGCATGAATGACAGCCTGAGCACGATTGCCAAGTTCAATTAGGGCAATGCTCGTATAAAAGAGTGCATCGGCTTCCCCCTGACGATAGCCGATCTTACGGCTGAAAGTCAGCGCTTGTTTGAAATGATCTATTGCTTGCTTGTGCTCTCCTTGCTTGACAGAGATAGTGCCTTGGTGGAGTAAATTGTTCAGATGAAGGGCTTCAGTAATACCGATCTTTTTTTTGCCTATCTCTTTCACGGCCTTCTTACGCCACTGTGCTAATAGCTTCTGCACCATAGGAGTGTTAGGGTCTTTGATAAGTTTGAAGATCTTAAGTGCAGCTTCAGCATAAGGAATAGCCTCTGCATAATCACTTAGATCGTGTAGAGCCAAGCTTATATTCCAGAGACTGTAGGCTTCTCCTCGTTGATTGCTAATCTCGCGCTCAATGGTTAACGCCTGTTCGAAGAGCTCAATGGCACGGCGAGGCTCGCCCAATTTAGCATGAGCGATACCTATATTGCCCAGAGCAACATCTTCGCTTTGGCGGTCACCGCCCTGGCGGACGATCTTCAACTGCTGTTCAAAGAACTCGATGGCGCGGCCGGGCTCGCCCAATTCAAGATAAACCGTGCCTGTGTCGCCTAGCGCCTCACTTTCTCTTTGCCGGTCACCGAGCTTGCGGCTGACAGCCAGTTCTTGTTGGAGACTATCAATTAGATTCTTGTACTTTTCTTTGCTCGGGCGAGCAGCTTCTTGTTTAATCTTGCGGCTCATAGCGCTCCTTACATAATTGAATTTATGCAGGCTTCGGCAAAGACATCTGCGTCTTCGGTCGGGTGTTTGCTATAGAGACATCAGTTTGAGATGTGGATTTGGAGCATTCATGTTCTTACCCTTTCCCTGAGACATTTGTTGACACCTTATTACTTCCAAAACTGCCACCATTTTTGACCTGCCTGTCTGCGCCACTCGGCCACTAGCTCCCGTAATGTTGTGGCTTGTGGGCTTTTGACCTGCTCAAGAATCTTGAGCGCAGTTTCAGCGTAAGCGATGGCTTGTATACCGTTACCGAGTTTATTCAGCGCCAAGCTCATATTGAAGAGTGCGTCACCTTCTCCGCGGTGATCGCCAATTTCGCGGCTAATTTGCAAACGTTGCTCATAATATTCGATTGCCTGGCGCAGATCGCCTAACATGTAGTGGATGTTGCCTATGTTGACCAGCGCATTGCTTTCACCACGGCGATCGCCAACCTTGCGGGCAATGGCAAGATGTTGCTTGTATAACTCGATAGCTTTATCGGTCTTGCCTAGGGTGGCATAGGCTACGCCTAAATTGCCTAGGGTGTTTCCTTCACTGCGCCGATCACCTAACTCCCGTTTAATGGCTAACGACTGCTCGTGATAATCTATAGCGCGATAGGGATCGCCCAAGAGATAGTAGGCGTTGCCTAGCTCACCCAGTGCACTGCCTTCGCTGCGGCGATTGCCAACCTCGCGATTAATATCCAGTGCTAATTCGAGAAGTTCGATGGCGCGGCGGGTCTGGCCTGACTCGGCGTAAACTGTCCCCAAGATAACCAGCGTATTGCCTTCACTACGGCTATTGCCAATCTTGCGATGAATGTCTAATGCTAGTTCGAGAAGCTCGATAGCACGGTGGACCTCACCCAAGAGATAGTAGGCATTGCCCAGGTTGCTCAGCAAAGTGCCTTCGCCGGAGTGGTCGCCAATCTCACGATCAATATCTAATGCCAATTCATAGAATTTGATGGCATCACGGGTCTCACCCGAGTCGTTGTAGGCAAGACCTAAGTTGCTTAGTATGTGACTTTCCCTGCGACGGTTGTCTATCTGCGGGGTGATGGTTATATCTTGTTTGTAGGTGACACCGTGATTTTTCAATCGTTGGAAAGTAGCCAGTGCAGCTTTGTGCCATTGGATGCGTTTAGATGGGGGTTGGCGTAGCTCGAGACAATGCGGCCCAGCATAGGAGTAATCGCTACACAGTCTCGCCGCTTCGTCATCTTCTTCCGCGTGTGCTGAGGCCCTCTCTTGTCCAAGCTGAATGTTCTCCCTCTCCAAATCAAACAAATTCAAGCCGCGCTTTATCGCATCACCACCTTGCAGGTAAAGTTCATTGGCTTCGCGGAGTTTTGCTTCATAGTATGTCGCGTTCCGCAAGTCCGCTTCCCGAAGGCTAGGCATCCCTCACTCCTCCGTCAACAACGACTTGGCATGCAACACTAATAGGGCATGCATCTGAAACCGCCTACCCACCGGCTCCAGCAGGCCCCGGTCAACGAGCGATCGCGCAAACAGCTTCGGGTCTTCCGCTTGCCAAACAAACTTCATCGCGTCTAGGTCAAAGGTGGCAGGCTTGGGAGCGAAAGCTCCCAAAAAGGCAAAGCAGTCGCGAGTTTGTGTATCTAAACGGTCAGTGCTCTTTTGCAAAAGGGCGGCAATGGTAGGCGTGGTTTGGGTAGCAAGGTTGGCGCGGTCAGCGGGAGCTTGGGCCTCCAACAGCTTCGCGCCAGTTCGCAATTCGTTAATCAGGTCAGTCACGCCCCAGCCCATGCTGGCTTCAACTTGAAGCAAGTGCCCGGCTACTTGCAACGCCAGCGGCAAGCCTTCAAGTTCGTGGACGAGTTCAAGACAGGGTTGAGGGTATTCCGCTACAACCTCAGGAGCTAACTTTCGCAGAAGTTCAAGGGCTTTTTCGTCAGTCAGAACGGCGACTTTGTAGATATCGTTCGGCGTGGGCGCTAAGGCTTGCGCGACTCGGCTTTCGCGGGTAGTGATGAGCATGGCGCACTCGTGCCCACCCACTTTGAAAGGAACAGCGTGTTCAAGTTCCCACACGTCATCCACAATCAGCAGTCTGCGCTTGTCGCGCAACATCGCCGCCAACCGCGTTGAGGCTTCTTCTACCGTTTTAGCTTTCAACAATTCATCGGTGCCGAGAGCGCGGCCCCAGGTGGCAAGCTCGGAGAGCAAGCCGGGGTTTGGGCCGAGGGAGACCCACAATACACCGTCAGGAAATTTGTTGGCGATGTCAGAGTCGTGGGCGAGAGCGGCGGCCAGCGTGGTCTTGCCCACGCCGGGCCAGCCGCGCATGGCCGTGAGCACCTGCAAGGCAGCGGGCGCTACGCCGCTGGCCGTGACGCCTAGCCGCGCTTTGAGTTCGCGCAAAGCATCTTCGCGGCCAATGATGAGGGAGGGGAGCGGCGGGGCACTGCCGGGCTTGGGGGCGGCAGAGGGGATGTTGACGATGTTGATAGTGATCTTGTCACGGCCAGTGACATCGCCTTGGCCGACTGTGATTTCGCCATCGTTCGTGATGCCACCCTGAGAAATGTTGGTTTCGTCTTCCATGTGGCCTCGCAGTCAATCTCAGCCCACACCTGACAGGTTCGCTTCGCGAAAAACCTGTCAGGTGTGGGCCGCCATCTATCCAGTCCCACTCAACAACACCAGCAAAATCAAATAGTTCAAATAGTGCAACAGGATCGAAAGCCACACCTGGCGCTTTTTGCCGTAGTGGGCAAAGAGAAAGGCGGCGATGATGTTGGCCGGGCGGAAGGCGAACCAGGGCTGATAGGCCTGTTTGAGGACGAACAGGCCGGCATTTATCAGCCAGTCATTACTGCCAAAGGCGGCCTTCATCTTAGGTTGCAGGTAGCCGCGATAGTAGACTTCTTCGCCGAAGACGACGAAGAGCGGGCCGGCGAGTTGGGCCAGAATGATGACGGCCCACAAGGGGAATGTCGAGATGGATGGAACCCACGCCGGAATCGGGAAGAGGAGGCGATCGACGGAGAAGAGAAGAACCGGGAGGGCGAGGGCCGCGGCGAGGGCCCCGCTAAAGATGAGCCACTCATTGCCAGAGATCGGCCAGGTCCATTCCAGCCCCAGCCGGGTGATGGCATCGAAGCCTTCACGTTTGGCCAAGGCTAACCCGGCAACCAATTCGGCCGCGCCGCCCAGCACGGTGATAAAGATGAGGGCCGCGGGCGCAGGCCAGCCGAGGTTGCGCAACGCCGGAAAGCCGGCGAAGAACAACAGGGCCAGCCAGGCGGCCGGCCAGGCAAACATGAGCAGAGTGACCGGCGCCGTGAACTGTTTGAGTTTGGGCACGAGCACCTGCGATTTGGTTTGAGGCGAGGCTTTGGCGGCCTGCGCCGCCTTGAGCACCTCTTCGGGAATTTTGAGCGGCTTGCGAACCGTTTCGAGCACGCTGGGGTCAACGCCGCGAATGTCAGTCAGTGGGCGATACCCTTCCTGTTGCACGGCCACGGTCGGATCGACGAGGATGTATTCGACCGCCGTCTTTCGCTCGATCTTGCGGATGCTCTCGCGCAGTTCGTCGAGCGGAACCATCACGTTTTCCATCGCCACGTAGTGGGTGGCTTGCGTCGTGTCAATTGTCTTGAGCGTAGCCTCCACCCAACTTGAAACAGCGGGCGGGTAAACGATTCGGCACTCCACGCCCTCGCTCTTGAACAGACTCAAGATTCCCTGAACACGCTGAAGGTGGGCGCGGTTGATCTCGGCGGCGTTATCATCCTGGAGATTGGACTTCACGCCGAAGCGCCCGGCCTTCAGCTCTTCAGCCGTCACTGTGCCAAAGTCGAGCAGGTATACGGGCGCGTTGTAGGCGCGTGAGAGGCCGAGCACAGTGGGCAGAACGGGCACGGTGTTGTACAATGGGCCGATGGGCATCAGAATCGCCTTCTTGGCCGCCTTTGAACTGTACAGGCCGAAATAGATATCGCTCTTTTCGAGCAGTTCGTCATGGTGGCCCATGGCCTTGATCACACCGTGGCCGTCGGCATCGGTGCCCATGACCACGATCTTGTCAGAGTTGATGATCGCGTTCAAGCGGTGGGCAATCGCCAGCGATGTTCGCCCCTCCACCAGTTTGTCGAGCGACTTCATGACAATGGCTTCGCTCTGGTTGTCGAGCGCCGAAGTGGCCTCATCCAGAATCAGGATGGACGGGTTCGACAGGGCGGCCCGGGCGATGCTCACTCTTTGCTTTTGGCCGCCACTTAACCCCTGGCCGAGTTCCCCTAAAACCGTTTCGTAGCCGTCGTCCAGCTTGTCAATGAATTCGGTGACGTAGCCGATGGCGGCGGCGGCCTTGACCGCGTTCAAGTCAACATCGGGTTTGGCGAAGCGGATGTTGTCGGCAATGGTTCCGTGGAACAGCCCGGCGTTCTGAGCCACCATGCCGAAATTGCGGCGCAGGGCCTCCAGCTTCAGGTCGCGCACGTCGTGGCCGTCAATCGTCACCCGGCCCTCGCTGACGTCGTAGAATCGCGTCACCAGATTGATCAGCGTGCTCTTGCCCGACCCCGACCCGCCGACAAACGCCACCTTCTCACCCGGCAGAATTTCCAGGTTGATGTTCTTCACCCGCCAGGCTTTGGGATCGCCCGGCTCGTAGCTGAAGCTGACGTTCTCGAACTTAATGTGCCCGCGCAGAGGGCCAGGATCAATAGCGTCCGGCTTCTCTTGAATGTCGGGGGCGATGTCCATGATTTTGAACAGCCGGTCAGAGGCCACAAACAGGGCCTGGGCGCGCACGACCGTTTCGTTGAGGGTGAGGATGGGGCCGACAAACTGAGTGACGTACGTGCTAAAACTGATCACGGCTTCAGCCTGAAGCACGCCTCTCAGCACCAGCAAAATGCCCACGCCAATGCCCGCCGCCGGGCCGAGGACGTTCAAGAAATAGGCCGCCGCCACCGAGAGGGTGGTCAGGTTCATGTTGCGCGTCACATAACCGGCCAGTTCATTCAACCGTCGGCGAAACTCATTTGAGGTGCGCGCTTCCTGAGTGAAGATTTGAATGTCGCGGACGTTGGTCAGGTTCTCGCCAAGCTCAGAATTAACTGAAGCCGTCTCTTGCTGGTATTTGGCCGACAGCTTTTGGACAGCTGGCAGAACGAAGAGAATGACGAGTGCCTGCACCACCAGGACGACCACCACCGAGCCGCCCGCCAGTTGATAGCTGAAATAGATCATGAAGCCGAGCGACACGAGGACCCGGGCGGCGCTGAACAACGCATACGGCACTTCGCTGGTAAAAAAGTTGCCGATGGACTCGCTGTCGTTCATGCCCGCCGTCACCAGTTCGCCCACCTCGCGCCGGCGGTAGAAGGCCAAACTCTGGCGCATGAGAGCGGCATAATAATCCGCGCGGATGTCTACGACCATGGCCTGGGCCAGCCGGGCTACGACGACGCGGCCCGCCCACAGCAGGATTGCGCCCAGTAGGGTGAGGCTGACCATGATCAGCAAAGTCGTTTGGGTTCCTTGCTCGCTGGCCGTGCCATCACGCAGAGACTTGAGCAGGGGCGCGATGAACGCCAGGGCGGCGAGCGAGGTGAGGGCGGCGGCGAGGATGCACATCACCGCCCAAAACCAGCCACCCTTGCGCTTGCCAATATAAGAAAGCAGGTGCTTCTGGGCGGCCCTGATCTCTTTGGCCGACAGCTTTTTGATGGCCGGGCCGCCCTTGCCCTGCCCGATAATGGTGGACTGTTTGGCCGCTGGTTGGCTGTTTTTCATATCATGCTTTTTCCACTTTCGCCTTCTCGCCAACTTTGGTCAGCGTCAGCCCGGCGCCGCTGATTTTCTCTGCCAGTTTGGTGACAGCCTCATCGAACAACTCTGGCGCCATTACCCCCAACATGTTGATCGATTTTTCCAGCCGCCCGGGATCGGCTTGAGCGCCTTTAGCGGCTTCTCCTCGCACTTTTGTAACCTGGCTCATTAATTCTTTTGTGTCGTCGGCAGACAGGCCAAGCGTTCCGCTCTTGATCCGCATTTGGGCTTCCCACTTGATCAACTCGGTGAGCAGGTTGGCGGCGGCCAGCGGGTCGGCCTTGCCAACGTTCACCGTTGAGCCAGCGCCCGCGTTAATGATGTCGCCGCCTGCTGTGATTTTGTTTCCGCCGGTGATGTCGCCACTGCCGATGTTGATAGTCGCGCCCGAGCCAATGGTGACGCCGCCAGATTGCGTGTTGGTTACGTTGTGAACCACTTGCGGTGCTACTTTGGCTTCAGCTTGCCTTTTCTCTTCGGCCTCAGTCTCAGCATCCTTCCACAGCCGCCCGGTGTCCGAGCGGAAGAACAGAACCGGTGTGGCGAAGCCGCGCGAGTCGGGATATTCGTCGTACAGAATCCCGCGCCCCCGGGCCACGGCGGTGTCCACTTCACCGGCTTCGGGGCCGATGCAGAGCGAGCGGTAAAAGGCTTTGCCAAACTGCGTCGCCATCCGGTCGTTGAAGTCCCACTGCATGGCTAATACGGCTGGCACGCCTTTCTTCGCCACCTGCGGCGCAACTCCGGCCAGCGCCTTGGCCGACGAGCGGGCCGCGCCCCGGCAGGCGTTGAGCACCACCAGCCGCACGCTCTCGCGGTTGCGGAAGAACCCGGCGAAGGTCTCGGCCCGCACCGGATATTCATCGCCCTGCTCGTCGTTCATTTGCAAACTGGCGATGTCGTTCTTGAAGTTGCCGTGGCCGATGAAGTGGATGATATGATAGTCGGCCTCGCCCAGCGCGTCGCGCACCCGGTCGGTCGTGACTGCGCCTTCAAGCCAGGTAAGTTGCAGAGAGTCGCCTAGTCCAGCTACGGCGTTGTCGAGCGCCTCTTTCTCTTTGTCCACGTTCAGCCCTGAGCCTTGCGGAATGATGCCCAACATCCGAAGCGGCTTGGCGGTCGTCAGGTCGCGCTCCGGCACTTTCATTTCCAAGTAGCGGGTGATGGCGTTCTGAGATGAGATGGAGAGCGGGTCTTCGTCGGCGCTCAGGCGGGCCAATTCCCAGGGCAAAACGTTCAACTCGTCCGGCACGATTCGGAGTTGCAGGCGCACCCCGGTCCTGGTTCCGGCTTTGGTTTGGGCCTGGGCCGCGCCTACCAGGCTGTTGAACAGTTCCCTGACCTCGCCGCTGATCAGGGCGTCCCCCAATTGCTGGCCGAACTTAGCCAGCCCCGGCCCGATTAATTCTTCGCTTCCAACATCTTCAACCGCCTTCGCCACGTCCGGGCTGGACGGGTCAAGGAGGCACAATGCTCGGGCCTGCCCAAGGTAGGAGTCGGCGGCCACCGGGTAGCCGTTTGAACCGCGCAGTTCTATTTTGAGATCAAGGTCAAGAAATTTCATAGGTGGTTGCCTTCCTTGAAAAGTGGGGTTAAACTCCCGCTATTCTAGCACCGCCGCTTGCACCGTCAAAATAGATACGCATCGTCCGCAAAGCGCACAGGAGACTGCCATGACCGCTCCCCTCATTCCCGCCGACGAACGTGGCCTCAAGGGCCTGAGCCTCGACAGCCGCGTGCGCCAATTGTTTTACAGCCTGCCGCCCGAAAAATTGAAAGACCTGGCTGAACGTGTCCCCCAGGAAGCCCGCGACCACCAATTGATTTACGTGCGCGACGGCAAAGAAGATGTGATCAACATTCTCTTGCGCCCGCTGGCCGTCATGCCCGATCAGGTTGCCTACTTTCACGTCGTCTCCCTGGCCATCGTCAACGCCCTCAAGCGCCTGCCCGATCTCTACATCCAGGATTTTGCCATTCGCGAAGTGGTGCCCCTGACGCCCGACGAAGAAAAGTTCTTGTGGGAGTGCTGGCACCAGAACCACCGCGAGAACAACCCGGTCTTCGGACGGTTGGATGCGATGGTGGATTTCACCAGCCCGATGTGGAAGGACTCGCTCAATTTTGTCGAGCCGAATCTTTCAGGGGTGGGCGGGATTCATCTTGTCCCCAACTGCGAGCAGGTGTTGGCCGACACTGTTTTACCCGTCTTGCAGGAACTGGCCCCCGACCTGCACCTTGAACCCGGCCTCGACCTGCGCGAGATGTTCATTCAGGAAATGCTGGATCATCTTGAAGCGATTGGCCGGCCCGAGGGCGCCATTTGCTTTATTGACCCGAAATATTCAGGCGACGGGCCGATTGAGCTTGAGCCATTAATGGAGTATTATCGCGAGACGCGCGGCCTCAACGTCGTCCACGCCGACCCGTCGGAATTGTACATGCGCGGCGGCGAAGTGTGGCACGAAGACACCAGGATTGATGTGGGCTACCGTGATTACGAATTGCGCGACCTGATCTATATGGAAAAGGAAGAAGGCCTGGACATCCGCCCGATGAAGATTCTGTTCCGCGAAAACCGCATCGTCTCGTCGCTGGCCGGCGACTTCGATCACAAGTCCACCTGGGAGATCCTCACCGACCCGCGCTTCACCGAAAAATATTTCACCGCCGACGACCGCCGCTACTTCAAGCGCCACGTGATGTGGACGCGGGTCGTCAAAGACCGCCGCACCACCGACCCCGGCGGCGAGCCGATTGACCTGCTGGAGTTCATGCGCCGCAACCAGGATATTCTGGTGATGAAGCCCAACCGCTCCTACGGCGGCGACCGCATTCTGCTTGGCCCGCTGATGGAAGAGAGCGACTGGCAAGCCGCGATTCAATCGGCGCTTGCCGACGACGAAGACTGGGTGGCCCAAAGGCTGGCCCGCATCAGCGTCAACGAGTTCCCCGTTCTCGCTCCTGATAATTCCGTGTCCACCGAGCCGTTTTACACGGTGATGGGCTTTGCGCCGACGAAGTACGGGGTGGCTATTCTGGGCCGCGCCTCGCAGAAGCAGGTGGTGAACGTGGCCCAGCGCGGCGGCATGTGCGCGGTGCTGGTGGGCCGCTACGGCAAAGCTCTGCACGGGCCGGGGCGGATGCGCTGAACAAAGCAGACTTCCGAAGTCCTCAAAGCGCCCCCCCGAAGGGGCGGAGCGAAGTGAGCGAGACTTCGGAAGTCTTTTTAACGGCACAAGCCCGCAAACGCTCCACCAACGCCGGCTACGCCCTCGCCGCTATCCTGCTCCCCCTGACCTTTTGCTTGGCCCTGGCCGGAGTGATGCTCCTCAACCAGCTATGGTTGCCCCGGGTCGCTTTGGCGTCGCAACCCGGACACCTAGCGAAAGTGTGCGTCTCGGTGCGCGTCACCGGCGGCTTCCGGGTGGCAACGTGGTGGGGGGCGGCCATTAGTGGCCGGACGGGCAAGCCTTACCAACCCTTCATCCAACCCAACATGGCCTGCGGCCTGGCCCCGTGGTTGCCCGTCTTGCCGCGCAACGGCAACTTGGAGTCGTCGGAGTGATGCCTCTCACTCGGCTGGCCGGGCGGGCTCTTACCGCAACTTCTGGCTCTTGTTATCTTTTGGGTTTGTCAGTTTCAGTCGCATCACGCGCCGCCGGGTTCCAGCCGGCCCGACTTCGAGGAATCCCGCCCTTTTGAAGATTGGCACAAATCCCATGAAACGGTAGCTGGGCGAATCGGGGTCAACGGGGTAGGCTTCGATGACGGTGGCCCCCCGCTGGCGGGCATGTTCAACCGCCGCGCCAATGAGTCGCATCGTCAATCCCTGGCCGCGATATTGCCGGGTCACAAAGAAGCAAGCCAGCGACCAGACGTTTTCATCAGGAGACTCGGCCACGCCGCCTAAATTGCGGTAGGTCCGCCGTGGCGCTATCGAACACCAGGCAATCGGCTGGCCATCAAGATAGCCAAGGATGCCCACCGGAACACCCTGCGTCACCCGGCTGGTGAAGGCGGCCTTGCGACTGGCACTATCCGTTTTTTTGGCTTCTTGAGGAGTAGCCCGCCAGACCATGCACCAGCAGTTTTTTGGCCCGCCGCGACTCTCAAAGAGTGCCACAAAATCGCCTAACCGACTGCGATCCACTTCGTGAAAAGTGAGACTCTGGAGTTTGTCGTCTGCCAACGTCCCGGTCTTTTTGGGTGAGGGAGTTGTTGTTTTCGTCTTGCTCCTCATTTTGTCTCCTAAGTAGCAACTGGAAGATATAACTCCCCTGACAACTGCGGCCCGGGCGGGCCGGATTGCTCAACTTGCCCGTTTGTGTTTTGTACTATAATCCCAATTGCATGAAGGACAAAACGCATGGCTAACTCAGGCAAACGCTGGACAGTTCATGACCGTGCAGAAGCCCACTTATTCTTACGATAAAGAAGCCGATGTTTTGTACATTTCCTTCTCGCCGGGCGAGAAGGCGACGACGGCGGTTGAGTTGAACGAAAACATCTTGTTGCGCTTCAACCGCGCCGAGAAGCGGGCGGTTG
Organism: uncultured Anaerolineales bacterium; assembly: GCA_964431175.1. Lineage (GTDB taxonomy): Bacteria > Chloroflexota > Anaerolineae > Anaerolineales > VGOW01 > VGOW01. The sequence goes on from CAYSIV010000131.1 coordinate 12,059, forward strand.
GCCTGACGCTGATGGATTTCTCCGTACTGGTGCAGTTGACCAAGTTGGGGCCGCGCAGTTTTCCTTTGACAGGCTTGAAAGACCTTGAACCGGAATGGCAGGAGACCGTTATCGAGATTATTACGGCCTCACCTGTGAACCAGATTTTGAAGATTTCAAGTTATATGATCTCACCCTCGGAGACCATACCGATAACGTTGGTGCAAAAGCCGCCCATTCCATTAGCGGCATAGAAAGCTAGAAGAAGTTGACGCCCCTGATTTCAAGGGGCGTTATTTCTTTTTGCGCGCATTTCATATAAACCAACATCGGCGATTGAGACAGAAGCCGCCTAACCGCCTCGACGTCCCACTGCGCCGCTAGCCAATCAGCTTCTCTTTCTTGAACCGCCGGCAGCCTTTGTCCGTCAGTTTGGCCAATTCCTTGAAGAGCTTGTCGTCCACCTCTTTGAAGTTGAAGCAGGCTTTGCCCTGCATACGCTTCTTGAGTTCGGGCGACATGCCGTCGAGCAGTTCGGGGCAGGCGTAGACGGCCATGAGGTGGTACGACACGTAAGCCTTCCCGGTCCTGACCGCGCCGAACCACACCTCTTTGCCCCGACTGCTTTCGGTGGGCGGGCCAATCAGAACGTAGTTGCCGGGCTGGTCGGGATTGGCCTTGAGGGAGCCTTATTCGCGTGAAGATTTGGGACGGCGGTAACACTTTGGGCAACCGTGCCAAAAACAGCCATAGGCGTTAAGCGCGGGCTTTGAGCACATCGCGCAAGGGCGAGGCCTAGCCGGGTCGGGTGCAAGCGGGTGTTGGGCGGTGCAAGTGCCAAGCAACGAGTCAGAGTTTTTCTTTCAGTGCCACCTGTAATCCTGTCTTTCCTTCTTCTTGCATGGGCAGCGCGTATTTCTGGCCCCAATCGCCCATTGCGCCCAGCACCGGGCGCAATGTGTCACCGAGCGGGGTAATGCTGTATTCCACTTTCGGCGGCACCACGGGATAAACCTTGCGGCTGATGATGCCATCGGTCTCGAGCGCGCGCAATTCTGACGTGAGCATCTTTTTTGTGATGCTCGGGATAGCGCGCTGTAATAAACCAAAGCGGTTGACGTTGTTGCTAATTGCCCACAAGATGATGATCTTCCATTTGCCGCCGATCAACTGCATGGTGGCTGTGACGGGGCATTGAGAGGGGGTCGGGATTTCTACTGAGGAAACGGTATCCATTTTCACCTGTCTATAGTTACTTTTTAGTGCCTAATTGACGAATAAGGCACTAGGCAATATTATAGTCCCACTTTCAAATTCAAAACAGGAGTAAATAAAATGGAACAGAAGGAAGTTGCGTTGAATGTCTCGCGAGCCATTATGAACGGCGAATGGGACAAGGTTGAAAATCTACTGGCGGATGATTTTCAATACATTGGCGATGGCAACCCGGCCATCAACAAACAGCAGTACATCGGATTTATGCGCGGCGTGTTGTGCGCGGGAATGTCCAACATGGACATGAAGTTTCTGCGCGTGATCGGGGAGGGCGATCTGGTCTCCGTTGATTACACCAACGCAATGACCCACTCCGGACCGTTCTACGGGTTGCCTGCGACAGGAAAACGTGTGATTGGGACGGGGCAATTCATTCGCGAAGTTAAGAATGGCAAAGTCACCGCCGAGTGGCAGACTACCAATGCTTTGGGCTTGATGCAGCAATTAGGTATGATACCTGCCCAATAAGCCCATTGGTTGGTCTTGTATCACGATAAAACGGAGCGCGGAGAATAAAATCTTCGCGCTCCGTTTGTCGTCGATTGCGCCAGGAAAAATGCGCTAGGGCCGAGTCTCTTTTTGGTGAAGCCGCACCAACGTTCCGCATCAGCCACTCGGCGGTGAAGTAAAGACTCCTTCGCGGGAAAGACTCGCTGGAACTGCACGAAACTCCGCGAGGGTGAGGCGTAGCCGAGTCGGGTGCAAGCGGGTGTTGGGCGGCGTTAACCAGACTCAGAGTGTGCGGTTGAAGGGTCAGTTTTATTCCGCCGCCTTCCGCAGACAGCTCGCAGCGAACAGTTTTGTAGTTTTCAGGGGTGTCTGGTGAACCTGATAAGGAACTCCAGAACGTGGAAACCAAAAGTTTCTCAGGCTCAACCTGTAAAATTTTCCCCTTATAACAAACCAAATAAAAGACGTGCCACCGAGTGATGGGAAAGTCTGAATTTCAGTTCACGACATCGCCATTTGTCCGATGTTGAAATGATTTGTCCATTAGTGCAGAGTCACTGCGCCGAGTTGCTGCAGCACGCCCAGCACATCAATCTGTGTCCAACGCTCAACGATTTTCCCAGCCACAAAGCGGTCAATTGAGATGCCTGTCCAGGTCACGGTTTTGCCCGTCGGTGCGACACCCATAAACACGCCGCGATGAACGCCACCGCCCGCAAAACGGGTCACAACTTTATCGCCTTCGGCCAGCTGGTCTTGCACTTGGTCATGCATATCGGCAAACGCCGAACGCAAGCCCGATGCACCGCGCTTGAGGCTTTCAGCCATCGCACCATCGGCAATCTCATCCACAAATGACATATTGCCTTTGCTCAATGTTTCTTCAAAGTAACGGCGCATACGCGCCTTATTGTCCTCGTTCATTGGGTCTCCTTATTATTGTCGTTTCGAGTAAATTTTTAACATCAAAATCGAGTTCTCATGGCTATATACAGTTGGATATGCCGATTCTCTCCCGTATATAGCGATCTGAAAGTTGAATGGAAAAGGCATGCCACAAAAATTTGTTCGTTAATCACAATTTATCAAGGGAGCCTTGCTCATATCTCTGCATAATGGCTTTGAGCCTGGCATGGACGGCGGCGAAGTTGGGTTTAGGTTTGGCGGGTATGGGAGGTGCCTTTCGAGGGTTAGCGTGGGTTGATTAGGTCTGCGGACGATGTGAGTCGTCGTGCTCGGCGATGAGTTTGCGGATAGCCGCCTCAAACTCGGACAGCATCTCCGGCGGAATGCTCGACCGTGCGCCCTGAACCAGAAAGTCGTCAAGGGTTTGCTCGGCGCCCATGTCGGTGAAGGGCGCGGCCCAGTTCTCGTAATACCAGACCA
>CAYSIV010000132.1:0-14396 GCA_964431175.1 uncultured Anaerolineales bacterium
ATATTGTGTGGCGGGCGATGGACCGCCCGCCCATACGTAACTCACCGCGCGATACAACAGCACTTGCGGCGGGAAATGGTAGTTGTGGTCGGTGAGAAAGCCCATTTCAGGTTCCCACGTTTCCACCAGCGCATCCACAGGAACGTTGGCGTTCATGTAATCAGCCATGGATTGCGGGTAGGCAGGCGGCGGCAGAACAATGGGCATGGCCGATTGCGCCAATGACACGCCCACTATCAACGCACACCACCCTATCAGCACAGCGCGCAAAGCCAGCATGGGCCAAGTTTCCGAGTTCTTCTTCCAGCCTTCCCACAGCGCCTTCAAATCCAAATCGAAGCTGTTGGTGACATCTGCAAAGAAGCGCGCCACAAACAGGCTGGAGAGGGCGAGGCCGAGGAAGGCGTAACGAATCCAACTGACGGAGGCGAAGACGTACCACGTGAGGTTGAGGGCAATCATCAACCACAGCAAGCCCCAGCGTTGGCCTTCGCGGTGGCGCGGCAAGGCCAGCAGAAAGCCATAGGCCAGCGCTGGCAGAAGCAGGCCAAGATAGACTTTGAGGCTGAGTAGTTCGCGCAGAGCGCGCGCCATCAAATCAGGCCGGAAGACGGTGGCGGCGCTGGCGGTAGCCTCGCGGTACAACGCCAGGTTGGCGCTCACCGGCCCCGGCCCCAACAAGGCAATGACCACGATTTGCCACACGGCAAAGAACACGCCCAGGGTAATGCCCGGAATGAGGAAGGCACGGTGCGGCGCGGCGCGGTAATAAAACCAATTGAGCAACCAACCTACAAACACGGCGGGCGCAATCACAATAAAGAATTGTGATTTGGTGATGACGCTGAGGCCGAGCAACGCGCCCACGCCGGCCAGCCGTTTCCAGCTAGCGCGCTCCCAGGCGGAGAGCCACAGCCACAGACCCAGCGCCAAAAAAAAGAAGGCGGGCACTTCGCCCAACACTTGCCGCCCGTATTCCAACAGGCCCACCCCGCGCGAGGCGACCATCAGCGCCGTAGCCACCCACGCCACCGCCTCGCCGCTCAACGCCCGCCCCAAAAGGAAGAAGGTGATGATCGCGCCGAGCAAATAGAGGGCGATGACGAGCCGCCCCTGCCACAGCCCGATGCCCAAGACTTTGAACACGGCGGCGATGGGCAACAGCACCGTTGGCCCTACGCCAATGGTGGGGCCGTAATAGCGCAGGCCTTCACTGCTGTAATCGGCGTAAGCGCCCAACCGCACCAGCGTTTTCGGCACGTGCAAATGTGAACCCTCGTCGTACCACGGTGTGGGATACGTGGTGAGGTTGAACAGCGCCAGGAACAACACCAGCGCCACCGCCAACCCGCGCCACAGCGTTTTGTAGCGGATTGCTAATGCGCTCAGGGTCATGTGTCTTTCCGTCCGGCCAAAACCAACTCCGCCGCTTTTTGCGCGTGCCGCGCCACCGATTCGCCGTTGGTGAGCGCCGGATAAATCTGCGCCGTGGTGGCGAGGAACAAATGACTCACTGGCGTTTTTATTTCCGGGATTAAGTCCGTCTCGTTGACGCGGTGCAACGGCTCCACATATTTCTCGCGATGTACAAGAAAATAGCGCACTTGTTTCCGGTCAAAATCCGGGAACATCTTTTCTAGATTGCTCAGCCAGACCTCGCGGATGTCGTCATCCGATTTGCTCTGCCACTCACTGCCCGGCGCCGTGTACTTGGGCAAATACACCAAGTGATACCCGCCCACGTACTGCGGGTCAATGTACGCTGTAGTTTCAATCACCCCTGTAAACGGAATGGAGTCGTCGGTGATGTTCAGCGTCCAGTAGCCAGTCAGGGGGCGATCCAGCACCATCAGCGGGCAAACGATGCCGAGGTAATCCGTCTTCCCTAGAAACGCCTGATACTCCGCCGGAGCGGTCGGGATGAGGCGGCGGAAGACAGGCGATTGCGCGGTGACAACCACCACGTCAAAGAGGCGCGTCTCACCGTTGATTTTCAGCCCGCGCGCGTTTCCATTCTCGATGACCACTTCCTGCACTGGCTGGCGCAAGTGAATCTTCCCGCCTGCCTTTTCAATCTGCGCAGCCATGGCCTTCATCAGCGTAACATAGCCGCCAATGAGATGCCCGGCCATTTCTTTTTGGTTCGCGCCTTTACGTGTGGATTTCATCCGCACCAAGCGCGACCAAATGTAGGTAGCGGGCGTGTTCTCGAAGCCGCCGTCAAACTTGGCGCGGAGCATGGGCCGCCAAATATTCTGAAAGGTAGTGCGCCCGCTGAGTCTCAACAACCACTTCTCCACGCTGATACGCTCCAGCGCCTTCCAATCGTTCACCAACTGCGCGTACAGCACCGTGAGGCCCAGCCGGAAGCGGTCTATCCAACCCAGCGGTGGGAAGCGCAGAAACTCGACGATGTTATTCATCGAGTACACCTTGCCCCGGTAGTAAAAGCCCATGCGCGTTTCGCGCGCGCGGAATTGGTCGCTAATGCCCAGTTCGTTGAACAGGCCCAGCAAATGGCTATCGCTGGAAAGGATGGCGTGATAGAAGCGATCCACGTCCGTGCCGTCGCCCAACGTTAACGGTCCGGCCAAGCCGCCCAATACCGGCGAGGCTTCAAAAATTTCCACTTGCTCTCCGGCGCGGGAGAGGTAATAGCCGAGGCTGATGCCCATGATGCCGCCGCCCACAATGCCAATGGTCATGCTTGCGCTCCTGCGCCAAAGCGCACGGGGTGTTGTTCCAGATTTTGGGCGATGCGTTCGCCCGCCGTGCCGTCACCGAAGATGGGCAGCTGTTGCGCGGGCGGCGCAAAAGTGCGCCACAGTTCGCCGATGCGGGCCGGGTCGTTGCCAGTCAGCGCGTTCCAGCCGGCGGTCACGGTTTCCGTCCACTCGGTCTCATCGCGCAGGGTCAGACACGGCACGCCGAGGAAATAGGCCTCGCGTTGCACGCCGCCCGAATCGGTGGCAATGAGGCGTGCGTTCTCTTCCAGCACCATCATGTCAAAATAGCCCACCGGCTCAATGAGCCGCACGTGTGCGCCAAAGGTGAGGCCTTGTTGCGCCAGCGCCTTGCGCGTGCGCGGGTGCGCCGGAAAGACCACCGGTTCCGGCGCGCGGTTGAGGGCGGCGCGATGCACGGTGACGAGGGCGTAGCCTCTGGGCTTCAGACTCAGCCGCTGTATCACATCCGAGTTGCGGCGCGCAATGGGCCGATTGTGAAGCGAAGCATCCAGCATCACATCACCCACCCACAGCGCGGAGGCGGCGATGCCCTCCGCTGCGAGATTCTTAATCGCCGTTTGGCTCGCGCAAAAATGCCGGTCAGCCAAGCGATCAGACACCAGGCGGTTAATTTCTTCCGGCATCCGCCTATCAAAACTGCGCTCGCCCGCCTCGATGTGCGCGGTGGGGAAGTGCAGTTTGCTGGCCGCCAGCGCGCCGCCCAATGTGGAGTTGGTGTCGCCGCGCACGATGACCACCTCGGGCTTTTCATCCAGCAACACTTTCTCCAGCCGCACCAGAATTTCGGCGGTCTGCCCGGCGTGTCCGCCGGAGCCAATCTCCAGGTTGTAATCGGGCGCGGGAATGCCTAACTCGTCGAAGAACGTCTGCGACATTTTGTAATCGTAATGTTGGCCGGTGTGCACCAGAATTTCCTGATGCCGTTGGCGCAGGGCGCGGCTCACCGAAGCGGATTGGATGAACTCCGGGCGCGCGCCCACGATGGAAACAATCTTCATGCTACTTGCCACTGCGCGAGATGAGAAACACGCCAATCATGATGGTCACCGAGCCAAGAATGCGCCAAATGTCAATCTTCTCGCTGAACAGCCACCAGCCACCCACAATCATGGCAATGTAACTCAAGCTGGCGAAGGGATAGGCATAACTCAAATCTACCCTCGAGAGCGCGGAGAGCCAGAATACCGTGCCGCACATATAAATGAACAGGCCTATGAACACGTACGGGTTGGTGCCAGTGCGCCACAGGATGTTGAAAATTTGATTGGCGCTGATGGTGATGGGGCCGAGGGTGTTCATACCTTTTTTGAGCAAGAGTTGTCCGGCGGCACTGCCCGCCACGGCGATGAGGATATATACGATGGCGAGATTCAGGGGTGATTTGCTCCTGACATTGGCGGCTTGAAGGTTGGTCATGACTTGGCTCCCGCAGACGGGTGGCGCTCCACCAACCGCGCCAGCCCCAGCCGGTGCAGGATGATGCGCCACTGAAATTGCAAATGCGCGCGGATAGTGCGCGCAATTTTGGCTTTAGATACACCGTGTGCCCGCGCATGCAGAATGGCGGGCAGTTCGGCCACGCGCGCTCCGGCCAGGATGGCTTTCACCATCAATTCAGTCCCGGCTAAAAAGCCGTCGGATTGAAAGGTGATACCCGCAATGGCGCTCCGGCGGTAAGCGCGGAAAAGCGCGGTGTAAGTGTGAATATTCCACCTAACCAGCAAGCGATACAACAGCGATGAACCCTGACTGAGAATGAGCCGGTAGGCGGGCACGCCCGCGATGCCGCCCAGCGGATGGTACGGTGAGCCGGTTACAATATCAACTTCCGGCGTAAGCCTCGCCAGCAGGTTCGGGATTTCGGTGAACTTGTACGTGCCGTCGCTGTCGGTGGTGATGAGGACATCGCCGGTGGCGGCGGTGAGGCCGGTGCGGATGGCCGCGCCAAGGCCGCGATTGCGCCCGTGCCGCTCCACGCGCACTTTCCAGCGCGTCTCACTGGCAAAGGCTTTTTCCAAAGCCTCGGCAGTGCCATCGGTGCAACCATCGTCCACAAATACGACTTCCACCGAACGCGTTTTCGCCAATTCGGCCACCACCGGCACAAATTCGCGCTCCAGTTTGGGCACGTTTTCCACTTCGTTGTAGCACGGAATGACAAACGAAATATCCACAGAAACTGGCAACCTACTGTAATTGTCCCAACGGCTTTGTGCCGTGTTGGCGGGCACGCACCTGCCCCATCACCAGCAGGTTTTCGCGGCAGGCCTGCCGGATGGTCTCGGCCAGTTGCAGAACGCGCAAGCCTTGCCGCGCGGAAACCTGCGAGGGCTTGCCCTCGCGGATGCTCTCGATGAAGGCTTGCTGTTCCAAAACCAACGGCTCGGTCATGGGCACTTGCAACCGCTCCACGAGGCTCTCCTGTCGGTACGTGTTGTGCGGCAGATACTCGCCAATGGTGCGGCGATGCACCGCAATGCTCTTGTTGAGCAGGTCACCCTCCACAAACGCTTCCATCGCGGTCAATTCAATCATCCGCACTTTTTGCTCGGTGGCGCGCGAGGTGGTGAGGGTGACGAGCGGCCCGCCCGCGTAATGCAACTGCGCTACCACGTGGTCTACCACGCCGCTGTACGCGGTGAGGCCGCTGGCCACTATAGCATCCGGGTCGCGGCCCATCAAATCCAGCGCCAGATCCAGATCGTGAATCATCAAATCCAGAATCACGTCCACATCGGTGTTGCTTCCCGCATACGGGCTGAGCCGCCGCCAATTGAGGGCCAGGGCGTTCATCCCGCTCATCACATTCTTCAATTCGATGTAAGTTGAATTGAAGCGCTCGATGTGGCCCACTTGCACCACCAGTTTGCTGGCTTCGGCGGCTTGCGCAAGTTGCTCGGCCTGCTCCACCGTTTCGGTAACGGGCTTTTCCACCATCACATGAATGCCACCCTCAAGGCACCGCATCGCCAAATCAAAGTGGTGCGGGGTGGGTGTGGCAATGGTCACCGCGTCCACATATTTGAGCAAGTCATCCACGTTAACGTAAAACGGCACTTCGTATTGCTGGGCCACGCGCTGGCCCAGGGTGAGGCTGACATCGCACACACCTACCAACTGCGCATGCCGCAGATTGCTGTATACGCGGCAATGCCGCTCGCCCATGCGCCCCACCCCAATCACGCCCACTCGAATTGTTTTCATAGACAGGTTCCGTGTTAGAACTGCTTCACGGCCTCCACAATTTGGTCAAGGTCATTTTGGCTGAGGGCCGGATGTACCGGAATGGACACCACTTCGCGGCTAGCGGCTTCGGAATGTGGCAGCGAATCGGTGTAGCCCAGTTTGCGGTACAGCAGTTGCTGATGGATGGGCGTGCCGTAATGCAGGCCGTAGCCAATACCGCGCTCGGTGAGAATCTTGAGGACGGCGTCGCGATTTTTGACGCGCAAGGTATATTGATGATAGGCGTGTGCCGCGCCGGGCCGCACCTGCGGCGTAATCACTTTAGGCAAGCCCGCCAGCTTTTGATCTAAATAGGCGGCGTTGGCCTGCCGTTGCGCGTTCCAGCGGTCCACCTTCTTCAATTGGGCCAAGCCGATGGCGGCCTGCATATCCGTCAGGCGCAAGTTGTAGCCTAAGATTTCGTGCTGGTAGCGCTTGGGCGCGCCGTGGTCGCGGATGAGGCGGGCCTGCTCGGCCAAGTGCGGATCGTTGGTGGTGATCATGCCGCCTTCCGCCGTCATCATGTTTTTCGTAGGGTAGAAAGAATAACAGGCTGTGCCCCAACTGCCCATGGGTTGGCCGTTGAGTTTCGCGCCGTGCGCCTGGCACGCATCTTCAACGATGAGCAGGTTGTGCTTCTGCGCAATGGCGGCCAGCGCGTCCATGTCTGCCGCCTGCCCGTACAAATGCACCGGCAAAATGGCTTTAGTCTTGGGTGTAATGCGTTTAGCTACGTCCGCCGGGTCAATGCAGAAGGTATCCGGTTCGATGTCGGCAAACACAGGTTTCGCGCCCACGAACAGCGCGCAGTTCGCGGAGGCAATGAAACTAAAGGAGGTGGTGATCACTTCGTCGTCTGCGCCAAGGCCGTGCGCCATCAATGCCACGTGCAAGGCGCTTGTGCCAGAGGAGGTGGCCACGGCGTGTTTTGCGCCGCACCACGCCGCAAACTTCTCCTCGAATTCTTTCACACGCGGCCCTTGCGCCAGTTGCCCGGATTCGAGCACAGCCATGACCGCCGCTTTTTCTTCTTCGCCAATATATGGTTTTGCAATGGAAATCATTTCGAGTCTCCCTCCGGCTTGAACGTCCAGCCACATTTGGGGCATTCGTACTCATCGCCCTTTTGAACGAGGCGCCGCCCGCACTTGCAGACGTAACCCACCAGTCGCGCGGGCACGCCCACCACCAGCCCGTGGTCGGGCACGTCTTTAGTGACCACTGCGCCCGTGCCTACCAGCGCCCAGCGTCCCACGGTAACGCCGGGGAGGATGAACGCGCCGGCGCCGATGGCCGCGCCGTATTTAATCGTCGTCGCACCCACTTCCCAATCGTCGTTGCCCTTGAGTTTTCCGTCCGGCGCAATAGCGCGCGGATAATCGTCGTTAGTGAAGCACGCCGCCGGACCGATGAACACGCCGTCTTCCACCGTCAGGCCGTGATAGAGCATGGCGTTGTTTTGGATTTTGACGTTGTGGCCGATTTTGACATCGAAATCAATATACACATTTTTGCCAACGATGCAGTTTTCGCCGAGGACGACGCCCTCCCGAATCTGCACCTGATGCCAGACGCGCGTGCCCGCGCCAATCCGGGCTTTTGGTGAAACCTCTGCCGAAGGATGGATCATAAAAGTTGTCTCCTTTTCTACGACAAGCGCTGTGCCATCTCCGCCGCTAACGCCGCCCGATCGGCGCAGCCCTGCGTGTCCCGCCAGTCGCGAGGCTGTTGACACACGGCCGCAAAAACATTTATTGAAATGGGGCGCTTGACCGTATTCACGATAGCCCAAGCTCTTTGGATCAACATTCATTCCTTCGATAACGCGAATCAGTTTCGCGGCTTCATTCTACTACAATGCTAAACGATGTAATGAGCCGATCACCCTGACCAGCTCATCACTTGCTAAATGTTATACGCAGCTCGCGTTACGGTTTGGTCAATTTTTAGGGAGTTTTTATCGCCTCAACCGAGACGCAAGCTGCTTTATGACTTTGTTCTCACCCGGCCAGGTTCCTCAGTACGAACCAAATTTGCGGACGAACGAGAGTTGACCGGTGGTAACCGGATCGCCGGCAAGAGGAATGTTAGTTTACGGCGAGGGGAATTGCCTAATCAGCACTGCATCGGCCACCAAGCGCTTGTCATACGTTTCAGTCACATAGTTCCAGGCGGTGCAGGTGACCAACAGAATATGATCGCTTTTCTTCACGTAGAGCTTGCCGACTTCGTTGGGGCCTATTTCAACAGTGTTATCGATGGCATACACGTAATCGGAGCCATTGGAGCGATAGACGATCTCGGTCATCGCCGGCAAAGTCCACAGGTCGGCCAGCGGCCCGCGTTCCATTGCCGACAGTGTCACGTGACCGATGAACACCATCGCCAGATCATCGCCGGGGCGCTCACCGGTCGTGGGCAACCAACCCATATGCTGGCCCAGCCGCGACACATCCCACGCGCCGTCCACCATCGGCACCGACACAATCTTTTCACTAATGCCCAGCAAGGGGATCAACAGCCGGGCCGGGGCATAGGTGATTTCGACAACCGGCCCCGGCAGGGGCGTGTTTGCCAGGGCTGGCGCGCGGTCTGTCAGTAAAGTTAGCCCGGCAATACCCATCAACCCCAACCCCAGAGCGCCACTCCCGCCGGCCACCCACCACAACGGGTCCACTTTTTTACGCCCGCGTCGAAAAATAGAGATTTCGCGCGTCTGATAACTGGCTAGCCAGAATGTGAAAACAAGGCCTATGAGAAAAGCAAGCAGGATGGAGAGCAGGTTCATCTTTGCGGTTTTAATCGCCGTTTACGCCACAATTACCGCGTTTGGGACTTGAGTACCAGTGGCTGGATTGTACCGCAATTTTTGTTGGTTTTGAACTTCTATTTTTGGGGATTATGTCACAATAAACCCTTAGGGTCCGCTTCGCGAGACCCTAAGGGTTTATCGGATAGGCTCTTACCGCCCTTCTATCGGCCTGGCAATCAGGCGGCCACCCCGATAGCGCCAACGGATTTCGAACACCCGCAGGGCCGCTTCGAGCTTCACTTTCATCGACATTTTGCTCTGGCCGATTCGTCTGTCTTCAAAGTAGATCGGGATTTCTTTGATTCGCAGTCCCAGCTTCTCGGAAATGAAACACATCTCAACTTGAAAGATATAGCCGCCGGAGCGAACCCGGCTTAACTCGATGGATTGCAGAGCCGTGCTCCGCCAGCATTTGAAGCCCGCCGTGGCGTCCGCTGTCTTTGCCCCAAGAATCAGCCTGACCCAGACCGAGTTAGCCCACCAGCTCAGGAACCATCGCCACCGGCTCCAGCGCCTGTCGAGTTCACCGCCGCGCACATACCGCGAACCCACCACCACGTCGCAAGTCTTGATCCACTCCAGGAATTGGAGAATGTAGCTGGGCGAGTGTGAGAAGTCGGCATCCATCTGGATGATGTAATCTGCGCCCTGGGAAATCGCCCGCTTGAACCCCTCAACGTAGGCCGTGCCCAATCCCATCTTGCCTGGGCGATGGATTACACTTACCCGGCGGCCGTATTGCTCTCCCAGTTTCTCGGCCACCTGGCCGGTGCCGTCGGGCGAGGCGTCGTCTACCACCAGAATTTCCATGTCTTCGATGCCCAGGTCAAATAAGGCGGCAGTGATGGCGGGCAAGTTGTCGGCTTCGTTATACGTTGGGATCACAACAGTCGTCTTAGGCATTAGAGAATCACCTAGCAGGTAGCGTAGGCACGCCAAGGGTGTACTCAAAGAAAGGGCACAATTCAAGTGGTCTTCAGTTGCGCCAGGCGCGACCTGCTGGAGGTGGCCGATGTATTCTCAAAGCCGCTGTCGAACTTGGCTTTGATAAACCCTTAGGGTCTGCTTCGCGAGACCCTAAGGGTTTGGCGTCAACACAATGCAACTCGAGCAAGTTGTTATCGCCGGTCTTTGAGCAGGTCGCGAATCTCGGCCAACAACTGCTCTTCCTTCGAGGGCGCAGGCGGCGGGGCCGGCTTGGCTTCTTCCTGACGCTTCAGGCTGTTGGCCGCTCGCACCACCATGAAGATTACAAAGGCAACGATCAGGAAGTTGATGATGCTGTTGATGAACAACCCGTAATTGAGCGTCGCGCTCCGGCGGCCTGCGCCTCGGCCAGGCTGACAAACGGCCCGCCTTTGAGGGTGATGAACAAGTTGCCAAAATCCACGCCGCCGAGCAGGAGGCCGATGGGTGGCAGGATGATGTCGTTGACAAAGGATGACACAATCTTGCCAAACGCGCCGCCGATGATCACCGCGACGGCCAGATCGAGCACATTGCCTCGCATAATGAAGTTCTTAAATTCAGTGAACATTTTTCATCCTCCCGGAAGTAAATATACGTGCCCAGCCCGCATGTTATTTGTCCTTGCCCAGGATGCCGCCCAGTCCCTTGGCAAGATTTCCAACATCGGGCATGCCACCACCGCCCAACAAGCCGTCAATTTGACCTGCCAACGGCGCAGGGGGTAATACTATAATAACCCGGCCCTGGAAACGCCAGTCCCGATTACCGGGAAATGACTGTGCCCACCTGCTCGCCAAATATCGCTTGCCGCAAACCGTCGGGTTGCCACAGGTCGAGGACAATGATCGGCATGTCGTTTTCCATGCACAGCGAGATGGCAGTGCTGTCCAGAGCCTTGAGGCGTTTGTTGAGCGCGTCAATGTAAGTGAGGTGGTCGAACTTGACGGCGTTAGGGTTGGTCTTGGGGTCGGAGTCGTACACCCCATCCACTTTGGTGGCCTTGACCATGACGTTGGCGTCGATCTCCATCGCCCTCAGCGCCCCGGCCGTGTCGGTGGTGAAGTAGGGGTTGCCGGTTCCCCCGGCGAAGATCACCACCCGCCCCTTTTCCAAATGGCGGATGGCCCGACGGCGGATGTAAGGCTCGGCAATCGCCCGCATCTCAATCGCGCTTTGCACCCGTGTCACCACGCCGATCCGCTCCAATGCATCTTGCAGGGCCAGAGCGTTCATCACGGTGGCGATCATGCCCATGTGGTCGGCCGTGGCCTGTTCCATGCCGCGCTCGATACCGTCGCGCCCGCGCCACAGGTTGCCGCCGCCGATGACGACGGCCACCTCAATGCCGTCGTCCTGCACGGCTTTGATGCGCTCGGCCAAAAAGGCGGCCCCGTCGGGGTCGATGCCCGTGCCGCCGGGTTTCGACAGCGCCTCGCCGCCAAGCTTGAGCAGAATACGTTTGTATTTGGGAAGGGCCATTCCAGTCTCCAAAGCTCGCGCCGATAAAAAGAACGGGTAACTTTTGGTTACCCGTTGCTTTTTTAGTTCCCTATTTCGTATCGGACAAACCGCCGGATGTTCATATTTTCGCCAATGGAAGCGATGGCCTCGGTGAGCATCTGACCGATGGCAAGCGACTCGTTTTTGACGAACGGTTGCTTGAGCAGGCAGACCTCTTCGTAATATTTTTCCGCCGAGCGGCCCTCGGCTTTCACGGCTTCCAGTTCGGCCTCCGGCACATTGGCGGCGTCCAAATACTTCGGATTGGCCATGGCAATGTGCAAGGCCAGGTCGTGAGTGAAGTTCTGGAAGGCATCGGTCTTGGCGACGAAATCGGTTTCGCAGTTGACTTCCACCATCACTGCCACCCGGTTGCCGGGATGAATGTAGACTTCCACCCGTCCGTCTTGAGTGACCCGATCCGCTTTCTTGGCGGCCTTGGCCAGTCCCTTTTCCTTCAACCATTCCGTTGCTTTGTCAAAGTCGCCGTTGTTCTGTTCCAGCGCATTTTTACAGTCGAGCATGGCGGCGCCGGTGGCCTCGCGCAGTTTCTTTACCTCAGCCGCAAGGATGGCCATGGATTAAGCTTCTCCTTCGCTGGCGGCGGCTTCAGGCTTAGGCTCGGTTTCAGCCTTGGCCTCACTTGCTGCCTCGCCGGTAAACTCCAACTCGCCGCTGGCCAGCTTGGCCAGCGTCGCCGCGCCGAGGAGAGACTCATCCTTCTCCTCGATCTCGACGTACTGGCCGCCTTCGCCCTTGTCGGCCTCGTCACCGTGGGTTTCCTTGTAGGCGGCCCGGCCTTCGATCACCGCATCGGCCATCTTGGCGACAATGAGTTTGATGGCCCGAATGGCGTCATCGTTAGCCGGGATTACGTAATCGACGCTGGACGGGTCACAGTTGGTGTCGACCAGAGCAATGACCGGCACGTTCATGATGTTGGCTTCACGCACGGCGGTGTGCTCGTGGCGAACATCCACCACAAACAACAGGTCGGGCACGTTTTTCATGTTGCGAATACCGCCCAGCCGATCCTGCAACTTGATGATCTCGCGGCTGAGCATCAAGCCTTCTTTTTTGGTGATCAGTTCAAAGCCGCCCTTGTCGCGGCTGGTTTCCAGGCGCTTCATTTCGTCGAGGCGCTCTTTCATCGTGCGCCAGTTGGTGATCATGCCGCCCAGCCAGCGGTTGGTAACGTGAGGCATGTTGCACCGTTCAGCTTCTTTGGCAACTGCCTCTTGCGCCTGGCGCTTGGTGCCCACGAAGAGCACGGTTCCGCCGCGGGCGGCGGTGTCCCGCACCAGGTTGTAGCAATAATCAAGCGCGCCCAGAGTCTGTTGCAGATCGATGATGTGGATGCCGTTGCGCTCGGTGAAGATGTAGGGCTTCATCCGGGGATGCCACTTCTTGGTGCGATGACCGAAGTGGACGCCTGTTTCGAGCAGGGCTTTCATGGAAATGACGGCCATTGAGGAATCTCCTTTTTCGTTTTAGTCGGCCGCCTCTCTTCTTTCTCTGCCAGAGCCGCGTGGCCCACGCGGCACGACTGTCAGAGTCAGAGAGGCGTGAAAATTTCCCGCAGGGCGGGATAGGCAAATAATACCATACGCTCAAGAGGGCGGCAAGGGATGGGCTATAATCGCGGTTGGAAGTTGGACGCCTCGCGTAGAGAATTGGAGAATTGGAGATTAGGTGATGTCATCACGCGGAACGACGATTGCAATTGCTATTGGCCTGGCGGCTTTTTTGTGCATTTGCATGCTGGCCGTCATCGGACTCGGCGGGCTGTGGTTCTTTGGCTTCTCGAGCTTCGCACGCCAGGTTGGCCCCCCACCTGTTGGGCCGATTTCCACCGCGATCCGCCCGTTTAGCCCAACCCCCACCCTCGCCGTCACCCAATCTCCTGACGAGTTGAACGCTGGCATGGATGAGATCGAACAGCAAGTAATGGATATTCGCGGGCTGTCGGCTTCCAAGACGGTGGAGCGGCTGTTCATGACCAACGGCGAATTGCGCGATTACAATCTCAAAAGCTTTGAAAAAGACTACAGCCGCGAGGAAGCGGCTAACGACACCCGGACACTGGCCGCTTTTGGCCTGCTCGACCCGTCGTTCGAGTTGTATGACTTTTATCTCGACTTGTATTCAGAAAACATTCTCGGCATGTACGACGACGAGGCTGAGCCATCAGGCAAGCTCTTCATCATCACCGAGAACAACCAGCTGGGCGCGGTGGAGCGGGTGACGTTCGCCCACGAGTTCGAGCACGCCTTGCAGGATCAGAACTACGGCCTCAAGGCGCTCGGCCTGAGCGACGAAGGCTGGGAAGCCGACTCGGAAAAATCCGCCGCCGCTCAGGCGCTGGTCGAGGGTGAAGCCATGTTGCTTGAGGGGTTGTGGCAAGACAAATACTATACCCAGGCCGACTGGGATGAGTACAACGCCAACGCCTACGCCGATCCCAACTCAGCCTACTACCGCGCGCCCGCCTATTTGCAAAAAGATTTTTATTTCCCTTATGACCAGGGGCTTCAATTTGTGAAGCCGGGGCGGCTGGGCCGAAGTGGACGCCGCTTTCAAGAACCCGCCCCTCAGCACCGAGGTGATCCTGCATCCGGAAAAATATGACTCTGGCGAAGTGCCGCAAATCGTCGCCGCGCCTGTGCTCACCGACACCCTCAGCGCCGGCTGGCGGCAGATTGACACCAACGTGATGGGCGAGTGGTATACCTCGCTCATCCTTGAGCAGAAAATTGACGGGGGCGAGGCCGCCCAGGCCGCCGCCGGCTGGGGCGGCGACCGCTACACCGTCTCTTACAACGAAGCGGCTGATCAAACCGTCGTTGCCTGGCATATTGTCTGGGACACGACGAGCGACACCGAAGAGTTTGTGGATGCGTTCCAGCAATACGGCGATGCCCGCTTTGGCGGTTCGGCAGAAATTGGCGAGGGCAGTCTGTGTTGGTTGAGTGGAAGCACCTGCCTGTACTTCGCCCCCCAAGCCACGCTGTGGATTTTCGCGCCCGACGGAGCAACGTTGGAGAAGGTGAAGGAGGCAGTCGGCACTTGGCAGTAGGCACTGCTTACTGCCTTCTACCTACTGCCATGCTTGACGCCACCCGCATCCGCGCCCTGCTCTTTGA
>CAYSIV010000132.1:14406-15148 GCA_964431175.1 uncultured Anaerolineales bacterium
ACCGACGACGCCTACATCGCCTCGGCCGCCCGCCTCATCAGTCCATTCCATGTTCTTTTCCCCGGCCACGACCCGGCGCGCTTTTTGCGTTGGGGGCTGATGGCGACCGAGACGCCGCTTAATTGGCTGATGACGGTTCCCGACCGCTTGAATCTCGATGCGCTCTTGGCCGCCGCTACCGACACCTTATATCGCCTGCGCGGGCAAGGTTCGGCCAAACATTTTCTGCTCATCGAAGGCATCAAGCCCATGCTGGAGAGTCTGGCCGCCCATTATCCGCTGGCGCTCGTCACTTCCCGCGACCGGCGCGGCGTGGAAGGGTTTCTGGATCAGTTTGAACTGCGGCCTTACTTCAAAGTTGTGGTCTCGGCTCTCACCGCGCCGCGCATCAAGCCGCACCCGGCGCCCGTGCGCTACGCCGCCGAGAAACTTGGTGTGCCGGTTGAAGCCTGTGTGATGATTGGCGACACAACGGTGGACGTTCGCGCAGGCCGGAGCGCCGGGGCGCAAACGGTGGGCGTGTTGTGCGGCTTTGGCGAGCGTGGAGAATTAGAGCGCGCCAGGGCAAACCTGATTCTAAACAAGACTACTGAGCTGGCAGATGTTTTGTTGAAGCAATGTATCCGATAAACCCTTAGGGTCTCGCGAAGCGGACCCTAAGGGTTTGGCGAGTTATTCGGATAGGCACTTAGGAATGAGAATTAATTAATTGTCCGATTTGGGCTTGTGCATTTTCGCCCTT
>CAYSIV010000133.1:0-15065 GCA_964431175.1 uncultured Anaerolineales bacterium
GCCGGTTTTGAATTCAAAATCGACTCCGTCCTTACGGACTTCTAATTCGTCCACCACGCCGACCACAGCCAGATCGACGGGAACAAATTTGACGCCGTGCATAGCCAGGGATGCTTCGCGGGCGCGCACCATCACCACCAGGTCGCCCGGCCCGGCGTGGACAACATCGGCGGCCACTTGCACCCGGCCCAAGGGTTCGAGTTTTTTGTTGAGGGGCTGAACGGTGAGCAATTTCACGCCGTCGAGGTCTGGATATTTGATGGTGCAGACGGCGGAACCGAGAATGCGGCCTAAAAGCATTTGAGATTAGAGATTGGAGATTAGAGATTGGAGCAAGCCTCCAATCTCTAACTTCTAATCTCCAGTCATTTGATTTGCGCGACCACGCGGCTGATGACGGCGTCGAGCAGGGCAGGGTCAACGCCGTTGCCAAGCCGGGCAATGACGGCGGCTTTGACTTTGGCGACGACATCCTCTTTGGACGCAGACGCTGAACCGGGGCGCGTGGCCGGGGCCCCGGCGCTCCGCACCAGCTTGAGACCCAGGTTGAGCGCTCTCTCGCGGGCAACGTCGGTGAGCACCACGTCGTCGGTCACATCCAGAGCGGTGACGCCGCGAGCGGCGAGGTCTTCAATGTCGCGTTCGGTGTAAAAAGTCTTGGGCATATTGCCTCCAATGCACAATTCTCAATGCTCAAGTCACAACATCCGAAGAATTGTGCATTATGAATTGAGAATTACTTTCCAGGTGTTCCTTCCAACTCTTCAATTGCCTTCACCGCCGCGTTGCGGGCGGTGAGAATTTCGGCTTCGGAGCCGGAGAGCCACATGCGGCCAAAGCGGCCCACCGACGAGACGTGCAGGATTTTGATGTTCGCGCCCTTCTCGGCCTCGTTGCAGGCGTAGTTGATATAGGCCGCCGGCGCGCACTCCAGCACCAGCATGGTTTCGCTGGGCACCAGCATACTGCCGCGCCGGAAGCGGTTGAGCAATTGCGCCTGATACGGGTCGACGTTGGTAATGACCTGCACCGAAGCAATTTCCGGCTTCACCCGATCCTTGACCTCCAAACCGAGCCTCTGCAAAACGATGCGCCCGGCCTCCATCACTTCGGACTGCGACCTGGAGTGAACCTCAAACATACCGAATTCGCGTTCGACCAACTGCGCGCCGGGTTTAGCCTCGGTAGCCTTCACCGCAATGTCCACCATGCGAAAGGCCTCGTTGCCGGGGGCCATTTCAATGTAGAGCGAAGCCATGCCCTCGGTGGGCAAGTCGCCCTGGGTGATCGTGCCCACGAAGGCGGCATACTGCGGTTGCATTCGGTCGAGATAAGAATAACAGCGAAGTTGGAATTGATCAGCCATGAAATCTCCGTGTCAAAGTCCCAATGGCCAAATTCCAAAACCCCAATCTTCGGAGGTCACTTGGAATTTGGGCTTTTGGGAGTTGGGGTTTTCCTCAATTGTCACATTAGGGTTACGTCCTGTATTGCCGACGCGAAGTTTAGCCAAGTTGTCTTTTGCTCGCGCGACTGGTGGGGCGAATTATATCAGGGAAGACGCAGTTTGCTTGGGCGAGTGCTGTTGGCGGGCATGGCTTGTCTGCCCTCGATCAAACTCATGCAGGAAATATCGGTCCAAGGTATCGCCAGAAACACGGTGACATCGCGCGCGCCTTGCCATTTGTGGAAGCTGATAAACGGCGTGTTCCCCATCCCTGGCGTGAGCGGAAAGTCGCCATCATCGCCTCAACCCCAACTCACGACTAATGGCTCAAGCCATGATTGAGTCTCGGGACAGGCATAGAGAAAGGGCGAAGCGTTGGGCGCGTAGGGTCAAAAAAACTGTTATCCAATCTCGGCTCGAATCTTTCGACCAGCATTCATCAGACCGCGACGGCGCACAGAGCGCGGCCTAATTTTCAAACTCAGTTTCGTGTAACGTCGGCTGGCGGCGCACTGCGCTTTCGTTTCCGTCAGGTGCGTGCCGTTGCCTTCACCGCCAGCGGGCGAGTTGCGGCTTGATCTCGTTTGCTGCCGTGTGTGGTGAGGGTGCTGAATTCCGCGTCCGACCGTTCGACTCACCCCCCGCAATCGCCCGCTCGCTTCTGGCGTGTAAGTTCGGGTTCTTTTGCCAGCGGGCAAGGGCGGGCGAATCGCCATTCGACGCGCCGCCGAAGCGGCGGCCCGATGGGCGGCAAAGTTTTGCCGGGCAAAGAATTGTCGCACAACCACTTGCTCGATCTCGACGCGGCGTGGAAAGCGGCGGTGAGTTTCGACAGGCCGACGATCTGCATCGTCAAGCATCTTTCGCCGTGCGGCATCGCTTCTGCAAAAAAGTTGGACGACGCATACCGGGCGGCTCTTCTCCCGCTTCAATCTTTTTTAATCAAGGAATTGTTTCCTTCCTTCTCCACCTGCCGCGACCAGCGAACATACTTCGGCACACGTTCGCGCGGCATCCGCACCACCACCGTGTCGCGTGGCGAGCCGGTCTTCGCGGCATAAGCCAGGGTGTGAGGAACGCTCTTAAATTTGCTCGTCAATCGGAGTCCAGAGTAGCCAGCCCCAACCAGCACGATTAGGAAGGCAGGGGCCAGGATCGCCCAGAGGCCCCGGGATTGGAACAGTGCGCCCAATTCCACACCGCTCGTGCTTTGGGCCTGAGAGACTTGCAGGGCTTGCTCTAATTCCTGCACGCGCCGACGCAGGGCCTCGTTCTCGCCCCGGAGCGTTTCAACGCTGCCCTTCAAATCCTCCATCAGCGCCAGCAGGCTGTTGTTCGCGTTCAGCGCCGTATCGCGTTCGGCTTCGATGGCGGCCAGCTTTTGCGTCAACGACTGCAGGTCAGCCTGAGATTTGCTCAAAGCGGCCTGGGTCGCTTGCAACTGCACCCGCAAGTTTTGCGTCTCCGCCTCAGAGATGGAGACGGCCTTGAGGGTGTGCCCCAGTAAGACAGCACCCAGCAGAACAACCAGCATGAGAAAAACGACGGCTTTCATAGTTGCACCTCCTTTGTGTGGCACAATTCGAGTATGGGGCAACCTGGAAACTGAGTCGCTGTCAGTTATCTCGAAGTTCGGCTACAACTCGCTACCGGACGCCGGAACGTCTATCACAAATAGAAAACAGAAGCCTGACGGCTGGCCGTCAGGCTTCTGTTGTGGGCGAATTGTGATACTAATGCTACTTCCTGGGCCGGGTGAACAATCGGTAGCCCACGCCGCGCTCGACGATTAGATAGCGAGGTGCAACATGGCCTGGCTCGAGTTTCTCGCGCAAACGATCTACATTGGCGTCGAGTCGGCTGTTGTGGCTATTGTTATCTGACTCGTATTTCTGCTCCCAGACATATTCAAAGACATCTTTGCGAGCGCACAGTTGCCCGGCGTTGTTATAGAGATACGTCAGGAACTTGAACTCCGTGGGAGTAAGATGCCTTTCTTTATCATCTGCTCGGACAATCTGATTGTCAATGTCAATCCAGATGCCGGTCGGATCGTTTGTAGACCCGTCCTGGTCAATTTTCAGCACTCTCTCACAGATCATCCCCGCCGCCAGAAGTGCGTGCAGGGCCAATACCACTTCCTTACGGGCCCGGCGGACACCGGGCTGGAAGGCCGCGACGCGACCAGCAGCCTGGAAAAGCAGCCCGAGATGATATGAGCGAGTATCCCGGTCCACTAGTCCGGAGGCAGCCTTACGGATCGACTCGATAGACTGGAGCGCCACACGAATCGGCCTGTCCACATCTCGGCTATCCACTTGTCCGATTCTGCCAGGCTCTGTCAATCGGCGTTCCATTTCATGCAGCCCAAGAAGGTCGTTGGACTCCACCAAATCAAGGCGGATTGCCGCCTCCAGCTCAATGAAATTCGAAAGCAAAGGAGCAGGACCAACGTCCGCGAAATCCGTGAGCCAAGCTCGTCCCT
The DNA here is from genome assembly GCA_964431175.1 of uncultured Anaerolineales bacterium. Classification (GTDB taxonomy): domain Bacteria; phylum Chloroflexota; class Anaerolineae; order Anaerolineales; family VGOW01; genus VGOW01. The sequence continues at coordinate 3,933 of CAYSIV010000133.1, forward strand.
CTGGGGCAATCAGTATGTTATTGGAGGTTAATGTGCCGGGCGCAATGGCGCATGACGCTTTCGAGGCGTCCTCCAAAGTCGGGGCATACAGATGAGTTAATGGATTGGCATACGAAAACGTATGGCCCCCGGAAAGAAGCAGGGTAAGCACGTCGTCTGTGACGTTGAGCATCAGTCCATGCGCCGCAGCCTCGGTTTGCAGAGCAAGAATTCTCCCCTCCAGCCCTGATCGTCCCAGTTCATCCAGGCCTATCCTTTCGCGAAAGAGCCGGGGCTCGGCGGCCTCACGTTCTGCCGGAACTCGCTCACCCCGATGCCAGGCCACAAGAGTCGCTCGCAGAGAATCCACTGCCCCTCGAATTGATTTTTGATCAGGATTGGAATGATAGAATTCAGCAAAGGTCTGGAAATCTTCCAAGGGTGCGCCAGCGAGCGCATACGCGGCAAAATGGGTGGTCTCCGCCGTCCCAGTTAGAACGGAAAGCGTGGCGCCGTCCATATCCCGCACTGTGGCAGGAGCAAACTGCCTATAGTGCTCAGACTCTTTCTGGATATCATCAGGTGGTCCACAGATGACAACAAAAGACTCCGATGGTTCATCGGAGGCGAAAGCGAACACTGTGACTGCGACTCGCCCTTTCCGCTGCCACAGCAGGCGATCTATGGTGATTTGACTTCCCTCGTAGAACAAGCGGCGGAACAGGTCTTCCAGTTCTTCGGCGCGATTGAGCAGACGCTCGCCTTCGAGGCCAGACTCAATAAAGGTGACGAGCGAGAAGGGTTCGCGGACTTTCCAGTCAATGTGGAGGTTCCAGCTGATGCGGACGTGGCGGGTGAACGCGTCGTTGACTGCAGTGACGAGGGCCTCAGGACCTTCTGCCTTGTAAATAAAATCTACTGCTGGCGGAAACTCTCCAAATTGTCGTTTCAGTGCGACCCGTACAGCATCAGCACTTTCGTGACCCGTGAGAATAATCTTTGGGACCGAACGGTATGCCGCTTGTTTGGCCAAGGTTAATCCACTTTCATCTCGGTCATCATCGTCATTTTGCATACGAATGTCGAGAATGGCTAAATGGATATTTACATTTTTCAAGAGCCACTCGGCTTCAGATAGAGTAGGCGCTCGAAAAATATCATAACCCTCCCGCGCGAGGAATTCGGCACGGGTATCTAAGAAATCAGGATCGTTATCCGCAAACAGAATATGACCAGCCATCGGTTACTCCTCAAATAGCCATCTTTGCTGTTACGGGAAGACCTGCGTCTTTCAATTCTCGCAGCAGCTTAGCCTTCCATTTTCCAGCGTCGTCCGATTCAATGTATAGGAACCCCAAGACATTTGTCGGAATCTCAACCCCATGAGCATATAACACGCGTACTCGTCTGCGACCAAGTTTGGCTAGCAAATATCCTAACTCAAAAATGACATTCTGCCGCGCTCTTGGCTTGAGTTCAGTGGGATTCTCTTTGGAATAACCGAAATCGTCTGGCGTAAAGAGCGCAATAGCAAAATCGGCTTCTTGGCAATGTCGCTCGAACTTTTCGATAATCGTGTCTCCTCGATCTGCTTCTTCGAGTAGAATTATTGGCTTGAGACCAACGCTTTCTAGGAATTCTGACAGAATGTCCCTAGCACTCAGAGCGTGACCATGAGCTACGAACACTTTGGGCTTCGGACGTGCCCCCGCTTTTTGCGCAGCAACTGTTCCGAGAATATCTTCTACTGTTTCTAGTAACGCCGTTAGCCCTTCATCTCTTGCCAGAAAGCCTACAGCGCCTGGCAATCCATCAAGTTGTGGTCTTAATGCCTCACGCACATAGTCATAGGATGGAAAACTGGTCACAATAATCTTGGGTATAGATCGTGCCACTCTCTTGGCAAGCACCAGTCCACTCACGTCTCGCTCATCATCATCATTCTCTAAGCGAAGGTCCAGTATAGCTAGGTCTATACCACCGAGTTCAAGTTTCCGTTTAGCCTCAGTTGGGTTGCTCGCCGTAATCACAGTGTACCCCGCTTTTTCCAGGAATTCCTTGGAGGTATCGAGCAAGTTGGGTTCGTTGTCTGCAAACAGAATGGTAGTCTTCGATGCCGAAGGAGGCGCATCTTGAGCCGTTGGTATTTTCTCCGAAACAGATTTCGCGTGAACCAGTAGATTCTCTATAGCAACAGTCAGCTCCTTGCTTGTAAGTGATTTCAGGAGATAGTCTGTCGCACCTGCGCGCATAGCCTCGCGAGTACGCCGCCACCCTCGCGAGAGAGTAGCAACCACAACAGGTATTTGAGGATAGGTGACATGCAATTCTGAAATAAACTCGATTGTATCCTCGACTGCAGCGGAATCCACAAAAACCATGCCACAGGGAGTGCGTTGCAATTCTATCGCTGCATCCTTCTCTGAGGAAATGTACAATTGCCCTAAAGAAGCCACAGCATCTTTCAGAGTCGCTAGCCACGCCGATCTAGTTTTATTAGTTACGACCAAAAAATTTATGGGCATGAATATTTCCTCACAGACGATTAATATTCCAGAGGCAATGAGATGGTCATGGTAGTGCCCGTAGGGCACGTCGAATCAACTCTCACATGCCCTCCATACGTTTGCACAATCATTTGCGCAAACATTAATCCCAAACCTTGCCCCTTGGTCCTTCCTGCCCTTTTAATAGGTTCGCGAAAAAGCCGACTTTTTATCTCCTGCGGCATGCCCTTCCCATTATCGCTCATCACGATTTCGGCTATATTCCTGTTGCTTCGGCTTGCGATGGTGATTCTTCGCGTGGTCATGCCCTCTGTGGCTTCGACTGCATTATCTATCAAGATGTCCAATGCTCGGCGAAGCCATTCCGCACTTGCCCATACGGTGGCATCCTCATCCAGATCCAGCCGCAAGTCAAGCGAGGCAGGCTTGTAGAGATCATTATTCCACAACTGTTTAGTTCGTTCACGAATCAATTCATTCACGGGAATACGTTGTCCGCCCTCTTCGGCAGATAATGGCGGCGTTATTTGTTTTTCCAAAATCAGGTTAGCCAAGCGCTCAATCATGTCCACACGTCTAGCGAGCGACTCAGATGTATGCGGTTCTTTGAGATCATTACGAAGCAGTTGCATTTGTTCCCGAATCGTAACCGCATGTTTCTCTATCGCATGTCGCCACGTGGAACTGGCCATCCCTGTCCAAGCCAAAGCGGTTCGGCCCGCTAACATCGTTTCTACGTTTTCATATCGCCGTGCGTTCTCAATTGCCACCGCCGCCTGTGACGCCAGCAATTCAACGTTCTTCACATCTTCATCGCCGAACGCGGAAATCTTGGGATGATTGATGCTCAATACACCAATTATTTCCTCGCCGATTTTGAGCGGCACGGAGAGTTGCGATTGAATGTTGATTTTTTCGCGAAGATAAATGTAATCGGGATTTCCTGTCACCTCGTCAACTTTCTGCGACTGCCCCGTCAAAACAGCATGACCATCAATGCTCTTTCTGGCATCTTTCTGCAGGTCTATCTCGCCGACGTTTTGTCGCAAATCATCAAAAATCTCGAGCGGAAAACCTGCAATGAAGCGGAGTTTATTCTCCTCAAGCAAAGCAACATAGCTGAAACATCCATCTTGAGGATCCGCGCCGACGATGCGCAGTGCTTGCTCGGCAATGTGGGTTAGCACCTCATCAAGCGCTAACGTGCTGGTTATCGCTTTGTCTGCCTCATACAACCCTCCCAGAGTCTCCGCCTGTCTCTTGGTCCTTTCATGCAACTGCGCATTGCGGATGGCGACTGCCGCCTGATTCGCGAACAGTACAATATTTGCCAGTTCGTCTGCTGTGAACCGATGGCGGGAGCGAAAGTTGACGAACATTACTCCGACCTTCTGCCCCACTGCCTTCAACGGGATCGCTACGCACGACTCGATCCCTTCCTCCCGCGCGAATCGCCTATCCTTGAAAAGAGGATCTTCGGTAATTCTCTCAGCAATGTATAGCTCGTCTCGTCGGAGCATCGTGTAGACAATCGAATTAGGTGACGCTTCATACTGCGACGCTTTATCCGGGTAACGTACTCCTGTCATCGCACATGGATGATCGCACTTGCCTGAAGTTTGATCATAGACATACAAGATCACTGCATCGCAACCCACCACCCCTTGTGTCCCGTGTGTGATAGAAGCCAGGGTGGCTTGGAGATCCCCCAGAGCAGTTACCTCCGCCACCAGCTTGGCTGTCATCTTGGTCTTGCTGACCTGCTCTACCAGCCTGCCACGTTTCAGGGCCAGCGCAGCATAGGCAGCAAAATTCTCCAGAGATCGCTTGTCCTCCTCTTGGAAGGTTCGTGGCAGTTTGTAGCAGACATACAAAACACCTACGGGCTCGTCGCCTACTTTCAAGGCGATTCCTTGAAAACTTCTCACTCCAAGACGCACCATCTGTTCTCGTGTGGACTGTCCGAGGAAGTCGAACTCTGGGCTGGAGATGTCAGTTGAGCCGATCCAACCTTTTTCCATTACAGTGTATGCGGTTTTTCCCGGTTTGGGTTCTTCCTCCTTGAATCTCTCCAAATCTTGATCCGGGATACTAGCCGCTACCAGTTCCTCAGGGGAGAACTGATCGCGGGGCTCGTCGTAAGACCAGATGAGGGCATAATCGGCTTCCAACACCACGCAGGTACTGGTCACAATCTGTTGCAAAACATCCTGGATTCCGGCTACGCTCGCCATCTTTTCAATGGCATCCCTCATATGTTCAAGTTCACGTATGCGGCGGACATTCTCATCAAAGAGACGGGCGTTTTCGATTGCAATCACTGCCTGATCGGCAAAGGCGGAAAGCACTACCAGATCGTCGTCCTGGAATACGCCTGGGACATCAACGTTGATTAGAGTTAGCGTGCCAATTATGCGTTCCCTGATGCGAAGTGGCACACAGATCATCGACCTATGAGCAGGCACCCCTGGGTGCTCAATCCGTTTAAACCGCGGATCCTTCTCCGCCTCGCTCAGCACTAGGGTTTGGTGATATTTGTACACCCAGCCCGCAATCCCTTCTCCGGGCTTCAAGTTCAGAACATTGATCGTCGCCGGGTCATATTCACGCGTGTGGGCCGCTAGGCGCAAGACACCTATTTGCTCGTCATACAGGTGGATAGACCCCCGTTGAGCTGCCGGAAAGGCACTCACAGCAGAGTCTACAATCCTGTTCAATACTTCTTCTGAGTCCAGTGTACCGGTGAGGGCCTGTCCTATCCTACTGAGAGCCTGCAACCGATTGAATAGTTGGGCATTCTCGATGGCAACTACTACGGCTTTGGCAAAGAAATTCAGAATCCACTCGTCTTCTTGGATGAAACAGATAGTGGGCCCAGCCTGCCCATAATTGTCTTTCTTATTGTCCACACGCAACAGACCTATGAGCCTTTCCGCTTGCCCAATGGTTGTTTTCAGAGGCATAGCCAGCAAGGAATAACATTGTCCCGAAGAGGCGTGTGGCGTTTCTCCTTTAACCGCAAAGTGGCTATCCAGCTCCTCCCCACAGGCATTCAACATCTTGCCTTCAAATGCAATATGCCCCGTAAGGCCGGTCTTCGGACCACTTCGAATGGCAAACTCCTTCCCCTTTTCGAAGCCACCCTCTCGATGCCCAACACTCGCCTTCAAACTAAGATAGCCTTCGCCCTTCACTAGTAGAATGCTGCAGGCTTCGGCTTCCAGGATCTCCGCCGCGCGTTCGGCAATCAGGTTCAGTCTGTCATCTAGCGACATAGAACCAAGGTTAGTCATGATCTCACTGCTTGTTTGCGAGAGTCTCTGCAACCGGCGGAGTTTTTTTGCATCCCTGGCCACGAGTTCGGCGTTGACGAGGGCAATGGCCGCATGATCGGCGAACAGGCTAAGCAGTCTTGCATCCTCTTCTGTGAATCTCCGGCCCACCTCGTCGTCCACGTAGAGAACCCCGATGATCCGTTCTTGCCATTTCAAGGGAAGTTCTATCACTGCCCCGAAGGGGCGCTGATCGACGTAAGCTGAGGTTTTGCCCTCCCACTGATAGTAGTCGTCTACTATCTTGAATGGCTCGCCGCTCAGGACTAAACGGCCTGCCATGCCTTCGCCCACTTTCAACATGTTACCCATGATGTCTCTTGGCCGACCGTGGTCAGCGACGATGACCAATTCACCACGTTCTGGATAATACTCGTACAGGCCGCCGCTCTTGGCTCGCAACAGTGCTACCGCCTGTTGGATGAGCGTCGTCAGGAGAGATTTGCGGTCCAATTGAGAGGTGATGGCTAAGGCTGTGTGGCGAAGGGCAGCCAACTGCTCGGCTCGCTGTTGGGTCTCCTGAAGGAGACGCGCGTTTTCGATAGCCACAGCCACTTGAGCGGCAAATAACCTGCTGAGTTCCCTCTCCTCCGGAGTAAACTGGCGCTGACGGCCAATAGCATCCAGGCTGAAGGAGCCGATTAGCCTGCCTTTGCTAACCACCGGCACAAGGAGAATCGAGCGGATATCAAATCGGCTGAAAATGTCCCGTACCGGTCCCAGATCGACCTCGTTGGCCACGTCGTAGACTATCAGTGGTTCTCTGATATTAACCAGTATCTCTTCGTCCGACACCCCACGAAGCGGGATCACAGTTCCAAGAGTCTTTATCTCGGCGGGATACTCAGCAACGACCTTGCCGCGAGCGAGATCGGGGTCAAACAGTACTAGACCACTATGGTCTGCGCCAAAGAATTCTACTGCCGCTTGGCAGGTTTTCTCCAGCACCTGATCCCATTCGAGAGATGAGGCGACAGTGGTCAATAGGCTCTGCAATGTTTTTAGGTTTTCGGCCCGGCGGACGACTTCTTGGAAAAGACGCGCATTCTCCAACGCGGCGGCAGCCTGGTCCGCCAGGCTCTTACAGAGTTCGATCTCATCTTGAGAAAACGTGCGTGGCTGGTGAATGACGTCGAGACCGAGAGAACCGACAACGCGATCTTTGTTGATCATTGGAACAATCAGCATCGCCCGCAGTCCGGAAGCCAACAGCTTTTCGAGAGTCTCTCCAAGCACGGCTACCTTGCTCAGGTCAGGAATGTTCACCACCTTCTTTTCTAAAGCGACCTCTTCCTCAAACGGGATGCCCTGGATTGGAAACTCGAGACCCACAAGCCCAGGCAGGCCGTCGTGATTTTCTGGGTATTCCGCAACAACGCTCCCGCGGAAGTAATCTGCTTCAAATAATGCCACCCCACTGTGATCCACGCCGAAAAGGCTTACTGCCGCCTGGCAAGTTCGGCGGAAGATCTCATTTATGTCGAGCGAGGAATTGATCGCAGCAGAGACGTGCTGCAGGGCTGACAGTATTTTCTGTTCGCGCCGGGCTTGGCCTTGTTCAGCCGCAAAGCGGATAGTGAGCGCGAGCTCCTCGATGTTGAACGGCTTGGCAAAGTAGCGGTAGGCGCCGGCCTGTAGGGCTTCCAGGGCCGAATCCATTCCCCAGCCGGTGAAGAGAATCACCTCAACATCTGGATACTTCGCCTTGATCTCTCTCAAAACGTCGAGTCCACTTGGTCCCTCAGAGAGCACCTCGTCAACAAGCGCCACGTTATAATGCTCGCTGATCAGCAATGACAATGCGTCCTCTCCATTGGCCGTTGTATCTACGATATAGCCGTGGTTCTTCCGCAGGTACTGAGCCAACGGTTCACGCAGGCTGGCTTCGTCGTCTAGCAACAGAACTCGTAAAGTGTCGCCGCTCATCTTGCCTCCGCGTGGTCAAGCGTGGGCAGTTCGACCAGGAACGTTGTCCCAAGAGGTAGGCGACTTTCCTCGACTTTGGCAGCACCGCCCATCCTTTCCAGCAGACTCCGCACGAGGAACAGTCCCAGCCCAGTGCCGCCCGGCCTGGTGGTGAAGCCCAAGGCAAAAACCTTCTCCCAGTGTTGTTTGTGAATGCCCGGCCCGGTGTCCGCAAAGCGAATCTTAACCCGCCGCTTTCCACTTTCCTCACAAGCCGTCGTTACTTGTAGCGAACGTTGTTTATCTGCCTTGAGCGTCGTTTGCTGCACCGCGTTCAGCATGATGTTCAAAATCACTTGTTGGAGCCAAGTGCTACTGCCTATCACTGGCGGAAGGTTGGGTGCCAAGCGGAGAGCCAGCGTTACACGCTCTTTTCTCGCTAGAGGCCGCAGCAGAAGTTCGGCCCGATGGATCACCTCATTCACGTCAATCTGTTCTCTCTCTTCCTTTGCCCGCGTTATCCGTTGAAAAACCTCTGTAATTTCCTTCATATCCTTCACAAGTTCGTTCACGCTAGAAAGCCTGACTCGCTGTTCTGTCGGCTCGCTGGAATCTACCGAAAGGGTACGTAGCATAAGTTCCAGGCCCGATACTTTGTTGTATACCTCATGCGAGAAACCGAGCGCGAGTTCGCCACCTAGCAGTAGCGCCCCAAAGGAACGTACTCGTTCGTCGAGACTCTGCATCTCGATGATGGCGCCCAACCAGGCCGCTCCCGCAAGCGCGTCACGCAAGCGCGAGGGCGAGAAGGCACTTGCCTGGCGATGGAAAAAGAAGGCCGTGTGCCGCACTTCGCCAAACGCCTCGACCGGGACCCCGATACACGACTCGAAAGACAACAGGTTCAGCAATTTGCGAAATCGATGTCCGGCTTGCCTGGAAACGTGTTTCTCGAAGACCGAGACGCCGTCGTGGATCGCGTCCTTCACTGGACTGTTGTCTAATTCATAGAGCGCACCTTGTTCGAATGGCAGTTCCCCTGCCTGCGCCACCACGGAGATGGTACGCGAGGCTGGATCCATGATAAACAAGATGCTCTTCTCAGCATTTATAAGCTTGGTCAGTTTCTCTAGCGCGAACTGCAATCGCTGGGTTCGTGGTGTCACTATAATCTCGGGAGTGAACGGCCGCAATGTGCCAGTATCCGACTCCTGCCGAGGTGATACCTGCCATGCCAGAGGAAGTTTGCCGTCGTAACCAACATGCATTAGGAAGGAGTCTATCTCCTCTACATCGAGGGGCTTGACAAAGAAGTGAGCAATGCGAGCCTTTTCGACCTCCGAGACTCTCTCTGCCAGCCACTCTGGACTGCTCATGAGGCATACACACGGAGGATTTTGACGTTGAAATACTTGACGAGCAAGTTCCAAACCGTCGCCGTCCGGCAGATGAAGGTCAACGAGGAGGACACCGCATTCTTGTCGCTCTACCAGTCGGAGCGCTTCGGCCACCGTTTGCGTCTCTGCCACCTCATAGCCACGCTGCCTCAACCACATCGCCAATGGCGCTCGAACCTCATCGCTGTCATCCACCACAAGAATGAGGCCAATTTGCTCCCGCTCTTCAGGTGTAACCTTAGAAGGTGTGTCCCATTCCGTCGTTGCATCCGACCGGATAGGTGGAGGCGGTTCGCTTTTTGACACGAGATATTCAACCATCGCAGTAGCGGTCTCGTGCTGCTTCATATGGTCTCGAATGCTCAGCCTGATTTTCTTGGTTGCAGGTTCCAGCCAGGCAATCACCGCTTCAACATCATCACCGACCCATATCAGATCGTCCGGCTTTTCGACTCGCCAGGGAGCCAGTTCGGCTAATGGGACAAAGCCGCTCACTCCCGGGGCGAGTCGTACGAAGATACCCGTTGGGATAATCCGAGTTACTGTTCCCCGAACCACATCGCCACTGTGAAAGCGATGTACGAATTCAGGCCACGGATCGGGCAACGCTTCTCTACGGCTAAGTTCAATACACTCCCCAGCCTGCGCCTGGCTGATGATAATTGCCGAAAGTGTATCGCCTATGGCCACCACCGTGGCTGGTTCCGTGTCCGCATCCAGGGTCAACTTCCGCCGCCGAATATAGGCTCGCGTGCCGTCCGCCAGGCGGACAAAAACGCCGAAGGGAAGTACCTGTTCGACGACTGCTTCAATATGCTGCCCAATGTGGTATGGAGAGTACATAGCTCCGGCCAAAGGCCATTTTGACTTTAGGATAACACCATTCTACTGGAGAAAAAAGCCGCGAGAGGATATGACTGTCTCACAATATGCTCACAGTGAGGGCAGCAAAAATATGCGCATTGCTGACCTCGGCCCACAAGCGCAGAACGTGTCAACGATTTACGAGGGCTTCCTCGCGCTTTTGGCCGCGCCGCCGGCAGATCGAACTCGACCACCCGCTCACTGGCGCGCTTCAGGAACTGGCGCAGGAATACTCCGGCGAAGATTTGCACTTGATCGTGGACGGCATCATTCTGTAAATTGGCGCGGCTCACTTCGCCGCTGGCTGGCTTACGCCGACCCGCCAAACGCAGTGAGCCGCACTCTGCTCTGACTCGTGCCCGGCGGCAGAGAAAACGGCCAGGCCGCGCTGGCTGATCAACTGCGCCGAATGGGGTCGGCGATACGCCAATTATTTTGCTCCCAGTTGCAGTAGGGTCTGCTCCACCACCGCCCGCGCTTGCGGATTGCCCTCCGCCGCCTCTACTGTTGCGTCAATCAAACGGTCGAACTGTTGCAGAATCTGCGCCGGGGAGGGGCCACTGCTGACCGGTGCCCCACCCTGCAACTGTACCACCACTTGCTACGCCCGTTGGGCGTTGGGGCTACCCATTTGCGTCCAGAGTCGCACCGCCTCTCGGGCGCGGGCGGCCTGTTGTTGCTAGAGCAGGGCCATCTGCTCATTGGAATTCACAACTTGTCTGCGAACAGCCCGAACCGCCGGCCTCACCAGCCGCCGCAGTTCTTCCAGTGAGGGCGCAACCAGCGTCCGGCCTTGCCGACGGCGGTGTGGATCAACCCGCCGAAGACGGGCGCAGACAGAACTGGTGCAATTTCCGTTTACAGTGAAATGAGACGATGGAGAAGCGGTGGAAGCAGGTTATTTGGAATTTGGGTTTTTGGAAGTTGGGATTTCCTTCAGTTGTGCATTGCGATGCCCAGCGGCGTGATGAACAACGGTTTGCCCGGGACGATGGTATTGATTCCTGTGTATTCGGCCACCACCCCGTCCATGCCGGGGTAAGCGCACGTGCCGCCCACCAGGTAAATCGTCTCTACGTTTCGCCGGGCGATGTGCCGCTGAACGATGTTGCCCACTTTCTCCATCACGGGCCGGATGAGGGGGAACAG
>CAYSIV010000134.1:0-15063 GCA_964431175.1 uncultured Anaerolineales bacterium
CAGAGATTCTCAGAGCAGCAAATTCCTCACGGGTGTAGCCCAATTGCTTGTGCGCCGTTTCATTCGCCTCGATGGTCTTTCCCGTTTCAAGGTCTATCAGAAGAACGCTATTCGGTGATTGCTCAAATATCGTGCGATAGCGTGCTTCTGCATTCCAAAGCCCATCTTCCGCCCGCTTGCGTTCGATGAACTGGCTGATCTGGCTGGAGATGCCGGTGAGCATCTTCAGCAGGTCGTCATCGGGCTGGTGAATCTCGCGGCTGAAGAATCCCATAACGCCGAGGACTCTCCCATCCGACTTGAGCGGGAAGGCAAAGCCGGCGCGCAATCCTTCTTTTGCCGCAATCGGCGCGCGCGGGAAGTTCGCGTCCTGGGTGACATCGGGAATCCAGGCCGGTTCGCCACTCGCCCACACACGCCCCGGCAAGCCGACGCCGGGGGCGAATTCAATCTGCCGGGTGACGGCCTCAAACTCCGGGAACGACGGCGACGGCGGCTGCCAGGTCCCGACGCAACGCAGTACGTTGGCCTGCGAGTCGGCGTTCCACAGCACACTCCACACCTCGCCCTGATCCCATTCCAGGCTTGCGCAGATGGCCTGCAGGATCTTGGGCGAGGCTTCAGCCAGCGTGCCCGATTCAGCCAGATCGCGGGAAACGGCGTACTGTGCGGTAAGACGTTGTTCCGCTCGCACGCGCTTGGTCACGTCGCGGTAATTGACGACAACGGCCTGTACGCTCGGTTCGTCAAGCAAGTTGTTGCGGACGGCCTCCAGCCAGCGCCACGAACCATCCTTGTGCCGGTATCGGCCTTGGGAGTTTACGGTTGCGCCCGGCTGTTGGACGAATGCGGCGAAACGCTCAAGGCCAGTCTGGCGCTCTTCGGGATGGATGAACTCGAATACGTTGCGCCCGATGCGTTCGTCGTGGGCGTAGCCCAGGATTCGCCTGACCGAGGGGCTGTCGTAGAGTACCTTCCCGTCGGCGTCAACCAGCACAATTCCGTCGCTGCTATTCTCGATCAGCGCTCGAAAGCGTTCCTCGCTCTCCCGCAGCGCTTCCTCGGCCTGCTTGCGCTCGGTGATGTCCTGCTGAATGGCGGTGAAGTGGCTGATCTCGCCCTGTGCATTTCGCAGCGGGGTGATGGTCTGCTGGACGGTGAACAGGCCGCCGTCCCTTGTGCGATTGACCATCTCGGCCTGCAAGACCTCGCCGGCGAGGATCGTGTCCCACAGCGTTTGATAGAACGCGCGGGTGTATTGCCCGGACTTGAGGATACGCGGAGTCTGGCCGACGGCCTGCTCCGCCGTGAAGCCGGTGATGCGGCTGAAGGCCGGGTTGACCCATTGGATGACGCCCTGCCGGTCGGTGATGAAGATGGCGTTGGCAGCCGCGTCCAGCGCGGTGGCCTGCAGGCGAAGCCGTTCCTCGGCCCGCTTGCGCAGCGAGATGATGTAGATGCCCAGGAAAGCGGCTGCCCCTGTTAGCGCAATCCGGACTAACTCTGGCAGTTCCGCCGGGAATCTGAGGTAAGCGTACGGCAGATGCAGAGCGAAGAGCCACAGCATAGCCATCGTCCCGACCGCCGGAGTGAGTTTGTGGGCTACATAGAGAGCCAGCATCGCTGCCAGAATGTCGTGCGTCTCGTGCACAAAAGGGAACAGCGGCCCGGCGACGAAGGGAGCGAAGACGGGGATGATCTCGATCAGGTCCCCGGACGAGAGCACCGTGATCGCCAGGAAGACGGCGGCGATGGCAACGCCGCGAGTTGGCGGCAGCCCCCACCTGCCCTCCGGCGGAACACCAGCGGGTGATTGCTTCACCGTTGCCTCATGTGGCGTGGGTTGGCGCTCGACGGCCTGTTTGTTCAGCGCATCATTCTGCTCGTCTTCACTAGGCATGGTGGGTCTTCTCCCCTTTGCCTGCACCCGGCCGGACCTGTCTGGCGGCGCGCCGGATGGCCGGCAGTAACTCGGCGACGATGTCGGCCTTGGGCACGAACTCGTCGGCGCCTGCGGCCAGCGCGGCCCGCCGATAAACGCCCTCGCGGCGCGCGCTCAAGACCACCAGCCCGACTCCCGGCAGCGCGGCGCGCAGAAACGGCAAGATCGTCTTCGCTGACCGGGCCGGTGAGAACGGGTCGAACACGACCACATCCGGATGCAACGCGTGGACCAGCGCCAGCCCCTCTTGAACTGTCCGCGCCGTGCCCACTACCGTAATCTTCCCGGCGTGGTGTTCGCGCAGGAAGTCGGCGGCGAGGCGCAGGAAGGTGGGATGATTGTCAACCAGCAAGAGACGAATTCGCTTCATTGGAGGGAAATCCACCCGAGCAGAAATAGGACTGCTCCACTCCAATTTAGGCCTGATTCATTTGAGCGTCCATACTGAAAGCAAAGTATTTCCAGCGTAGATTCTGAGGATGGTCACACCCGCCCCTCCCCGACGGGCGCGAAGCGGGCACGCCTCGCGCGGCGAGAGCGAGGTCCATCAGAATCAAGTGGAGGGTGTGGCGGGGCGCGCGAGGGGTCGGGCAGTGACTGGCCTTACTCGTCGAAGGGCAGGGTCTCGCGCCGGAGGACGAAGCGCGCCAGGTCAGCCTCTCTGTGCAGGCTCAGTTTGCGCATCAGATTGGAGCGGTGGGTCATGGCAGTGTGCGGGCTGATGAAGAGGCGCGCGCCGATTTCGGCGTTGGTCAGGCCCTCGGCGGCCAGTTGCAGCACCTGCCGTTCGCGGCCGGTCAGCGTTTCGTAAAGATCGAGGGTCGCCTCTTCGGCGTTCCGGGCGAAGGCCTCCAGCGCCTCACGGGAGAGCGGCGGGCTGAGATAATGGCCTCCGGCCATCACCTCCCGCACCGCCTGCACCAGATCGGCGACGCCGGAGGATTTGAGCACGTACGCCCCGGCGCCATGGCGCAGGGCCTCGGCCACATAGGATTTGCCCGTGCGCATGGAAAGCACGATGACCTTCGTCGCCGACCAGCGTTGGCGCACCTGCCGCGTGACCTCCAGCCCGTTCAGGCCGGGCATCATCACGTCCACCACCAGCACGTCCGGGCCCAGGCGCTCCACCAGTTCCACGGCTTCCAGCCCGTCGCCCGTTTCGGCGATCACGCGCAGGTCGCTCTGGGCTTCGAGCAGGGCGCGCAGTCCCTGACGGACGATGCGGTGATCGTCGGCGAGGACGATGGTGGCGCTCATCGCGGCCGCTCACGCTTTTCCAGCGGATTGTCCAGCGGCAGTTCGGCCGTGAGGCGCGTTCCCTCGCCCGGCGCGGACTCGAGGGTGAGGTCTCCGCCCAACAGCCGCGCCCGTTCTCTCATACCGGAAAGCCCGGTGGTGAATCCACCCGGCGGTGGCGCGGTGGGGTCGAAGCCCGCGCCCGCGTCTTCCACCTGGATGCCGAGGCTCTCGGCGTTGGCCCACAGGCGCACAACGGCATTGGCGACGCCGGCGTGGCGGGCCACGTTGGTGAGCGCCTCCTGCACGATGCGGTACGCGGCGATCTCAATCTGCGGCGGGAAGCGGCGCTGGAGGCCGGAATGTTTGCAGGCTACGCGCACGTCGGTGCGAGCGGTGTAGCGCTCAAAATGATCGAGCAGGGCCGGCAACAGGCCCATGTCGTCGAGCGCGGCCGGCCGCAGGTCGAGCGAGAGTTCTTCCACGCGCGCCACCAGTTCTTCCACGATCTGTTGCGCTTCGCTCAGCCGGGCCGCCAGAGTTTCGGGCAGAACGCCCGGCGGGGGCTGGAGGAGTAACCGCAGGCCGGTGAGAGTCTGCACCACCTCGTCGTGCAATTCGAGGGCGATGTGGCGGCGCTCGGCCTCCTCGACATCCAGCAGTTGCCGTGAGACCGCCTGCAGCCGCTCGCGCCCGGCGCGCACCTGTTCCAGGATTTCGTCGCGTTCCTCTTCCGCGCGTTTGCGCTCGGTGATGTCGCGCGCGATTCCCTGCAAGCGGCCATTGGGCAACATGCGGGTGCTGATTTCCACCTCCAGCAGACTGCCATCCTTGCGGCGCAGTTGGCGTTCACTGATGAGGGCGTTGCCAGTGCGCAGTTCGTCGAAGCGGATCGGCCGGGCGGCCAGTTCCTCGGGCGCTATCAGGTCGGCGATGGTCATGCTCAGGAGTTCTTCGCGTGAGTAGCCGAGCATGTCACAGCCGCGCGGGTTCACATTCAGGTAGCGGCCCTGCGCGTCGGCCAGGAAGATGCCATCGGAGGCGTATTCGACAAGCGTGCGATAGCGTTCCTCGCTTTCGCGAAGCGCGTCTTCCGCCTGCTTGCGTTCGGTGATGTCGTGGTAATTGGCGACAATCGCGCCTATTGTCGGATCGCCCAGGAGATTCGTGGCGGTCGCTTCAACCCACCGCCACGATCCATCTTTGTGCCGGACACGAACCTGAGTCTGCAGTGTGACGCCCGGGCTCTGGAGAAGTTGGGCGAAGAGATCGGCGGCGGCCAGCACATCGTCGGGGTGGAGGGCTTCGGCGAAGTTCTGCCCAACAGTCTCCTCTGGCGCACGGCCAGTAATGCGAGTATTAGAGGGGCTGTTGTAAATGCGCCTCCCCCCGGCGTCTATCAGCGTTATTGCGTCGTAACTGTGTTCGATCAGCGCGCGAAATTTTCGTTCGCTTTGCCCCACAGTGTCAAACAGTCTCACCCGCTCAAGCGCTTCCGCGGTCGTATTCGCAATGAGCGACAGCAGGCGCACGTCATCTTCGCTCCAGTCGCGTTTCGTCCGGCTATTGACGACCAGACCGCCCACCGCGCGCCCGGCCACCAGCATCGGCACAATCAACGACGAAACGATTCCAAGTTGTTTGATGAAATCCGGGGCGCCGACGCGCGTTTCGGCGGCCTCGTCGGGAATGACGAGCGGGGATCGCGTGCGGATGGCGTAGTGGACGGCGTTGTCCTCGGACATCGGAATCTGGCGAAGGTGCGCGAAGAACTCAGGCGGCCAACCGACGTGCGCCCTGCCCGAAATCGTCTGCTCGGCCTCGTCCAATAATGCAATGGCCGCCAATTCCGTTTGCAGGGCCTCGGCCGCGGCGCGCGCCGCCGTGTCCATCATCCTCTGCGGATCGATTTCGCTCAACAGGGATTGCGAAAGCCGTAACAGCGCGCTTTCCTCGTCAACACGCCGCGTCTTCGCGCCCTCGTACAACTGCGCCCGATGGACGGCCACGCTGATTTGATTCCCGATGGTGGTGAGCAAAAGAAGCTCTGTATCGCTAACGTCGCGCCCCGGAGGGAGTGCCAGGTTGACGTTGCCGAGTCGTTGGCCGTTGGCGCGAATGGGGATGCTGACGTGACGGCGCAGGCCGCGCTTATCGCCGCGCGCCTTCTTGATGCGCTCGCACTCGATCACGCGCGCGCCGCCCAATTCGTCTGCGGCGAGTTTTCGCAGGCAGGCGCAATCCGGCCAGCGCATGGCGGCGCGGTCGTCGGCTTCCAGCGCCGGGGGCAGGCCGCGCGCCGCCGCCAGCCGCGTGCCGTCTTCCTCGGTCAGCAAAACGATCCAGCCGGTCTCCGAGCCGACGAGAGTCAAGGCGACTTCCAGGCTGATCGCCAGGGCCTCTTTGAGTCCGGCCTCGCGGTTGAGCGCTTCGGCGACGGTGATCAACGCCTGCGCATCGTCGGCACGGGGCCTGCGGCGGGGAGCAGGCTTTTTTCTGTTTTGAGTCTTGGGCATGATGCCTCCCGCTGGCCAAAATAATACAACAGTTTTCCAAAAAGGGAGTCGATCAGTCCAGTTTGATCAACCCCATCTTCACCGCGGCCACCACGGCCTGGGTGCGGTTCGGCTGATCAAGTTTGGCAAGGATATTTTTGGTGTGAGAACGGACGGTCTCCTCAGAGATGAACAGCTTCTGGCCGATTTCCCGGTACGTGGCCGCCGTTGCCATCAAACGCAGCACTTCCAATTCGCGGGGAGACAGTGAGACACGCAAGCCGGCGGGAAGGCTCAATTGCGCGCCCAGGCGCTCCTGCAAAGCTGTCGTCACCGCCGCGTGGACGTATCGCCCGCCCGCCGCCACGTGGCGGATGGCGCGGGCCAATTCGTCCGGGCTGATATCTTTGCTCACGTAACCGTCCACCGTTTCAATCGCGTCCAGCACAGCCTCGTCAATTTCGGCCCCGCTCAGGATGAGGATGCGGGTTCGTGGGCAGTGCAAGCGCACCTGCCGGGCCGCCGCATCGCCGTTCAGGGCGGGCATCTTCAAATCAAGCAACAACACATCGGGGCATAGCGCTTGCGCCTGCCGCACCGCCTCCGCGCCGTCTTTGGCTTCGCCGACAACTTCAAAGCCCGGTTCGAGGCGCAGAACCATCGCCAACCCCTTGCGAACCACTTCGTGGTCGTCGGCGATGAGGATGCGGATGGCGGGTGGCATAGGGTGAATGGCGGGTGGCAGATAGCCGCTTCGCGTGGCTGATGGCGGGCGGGTTGCCATCCGCTATTTGCTAAGCGAAGCGGCCATTAGCGATCGGAATACTGACCAGCACAGTCGCGCCGGCGCCGGGCCGGGAAAGGATTTCGCTGGTTCCTCCGAGAGACGTCACTCGTTCGCGAATGCCGCGCAAGCCGAAGTGTTCCCGGTCACGTTCGCGCGCCAATGCCGTGTCCGGGTCGAAGCCGCGACCATCGTCACGCGCGATCAACAGCGCCTCGTCAGGCCGCACTTCCAAACAGATGGAAGCATGAGAGGCCGCCGCGTGCCGCGCCGCGTTGGTGACGGTTTCCTGCGCGATGCGATACAGGCCCCGGCGAGCGCCTGGTGAAAGACGCTGAAAGTCGCCACGCACGGCGACGGCCAGGTCTAGTCCGTCAGTCTGACAATGCTCGCGCGCAAATTTCTGCAGATCAGCCGTGAAACGTTCGGCAGTGATTTCTGACGGCCACAGGTTGAGGATGGATTGCCGGAGTTGCGCCCGGGCCGTCTCCGCCACGCGGCTGAGACTTTCCAGTTCGGCCTTGACCTGGCCGGGCTGATCGGGCAATAACCTGGCGCAAGCATCAAGGGCGTAATGGAGGCCAAACAAAGTCTGCGACGTGGTGTCGTGAATGTCTTGCGCGATACGGAGGCGCTCATCCTGCACCGCCAGCCGTTGTGCGCGATCAATGCACATCATTGTTGTGCCGACCGCCACAGCCGCCTGGCTGGCGATGGCTTGCAAAGATTGAAGATGAGCCGGGTTATCGCCCTCGGAGGCCTCGACGAG
Source organism: uncultured Anaerolineales bacterium (assembly GCA_964431175.1). GTDB lineage: Bacteria > Chloroflexota > Anaerolineae > Anaerolineales > VGOW01 > VGOW01. The sequence goes on from CAYSIV010000134.1 coordinate 7,227, forward strand.
CAACACACCAACCGGGTGTTCGCGCAACAACATTGGAAAGAGATGATACGGCTGAGTCCCTAAATGAGCATTGAGATACTCATCCGGCGTGAGCAGGCCACGCGCCGATAATTGCGCCCGGCCTTCCAGCAAACACCGGGCAACGGCCCCGGCCTCGGCGGCGAGAGGGACGCGAGCCGGGTGCGGCAGGCCGCCCGCAAACAGGACACGGCCATCTCGTGTTTTGCCTAACCAGGATGTGACCACCCGCTCGTTCTGATCCACCAGCGCGATGGTAGCGCCGCTGAATCCGAGGTCGTGGGTCACTGCCGTCAGCACGGTTTCTTCCACTTCATAAACATCGGCCGCGCTCTGCATGGAGAGGGTCAATTGATGGATTACTTCCAGGTCACGGAGGGCATGGTCGAGATGGGTGTGAGAAATCTGGAGGCGAGATAACAAGGTAGTGGCGTAGCCGAATGCGCCGCCAATAAGAAAGAAGCCTACCACTTCTGCTACAAGCCGCAATACCTGGCGTTCTGCCGTCCACAAGCCAAGGCCTACAAACAGGGCGGCCATGCCCGCTGAGGCCAGCACCGCACCGCGCAGGTAAAAGAAGAAGGCGGCCGCGACGATGGGGCTGAAGGTATAGAGATAATAGGGCGTATTCCACCCGTCAGTCATGACCGCTAGCGTTGTGCAGAAGAGCAAATCAACGAGGACGAGCCAGGAGCGTTGCTGAAGCGCGGCGTTGAGTTGAGCGGGGAATAAGGTAATGAATAGATTAACGGCAACGGCCCCGGCTAGCGCGCCAGCGGAGAGCGTTCGGTCACTATGCCAGCCGGCGGCCAGTGACAGAATCGGCGGGATCAGACTGAACCACCGGTACAAGACCAACAGCCGGAAGACATGGTGCGTGTTGGTCAACTCGCTCGACATACGTTCCATTTTCATACAAGTGATTATGGCACTCGGGGAAGAGGGAGTCAAGAACCTGTGTTATTAACTCACCTTACCGTGTGCACGCAAAGGTTGTCAGAGGGGTTCGCATCCCCAGATGCGAACCAGGGCCGCATCAAGGGATGCGGCCTCCTCGCCAGGAATTGGCTGACATGTTTTGCGTGCACACCACCTTACGCAACGTCACACCCGCGAAGCTTGCCCCCGTGCAAACGGGGAACGGGTGTCCAGTCTTGCCACTCCTGGATTCCCGCCTACGCGGGAATGACACCAGAGCGGTTTGCGTAAGATGAGTTACTGGAGTTTGGCAACAGCCCACATTTTTCGCTGGAATCGAGGCTTCAGCCGGTGCGCGCATGACCGGCTAAAGCCTTGATTCCAGAGACTTGCCAAAGTCCAGTGAGTTATTAAGTCGCCCATAGGCGGTTCGTGAGGTTTGCCCTCAAGGTCCGGCCACAACAACCGCGCCGAGGCCGATCGAGTCAAAATCCGCGCCTGCGATTCGGATCACATCGGGCAAGGTGTAAATACCGGTGCGAAGTTCATAAGTGCCGGGCGGCAGATCGGGCGGCAACGCCAGGCGATGAATTTGGGCGATGGTATCACCGGTATGCCAGTTCCAGGCGGGCGCGTCGAGGCGGTCGTCGCCAGTAATGTAGTTGCCGCCCGTGTCGAGCAGTTGCATGAAAAGGCGGGCCTCGGGCGCATAATTGGCCGGGTGACGCGGCCCTAATGCGGTAGGATCCAAAACCTTCCAGAAGGACATCGTCGTGACCGTCTGGCCCGGCTTCACCTCGAGAGTCAAAACTTGAAACGCCACCAGTTCTGCGGCGCCGCCGAAATTGGCTGGCGGCCGGATAAGTGTCAGCGACGGATCGTTAAGCCACGATCCTAAAGCCGCACGTGGATTCCAGAGCAAAGTATCAAAGTAGGGATCAACATCTGTGGGGCGCACAACATGGCGTTCAGCGCCGGGAAGATGCGCGGCGAAGATCGGATCCGGTGGCGTGGTGGAAGGGACCACGAGCAGGCTGTCGTCAGCTTGCGGGAAAACGAGAGCCTGGCGGGCATCGAACCAGCGCACGTCAATATCATTGCGACGCACCCGGAGATCAAAACAGAATGGATCGTGAGGCGGATTAGGGAAAGGCGACGACAACGTCACCGAGCCGGTGTGCGGAGTGTGGCGCACGTAATCCATCACCGCGCTGAAATTTGATAAGTAGGCAACACGAATTTCGGGAGCTTGACTCCAAACGAGGAAATAGTCGCGATAGGTCCAGCCGCCGACGAGGACGACCAAGCCGGCAAAGGCAACCCACACATACCGCGCGCGCTGGCGCAGAATACCAGCCAGCTCATCGATGGCGATGACGCTCAACACACCGATCAGGCCCTGGACGGTGATAGCGTGTAACATGATCCAGCGCGCGCCAGAAATCGTGGCCGGCGCCAGGCCGCCCGCCAGCCACAATAAAGTATAGATGGCCTGAGGCGTGCGCCAATGCCAGAAACACCACAACACGCCGCCAACAAAGAGAAGACTTATCGCCGGGTCAATGGTCGGGCGGCCGGGCAGGTTGTATACCGTAAAGTTATCGCCGATATGAAAGAGCGCCTCAAACGTCTCGACGGTGTTGGCCCATAATGGGCCAGGGTTGCCGTGCGCCGCTTCGGTCAGCGGGCCGGCCAGCGTGCTTGATCGCCCCCAGGCCAGCGGGTTGAGGAGATGAGGCAGGGCCAGCGCGGTGCCAAGAGCGAGTGCCGCGGCAAACTGGGCGAGACGGTTGGACGTTGGCAATTTAAATCGCGTTGCGGCAAATTTGTTGGCCGCACTCGCGAGGGCGAAATAGAGTAGAAATGCCGGCAACGACAACCACGCGCCGCGAGAAGCCTCGTACGTCAGCAATGAGCAGGCCAGCAACAGCGCAAACCCAAGCCAGGCCAGCCAACGCCAGCGCAATCGCTCGCGAAAAAGCGCGATCCACATCAGCCATACCGCGCCAGTGAACAGCGCCGCTGTCGGGTTGCTGTTGAGGGCAAAGCGACTGGTGGCAGTGGCCCAGTAGCTCACCGCTGTCAGAGCGGCGCCGCCAACGCCTACATTGCGATTAAACGCTGCCTGCCCCCACTTGTAGGTGAAGACCACCAGCAACACACCCCACAACGCCTGATGCACGCGCAAGGCCCAATCACTCTGCCCAACTAACCACATGACAACCGAGGCGCTGTATTTGGTAAAAGGCTCGTTGGCGTAACCGTAGGGCGCTTCAATTACAAAACCGGTGTTGTTGGCAACTTGGCGGACAAAAAAGCCTACGTCAGCTTCGTCATGGGTCAGTCCGGGCGGCACTTCGGTGAGGGCGTGAAAGCGAAAAAAGACGGCTGCCAGGAGAATAGCGATTAAGAGAAAACGGGTTTCTGTTTTCACCGTAAAACTTTCTCAATCACAGATTCAATTGGGTCGCCCTGCCCGCCCAACCACGCCAAAAACTCCACATTACCCGCCGGGCCAAGGAGTGGCGAGCGAATGAGGCCCGCTGTGCTCAAGCCAAGCGACTCGGCAAATGCTAACACCTCAGTCAGCACCGTGCGGTGCACTTCGGGATCGCGCACGACGCCGCCTTTGCCTACCCGATTCCGGCCCGCCTCAAATTGTGGCTTGATCAGCGCCACGATCTCGCCGTCAGGCGCAAGCCACTTCTGCGCCACTGGCAACAGAATTTTCAGCGAGATGAAAGAAGCATCAACCGTCACCAGCCGCACCGGCTCAGGCAACTGCTTCACATAGCGAGCATTCGTCTCTTCCATGACAACCACGCGCGGGTCATTACGCAATCGCCAGTCGAGGATGCCTGCGCCAACATCAACGGCGTAAACCTTGACGGCCCCGTTTTGCAAAAGGCAATCGGTGAAGCCGCCGGTGGACGCGCCTACGTCGGCGCAGACCCGGCCACTCACCTTCAACCCAAACGACTCGACCGCCGCCGCCAACTTTTCCCCTCCCCGACTCACAAATCGAGGCTGGGTCTTGATTCCTACGGCAGAGTCGGCGGCCACCAGTGAACCCGGCTTGTCGGCCAGTTGACCGTTCACTGTCACTTCCCCGGCCATGATCAGCCGCCGGCCTTTTTCCCGCGATTCTACCAAGCCGCTTTCCATCAATAGCGCATCCAGGCGGATTTTTTTGTCTTTAGCCATGGGGCGATTATAATACGCCGCATGAGTCTTCCGCCTTTGCTCAAAACCATGCGTCCACGCCAATGGAGCAAAAATGCAGTCGTGTTCGCGGCGCTGGTCTTCGACGTCAAGCTTTTCATCCCGGTTTACTTCACTCGCACACTCATTGCCTTTGGCCTGCTATGTCTGCTCGCCAGCGCTGTCTACATCATCAACGACCTGGCCGACATTGAAAAAGATCGCCTGCACCCGAAGAAGAAGCATCGCCCGCTGGCCGCCGGCACGCTCTCCAAGCAAACGGCGGTTGTGGCCGCCGTGCTCTTTCTGGCATTCGCCCTCGGCGGGTCGTTTGCGCTCAGCCCACAGTTCGGCGGGTTGGCGCTTCTCTACCTGGTTAGCAACATTCTCTACAGCTTCTGGTTGAAGAACGTCGTCATCGTGGACGTGTTGTTGGTGGCCGCCGGGTTTGTCCTCCGCGTCGGCGCCGGCGTGGTGCTGGTCGATGTGCAACGCTTCTCGCCCTGGCTCTACATCTGCATGACGTTGCTGGCCCTGTTCATGGTGCTGGGCAAGCGCCGCCGTGAGATCATCCTGCTCGAAGGGCAAGCGAACGAGCACCGCGCGGTGCTAGCCAACTACAACCTTGAGTTGATCGATCAATTGATTAGCACCGTCTCCACCAGCGCCATCATCGCCTACTCGTTCTATACCTTCTCGGCCGAAAACCTGCCCAAAAATCACGCCATGATGCTCACCATCCCGTTTGTGCTGTACGGCATCTTCCGCTATCTCTATCTCATCCACGTCCGGCATGAGGGCGGCGCGCCCGACGAACTGGTCTTCCAAGATTGGCCGCTAATGCTCACGTTTGTCTTTTGGGGCCTCTTCGCGGCTGGAGTGTTGTATCTCGGAAGATGATCACCGCAACCGCTCCCGGCAAGCTCATTCTCTTCGGCGAGCACGCCGTCGTGTATGGCCGCCCGGCCATCGCCGCGCCGGTCTGGCAAGTTTCAGCGCGGGCCACGGTAATTGAAACCGGCGGCGACTTTATCGTCGAAGCCCGCGATCAAAATCGAACCGTCCGACTCGCCGATTTAGCCGACAACGATCCCCTGGCCGCGATCATCCGCCAGACGCTGGCCGCCCTGAGTGAGGCCGCCATTTCAGGGGTGACGCTGGTCATCGAATCCACCATCCCCATCGCCGGTGGACTCGGCAGTGGGGCGGCAGTGTCCACCGCCATCGCCCGTGCCCTCGCCCGTCACTTCAATCGCGATCTCGATCCGGCCACAATCTCATCGCTCGTCTACGAAGTCGAGAAACTGCATCACGGCACGCCGTCGGGCATTGATAACACCGTCATCGCTTTTGAGAAACCGGTTTATTTTGTACGTCCCCCCTCCCCGCTTGGGAGAGGGGCTGGGGGTGAGGGTGAACATCCAGCCATCGAAACCTTCAACGTCCCACAATCCTTCCGCCTCGCCGTTGCCGACACCGGCATTCACAGCCCGACCAAGATCGCGGTCGGCGACGTGCGCGCCGCCTGGCAGGCCGACCCGGCCAGGTACGAATCACTTTTTGACCGTTGTGGCGAGATTGCCCGCCAGGCGCGGACGCTGATCGAAAACGGCCAACCTGAGCAACTTGGCCCGCTGATGACGGACAATCACGCCGTCTTGCGCGAGATAGGCGTCTCCTGCCCCGAACTGGATTCACTTGTGGAAGCGGCCAGGCGCGGAGGAGCTTTGGGCGCAAAACTCTCCGGCGGCGGGCGCGGCGGCAATATGATTGCGCTGGTGACAGAGGCGACTGAGGAGCGAGTGCGCGATGCCCTGCTTTCTGCTGGCGCCAAACGAGTCATTACAACTCAAATAGAATGAACCGCGAAGACGCGAAGAACGCCAAGAAGAAAAGGAAGCAAGGTTTTCTTCGCGCCCTTTGCGCCTTTGCGGTGAAAATATTGAACCAACTGTGCTTCCTTAAACTCGGCGGCTCCCTCATCACCGACAAGAGCCGCGAGCAAACGGTTCTGCCCGAGGTGCTGGCCCGGCTGGCTGATGAAGTTGCCGCCCTCGCAACCCGGCCAGATTTGCGCCTCGTCGTCGGTCACGGTTCCGGCTCGTTCGGCCACACCGAAGCCAAGAAGTACGGCACACGGCAAGGCGTGCACACGCCCGCGCAGTGGCGCAACTTCGCCAACGTGGCCCACGTGGCCGCCAAACTCAACCGGCACGTGCTGGATGCCCTGCGCGCGGCAGGCATTCCGGCCATCAACGCCCAACCCTCGGCCTCGGTCGTTTGCCGAGACGGGGTCATCGTCGAAATGGCCGTCGCCCCGATCCAAAACGCGCTCGACCATGGTCTTGTCCCGCTGGTCTATGGCGACGTGGCGGTGGACGAAGTTCGCGGCGGCACCATCATCTCCACCGAAGATGAGTTTCGCTATCTGGCAACGCACTTGCGCCCTGCCCCTTCGGAAATTTTTCTGGCCGGGATCGAGCGCGGCGTGCTGACCCGCTGGCCGGATGGCGACGTGATCCCGCTCATCAACTCGGCCAACGTCGAAAGCATTCGCTCGGTTCTGCGCGGCTCACACGCGGCAGACGTGACGGGCGGCATGGAGAGCAAGGTGCTGGAGATGCTGGCCCAGGCGCAAGCCATGCCGGGGCTGAGTATTCGGATTTTTTCGGGCGTAGAGGCGGGAGCGGTGAAGCGAGCGCTGTTGGGAGAGGGGGTGGTGGGGACGGTAGTGAAGTCGTATTGAAGCGCTATTGCCGCAATCCAAATATCATTCTCTGGGATGAAATGATTCTCATATTCGTTTTGACCTTCAATCGTCCAGGGGAGCAGGCCACAGCGACCGATGAATTTGCCCGTCTCCTTTTGCATCGTCGCCCAAAGTCCCAATTCGGGATGTTTGGGATGTCCGTGCATGTGCCGTTCCAATTCTTCTCTGGCTTCTGCATAGGAACGAGGCGCATCGGGAATGTATTTTGTGATGTTGGGATTGCAATAGAGCACCCACAGCGCATCCAAATCTTCGATGACCTGGCGCCTGAGGAGAAGTCTTTTGGTTTCAAGGATGATTGTATAAGGCTCTGTCATTTTTCCAAATCTTTCATTGTGCTAGCCGCCGCATACATATGAAGGTTGCGCGGCTGACCACGCCAAACCTGATAGTTGCGGAGCACGCCTTCAAACTACATGCCGGCTTTTTGAAGAACCCGTGCGGATGCCAAATGCTCCGGGAATACAACTGCTTCGATCCGAATCAGGTGCATCTGCTCAAAGCCAAAGCGGATGAGTGCTTGCGCGGCTTCGGTGGCATAGCCTTGTCTCCAATAAGCGCGGGCAATGGTGTAGCCCATTTCGACGCGGCGATTGATCGGATGCGGACGGCTGAAATTGGCGATCCCGATCAGGCGTTGGTCAGCGCGATGCTCGATGCCCCATGCGCCCATGCCATGCTGAACGTATTCAGCTAGAAACTCCTCCAGATTTGCGCGGGCTTCGTCCAGAGATTTGTAGTGTTCCCAAGGTGTAAAGCGATCGATCTCAGGGTCGGATGCGTACTCGTAGAGATCGTCCAGGTCGGTGGGACGCAATGCACGCAACACCAGGCGCGGGGTCGAGAGAACCGGGAAAGGGGTGAAAAGGGTTTTGGGTGCTGTATACCTAAGCCGTGAATTCGGCGAGTGTATACCTAAGCCGTGAAACT
>CAYSIV010000135.1:0-15061 GCA_964431175.1 uncultured Anaerolineales bacterium
CGCAATTTATCACGCTAAACCCGGTAGAGCCGAAAATCTTAGTGTCCTTGTGCCCTGGTATCTTTGTGCTCAATCACCGCCCGACTTGGCGCAAGGTCGCCTTGATCACGACACAGCCGTAAACGCCGTTTGGAAGCCTTCAATATGAGCGCGCATGATTTGCGCCGCCCGCTCTTCATCCCCGGCTTTGATCGCAGCAATGATGTCGCGATGCTCTTCAATGGCTTCCCGCAGGCGGCTGACTTTGTGAAGCGAGCCATACCACAGCCGTAGAACGTGGTTGTAAAGCCGTTCGAGGGTCTCTTGCAAAAACGCATTGTGGGCGGCCTGAGCAATCAATAGGTGCGCTTGATGATCTAACAGGATCAGTTGGTGATTGTCGCCAGTCCGGATGAGGTCGTCGGCGTCGGCAAACAGAGCTTCCATGTCCATAATTTGCTCGGGCAAGGCTCGCTTGACAGCCAGGCGGACCGCGTAAGCTTCGAGTTCGAGGCGAAGCTCAAAGATTTTTTGCAGGTCGCTCAGATTGAGGTCAGCGACGAGGATGCCCCGGCGCGGCAGGATGACGACGAGATTTTCATGCGCCAGTCGTTGGAATGCCTCGCGGATCGGAGTCCGGCCCATCTCCAACTCCGCCATCAACGCCGACTCGTTCACCAGAGTCGCCGGTGGCAGTTGTAGGGTGACGATCTTTTCTTTGAGGGTGCGATAGGCGGTTTCACCCAGCGACTCATTTTGCCCGGCCTGGTGACGAGAAGCGGTGATCAACGTAGAGCGAAGCATAATCTATGATAAATCCGGTTGACAATCTGATATATTAGAAGTATATGTAATCCAACTCGAAACCAATTATAACCGGGTTTGACAGCCTTCCCACAAGAAATTAGAATTCAATCCACCGGGTCGTTCTTCCAATACCCTACCATCTCTCTAAGGAGGAGAAAATGAATAAGAAACGTGTTTCACTGTTTTGGTCGGCGTTGACGCTCGTGACCGTGCTGGCGTTGGTGCTGACGGCCTGCGGCGGGGCCGCCAAGGCCAAGCCCACCCTCAAGCTGGCCGTCAATCCCTGGACGGGGTCGGCGGTCAATGTCGCCGTGGCCAAGATTTTGCTCACCGACAAATTGGGCTACACTGTCGAAACCGTTGACATTGACGAGAACGCCCAGTTCCCGGCGATGGCCAATGGCGATCTCAGCGCCACGCTGGAAATTTGGCCGTCAGGCCATGGCGATGACCACAAGCAGTATGTTGACGATCAGAAGGTTGTCGAAGACCTTGGCGGGCTAGGCGTGGTCGGCAAGATTGGCTGGTACGTTCCCACCTATCTGGTTGAACAGGATCCGTCGCTCGGCACTTGGGAAGGGATCAAGGCGCACGCCGATATGTTCCAGACGGCTGAAACCGGCGACAAGGGCCAGTTCCTGGAAGGCGACCCAAGCTGGGTGTATTATGATCAGGATGTCATTAACAATTTGGGATTGAATCTGCAAGTCGTGCAGGCCGGCTCCGAGCAAGCCGTCCTCGCGGCGGTTGACTCGGCCATCAGCCGCCAGGAGCCGGTGCTGTTCTACTTCTGGACGCCGCACTCAATCCATGCCAAATATAAGCTTACCGAAGTCACACTGCCCGAGTACACCGACGCCTGCGGCGCTAAGGCCGGTTCCGGCGGCGTGGACTGCGATTACCCGAAGGACGTGTTGTACAAGGCGGTGTGGAGCAAACTCAAGGACGAGGCGCCTGAGGCTTATCAGTTCCTCAAGAACATGAACTACACCAACGAAGACCAAATCGCGATGATCGCCGATGTTGAACTGAACGGCAAGTCGGTGGACGACGCCGCCCGCGCCTGGGTTGACTCGCACGAATCCGTGTGGAGCGCCTGGTTGCCCAAATAGTCTGGTCGTCGAATAGTCTGTTGATCAAGCAGTCAAAAGAGCAGGCTCCGCAACATTGCGGAGCCTGCTCTTTCTTTTGACAATCTCCGACTAACTCCTGGCCGCCCAGGCCTGTGTAATTCGATCCATCACCATCGCCAACAAGACGATGGCGATTCCGGCTTCCAGGCCGCGCCCGGTTTGACTCCGGGCCAAACCAGCCACCGCCTCAAACCCCAGCCCGGCCCCGCCCACCAGACCGGCGATGATGACCATCGACAGCACGGTCATGATCACTTGATTGACGCCAAGCATGATCGTGGGCAGGGCCAGCGGTAACTGCACCTTGAGAAGCGTTTGCCGGTAGGTGGAGCCAAAGGCCTGGGCCGCCTCTACCGTTTCAGCCGCCACCTGACGAATCCCCAGATCGGTCAGTTTAATCCCCGGCGGCAGGGCATAGAGCACGGCCGCAATTAACCCCGGCACGCGCCCGATGTTGAACAACATGATGACCGGCACCAGGTAGACAAATGAAGGGATCGTTTGCAGAGTGTCCAGGAAGGGGCGCAGGAAAGCCTGAAAGGAATCACTGCGAGCGGAAAGAATGCCCAGCGGGATGGCGATGACCACCGCAAAGAGCACGGCCACAATCACCTGGCTCAGGGTGTCCATGCTCTCCTTCCACATTCCCATTAAACCGACCCCCATCAAACTCAAGGCTGACAACAGAGCCAGGCGCCAGCCGCCGGTCAAGTAGCCCAACACACCCGCTAGCAAAACGACGCCCACCCACGGTAGAGCATTCCTGAACAAATCGCGCATCGGATTCAACATCCAGATCGTAATGAAATCGCTGAATGGGCCGGTGCCAATGATTGGCGTGCAGGTTGCCGGGGCCTCAGGGCCGCAACGCGGGATCTCAAACAAATTTCTGCTCATCCAATTCACAGCGGCGTCCACCGGAACACTCAAGTGGAGATTCCACGAGTCGGGGAAAGCGCGGAGGTCGGGAATCAACAACGCCACAATGAACAGGAAGACAAGGAGCCAAGCTCCGTTGATCCAAAATCCATAGCGGCGGATAAAGGCCTGGCCGGATGGCGCCTCCGGTTTTCGGCCAACGGCGGTCAGGGCGCGAGCTACGGCCAACGGGGCCACGTGCGAGGCGTTGTCAAATTTGTCCAGAATGGTTTCCCACAAGTTCGTCGGTTCTTGATGGGGCAGAAGCGGTTGCTCGATAGGGGAGAAGTCAATCTTGCTCAAGGCTTCGCTGATCCGGTCCAAAACGATTGCCAGGAAGACAATCGCCATTCCGGCTTCCAGCGCCCGGCCCACTTGTAGTAGTTGTAGTGATTTAAGAACGACGTTTCCCAGGCCGCCCGCGCCGATCATGGCGGCGATGATGACAATGCCGAGGGCCATCATGATCGTCTGGTTCACTCCAGCCATAATCGCCGGCATGGCCAGCGGCACTTGAACCTTGAACAGAGTCTGGCGAGACGTGGAGCCAAACGAAGTAGCGGCTTCCACCATCTCGGGTGGCACCTGGCGAATGCCGAGGCTGGTGAGGCGGATGACAGGCGGCAGGGCGTAGATGACAGTGGCCACCACGCTCGGCACGCGGGCGATGCCAAAGAACAGGAGAACCGGAATCAAATACACGAAGGCCGGCATGGTTTGCATGGCGTCCAGAAACGGGCGCAGCGTCGCATCCAGCGCATTGTTGCGCGAGGCCAGAATGCCGATTGGGATTCCGATGAGGAGCGCGATGAGGACGGAGACGCCCATTAGGGCCAGGGTTTGCATGCTCTCCCTCCACAGCCCCACCAGGCCCATGAACATCAAACCGACTATTGCCCAGGCGCTCACCCGCCAACCAGCCAGCCGGTAGCCGATCAAGCCAAAGATGGCGACCACAACCAACCACGGCAGGGCCAGGAGCACATCTTCCATCCGCCGCAAGCCGAAATCGATCACATCGCTGAGCGGCCCGAAGAAGAACACAAAGAGCGGGTGCGTCGCCCGATGGCCGATCACCCAATCCTGAAAAGCGTCAACGGGCGCCCGCAAGCCCAGGTTCCAGGCGGCGGGGAAATTGTGGGACTCGGCAGGTAAATAGACGCCCAGAAGCAGACCCAGGATGACGACGCCAGCAATCGCCGCCAAAGGTAACGTCTTTTGCCACCAAGCTTGTTCGGGGCCTGCGCTAACTTGTGTTTCAACCATAAGCCACCCCCTTGCCGGTCAGGCCTGCGCTTCGCTGACCAAAGCCTGCATCACCGTCACCCGATCCAGGCAACCCACTATCCGCTTGCTTGAGTCCACCACCACCACTGGTGAATCAGTGGCGGCCACGACCCGGATCACCTCTTCTAATTTAGCCGTCGCCGCCACCATCGGGTGATCGGTGTCCTCCGCTCCGAGACATGGCTTCATAATGGTAGCCGCCGTCAAAATCCTGGCGCGCGGCGCGTCTTTGGTGAAGGCGCTCACGTAACTGTTCAGCGGATGAGCTACCACTTCCTCCGGCGTGCCCACCTGCACAAACTGCCCATCGCGCATAATGGCAATGCGATCGCCCAGCCGCAGAGCTTCGGCGAAGTCGTGGGTGATGAAGATGATCGTCTTGCCCAGTTTGGTTCGCAGGTTGAGCAGTTCGTCCTGCATGTCACGGCGGATCAAAGGATCGAGCGCGCTGAACGGCTCGTCGAAAAGAAGAATCTGAGGGTCAACCGCCAACGCGCGGGCCAGCCCGACCCGTTGTTGCATCCCGCCGCTCAACTGCTTGGGATAATGCCGTTCCCACCCGGCCAGGCCCACCAGCTTGATCATCGCCGCCGCCCGCTCCAGCCGATCCACTTTCTTCATCCCCTGCACCTCAAGGCCATAAGCCACATTCTCAATCACCCGGCGGTGCGGGAACAGGCCGAAATTCTGGAACACCATGCTGATCTTGTGGCGGCGCAGTTCCATCAATTGCTGAGCATCCATCTTCACCACGTCCTGCCCGCCAACCATAATCTCGCCCTGAGTCGGGTCGATGAGCCGCGAGATGCACCGCACCAACGTGGACTTGCCGCTCCCCGATAAGCCCATCACCACAAACGTCTCGCCCTTCTGAACGGCAAACGAAACGCCGCGCACGGCGACCAGATGACCGGTCCGGGTAAGAATCTGGGTTCTGGATTGTTCAGGGTCAAGCGACTCTATGAGACGTTCCGGGTTCTTCCCGAATACCTTCCAAACATCACGGCACGAAATTTCGCAGGTAAGAGTTGGGTTGGTCAAAGGCGTTATCCAATCGAGCAAAGAATGGGTAAGAGCTTGCCAGTAGTTTATGAAAAATGCGGTAAAAGTCAATCGCCTTAGTGATTTTTGTAGCGAACTTGACTCGGACTAGTTAGGTGTGACATACTGTATTTCAACTTCCATAAAGGGGGCTGCCACAAGGAGAGGAAACATGGCGAAGAAAAACCGCGCTATTGGGTTAGTTCTCGGCATCGTCGTCGGCTTGTTCCTTACTGCCTGCGCTGGAGTTGTCTCGGGAAAAATTGACATGCTGGATAATGCTAACGTAGCCATCTTTAGTCCCGGCGGCCAGGTGATGCTGGCCTCGGCTATCGAGTTTGAAACTGTCAGCCTGGCGCCTGTCATTTATGAGAGGGCAAATCTGATAGCGGCTCACAAGGCGATGTTACAAGCAACTTTGCTTGAGAGTGCTGCTGTGGATGTCATCGGCGGCCTTTGTAGTCGGCCATAACCAACGAGAAACAAAGCGGCTTTCTGCTCGCTTTCTGCTCGGGAGTCGTATTATTTTACCGCACATCATAACTGCTTCAGGGAAAATCTGTAAACTATGGTAAAATAGTGCCAGTTACAGGTTTTGCGTTTGCCCCTTTGCCGCCAGACCCTTTCGTGGGCTGGCGGCATTATTGTTAATCGGCTCGATTGGCCGAACCCAAGGAGAATCAATCATGGAATTGAAATTGTATGTAGGCAACTTGTCGTATGACACCTCGGAGGACGATCTGCGCACTCTGTTCACTCAAGCTGGCGCGGTGAGTTCAGTGGCATTAATCAAGGACCGCGACACCGGCCGGTCTAAAGGATTCGCGTTTGTGGAAATGGCCACCCAGGCTGAGGCGCAAAAAGCGATCAGTATGTTCAACGCCTTCAAAATGAACGATCGCGAATTGGCGGTGAATATGGCTCGGCCACGTGAAGAACGCACGGGTGGCGGGTTTGGCAACAACCAACGCGGTGGTTTTGGCAATCGCCAGAGTCCGGGCGGCGGGCGTCCCCGCCGGACCGGTGGCGGCGGCACACGGCGGTATTAAATTCAACCCTTAGAGGAACGCCTCATGCAATTCAAAGTTGGTGAGCGCGTCGTTCATCCCGCTCACGGTATAGGTCATATCGTCAAAATCGAAGAGAAACGGCTTTTTGGGGGAGAGGCTCGCCTCTACTACGAAGTTGCTACCCAGAAGAACACGGTTTGGGTGCCAATAGAAGCCGGCAAAACCGTTGGGCTTCGGTCACTGATGGCCAAAGATGATCTCGTCCGGTTTCGCAGTATCTTGAAAAGCCGCCCAACCACGCTGACCAAAGACCATCGCCAGCGACATCTCGAATTAATGGAGCGCTTAAAGCAAGGCTCACTCCAGGTGGTATGCGAAGTTGTGCGCGACTTAACTGCCTGCACCTGGCAAAAGCCGCTCAACGAAGCGGACACGCTCTCGCTCCGAAAAGCTCACGAACAACTCTGCCAGGAATGGGCGGCGGCAGAAGGTGTGTCCACCGCTCAGGCAACCGAAGAAATCAGCCAACTGCTTTCGGAAACCCGGCGGATGCATAACTAGACGTTATCGGGAATAGCCTTTCGCGCTCTCCAACCGCGTCCTCGCGGTTGGGCCGCCCGCGAGGACGCGGGCTAGGAGCTAATTTCCGATAAAGTCTACTGAATAAGCTGGCTTGACCAGCCGGAGAAACAAAAGCGGCCTTCTGAACAGAAAGCCGCTTTTGTTTTAACGGCTCTCCCGGGTTTAACGGGAAAGCGCCCCTGTCATTCTGAGCGAAGAATCTCGGCGCAACCAGCCAGAGACCCTTCGCTTCGCTCAGGGTGACACCCATAAATCCCGTCAAAAACGGGAGAGACGTTTTAACCAGCAGTCAGGCAATTGGACTACCCAACTCAGCCTTGTCATCCGGCTTGAGCAAGATGACGGCATCGTCGGCATTAATCGCCCCTAAGACCAGCACTTCAGATTTGAACTTGCCAACCTGTTTGGGCGGGAAGTTGGTGACGGCGACAATCAGCCGCCCCAGCAGTTCTTCCTTCTGGTAGTTCGTCACCTGCGCCGACGAGCGCCGGATGCCATAGGGGCCGAAGTCCAATGTAAGCTTGTAAGCGGGCCAGCGAGCTTCGGGGAAATCGTCAACGGCGATGATGCGCCCCACCCGCATTTCAACTTTGGTGAAGTCGGAATACTGAATGGTGGGTGTGCTCACATTACCCCCATCTTTTGCGCCAACGATCTCAGGTCGGGCACTTCCAGGTCTGGGAGAGCCTGGGCTGGCGGCGTCGCCCCAAACCCTGGCCTGTTATGGCGCCGGTTGACCCACACCGTTGACAGGCCTAACGATTTGGCCGGAACCAGGTCATGAAAAAGGCTCTGGGCCACATGCAGGATTCTGTTCCGGGGCAGGCCAATGCGCTCAAATGCAATGTGGAAGTTGTTCAATGACGGTTTATAAGATTTGGCTTGCTGGGCGGTGATGATCCCGTCGAACTGCACTTGCAAGCGTTGATTAGAGAGGGCAAACAAATCGTCGTCAATATTGGAGATAATGGCCAGCTTGTATTTCGCTTTGAGCGCCTGCAACGCCTGAGGCGAGTCAGGGAAAGCCGGCCAGTCTTTGACCGATTCGGAAAAGCGCCCAAGCTCTTCTTCGGTTGGGCTGAACTCAAATTTCGAACCAAAGCCGGCCAGCACGGTTCTCAAAACAGTCTTGTAATTGCGATACTCGCCGCTCTCGGCGCTGGACTCCAGTTGGCCAAAGAGTTCAAGGGCGCTGTCCATCGCCAGATCAATGCGATGCGCCGTGAGCACGGGTTGCAGGGCATTCAAGATTCCCGTTTCCCAATCAATGAGAGTGCCGTAGCAATCAAAGGTCAGGATGTCGAAGTCCTTGAAGTTCAACATGACTGCTCCGTTGCTACTATTGCCGGGCTTGCCGCCTCTGTTCACGGCGGGCGGCCCGTTCGGCGGCGGCGGCATCCACCGGGGCGGCGGTTGCCCCGGCCTCCGCCGCGCTGGCCGCATTCGCCGCCCGGTGTGCGCCCAACCAGGCGTAACAGTTCTCATCGTGGCCCATCATCACGTCGGCGGCCAGAATCATCGTCTTGATCTCAGGCTCAATGGGGTTGGTAATCGCACACGCCATCCCGGCGGTGATTGCCATCGCCAAAAACGCGCCGTTTAGAGCCGGGCGATCCGGCAAGCCAAAGGAGATATTGGATGCGCCACAGCAGGCGTTCACTCCCAGTTCTTCACGCAAACGGCGCACGATGGTGAACAAGGCGGCGCCGGCATAACGCATCGCGCCGACGGGCATGGCCAGCGGGTCAATGAGCACATCTTCACGCGCGATGCCGAATGACTCGGCGCGCTCGACGATCTTCTTGGCCACCGCAAAGCGCACGGCCGGGTCTTCAGAGATGCCGGTCTCGTCGTTCGAGATTCCGATAACGGCGCACTTGTATTTTGCCACCAGCGGCAGAACCACATCCAGTCGCTCATCTTCGCCCGTGACCGAGTTGAGGAGCGGCTTGCCCTGGTAGGCCGCCAACCCGGATTCCAATGCCTTGACAATGGACGAGTCGATACACAGCGGCACATCCGTTATCGATTGCACGATGCGAATGGCTTCGGCCAGAATACCCGGCTCGTCGGCCAGCGGGATGCCGGCGTTTACGTCGAGCATGTGCGCCCCGGCTTGCACCTGGGCCAGCGCGTCCGAACGAACGCGATCAAAGTTTCCGGCGGCCATTTCGACAGCCAGCTTCTTGCGCCCGGTGGGGTTGATGCGTTCGCCAATGATGACGAACGGGTGAGCGGGTCCGATACGGACGGTTTTGGTTGGGGAGGTGATGATGGTTTCCATTCTCGCCTTTCTACAACACGAAGACGCCAAGACACAAAGGCGTCAAGAAAACTTTGTGTCTTCATGGCTTCGCGTCTTAGTGTTAAGTCGAGTGAGGCACTTGCGCAATTTTTGCTTCCAGCGATTCGCTCTGCCTGCGGCGCGGCAACAACCCGGCCTCTTCGATGATCTCGGCCACCAGTTCTTCCTGCCGGTACGCCATCATATGCACGCCGCTCACGCCAACAATTTCTTGCACCTGCTGGATAATCTCGACGCACAGCTTTTTGCCTTCCGCGGCTTGCTTCTGAGCGCCCTTGAGGCGGTTGACCACTTCATCCGGGATATAGACGCCCGGCACATTGTTCCGCATCCAGTCAGCTATTTTGGCCGAACGCAAAGGGCCAACGCCAACAAGGATGAATACCTTTTTGTCGTAGCCTTTGTCGCGCACGACTTTCATGAACTCGCGCAAACGGGGCACGTCGAAGCAGTATTGCGTTTGAATGAACTCCGCCCCGGCCTCGATCTTTTTGCCCAACCGCAGAGGGCGAAAGTCATATGGCGGCACAAACGGATTCTCCGCCGCGCCGACAAAGACCCGGGGTGGCACGTCAAGTTTGCGGCCACTGAGGAAGTGGCCTTTGTCACGCATGATGCGCACGGTGCGCAGAAGGGTCATCGAGTCGAGATCGAAGACAGGCTTGGCTTCCGGCTGATCCCCGGCTTGCACACCGTCGCCAGTCAGGCACAGCACGTTCTTCACGCCCATCGCCGCCGCCCCGAGCAGGTCGCCCTGCATCGCAATGCGATTCCGATCCCGGCACGACATCTGATACACGGGTTCGTAACCGGCGCGAGTGAGGAGAGCGCAGATGCCGACGCTGGACATGTGGCAGTTCGCGCCTGAGGCATCGGTGGCATTAATGGCGTCGCACACGGTAGACAGCACCAACGCCCGATCATAAACGGCCTGCGGGTCGGCGCTGTCGGGCGGGTTGAGTTCGGCAGTGACGGCGAAACGGCCGGATCGCAAAACTCGTTCCAGGCGCGAGCCGGAGCTATATTGAGTCACTCAGCCCACCTCGTTGTAGCGCCCTGAGCGGAGGGCGCGGTGCTTTTTCGCGCCCGTAGTCGAAGAGCCTGTCCTGAGCTTGCCGAAGGAGTGCGGCCCCTCGCGCGAAGTTTCGCTCTGCGAGCGCCGCACGCGAAGCGTTTGACTGCGGGCATGGGAACATCACCCCTGCCCTCCGCTCAGGGCGCTGATTACATGAGTGCTGAGTCAATCTGTCCACCCCGCCGGAGCTTTCATTGATTCGCCTGTCAGGTCATTGATCCACGCTGAGGTGTCCTGCAATCGCCGGTTGACGGGCGGCAGGACGCGTAGAATTTCGGGGCCGTAGACCGGCATATCCTTCGAGCGTTCCCAGGCTTGTACCCACACGCACGGCATCTCTGGTTTGATCTCGCAGTGGCCGTTGGCGCGCACACCGCCGCACGGCCCGTTGCGGAGATTCTTGGGGCAATTCATCGGGCAGGTCATGCCGGTACTGTGCAGAACACACTGCCCGCACATCTGGCAGTTGAAAACCGCGCCTTTGCTGATGATCTCGCCACGAACAAACAACTGCTCCATCACCCCGCCCGGCTTGAGCCAGCGGCGGAAGGGCATGAGCATTTTGTGGGTGACAGAATAGGCTGTCTCAAGGAGGCGGGGGTAGTTCTGGAGGAAACGCATCATTCAAGAGATTAGAGAATTGGAGATTGGAGATTGGGCCAATCTCCAATTCTCTAATTCTCTATTTCGATTCCCAACCCTTGTTCGTCACCAACACCGTCAACCGCTCATCCGGGTAAGTCGCCTCCAGTTCGGCGGCAACGGCGGTGGCCACTGACTCTGGGTCGCCCTCGCGCTCCTGGGCTTCGGCGTTGCGCCACTCGGCCAAATATTCATCGCTGCCAACCAGCCCGGCCCGCATCGCGGCATCGTCAATCGCAATCTGAAAGCGCTCCGTCAATTGTTTGGCCGCACGCTCCCGGCCGGCTTTCGTCTTGACTTGCGCCGGGATGTCACGCCAGTACACGATCTGATAGATTGCCATATTGCATCTTCTCCACTAAACGGCTTTCGAGAGCCCCGTAACCGGTGTAGTAAATCTCAAGCGGTAATTGAATGTAGTCGGCGGCCCACTGAGCTTTGACTCGCAGTTCGGGGTTATCTTGCTGAACCAAATAGACCATGCGGGTGTAATTGGCAAAATAATCATCGCGCAGTTGCGGGAAGCGGTCCAGGCCCAACGCTTCGACGACAAGATGATCGAACGACCCGGCCAGGTAGTCGGTGATGAAGAACGTGCCAAGCTGATCCTCCATCATCTTCTCAAAAACGCCGTTCTGGCCATTGGCATACATTTCATAACAGTGCGGCCCGGCCAGGCGCTCCACACCTTCCTCGGCCAGCAGGCGGTCGAGCATGCCGCCCGTGCCGCAATCGCCATAGACCACAATGACCCAGTCATATTTAACGCGTGCTTCGCGAATGCGCAGGCGCACTGCCGCTGGAATTTGGTCGGGGCGGTTATGCAGGAGAGCCGGAACCCCCCAGACGTCGGCGTCCCACCCATATTTCTCTCTAATCGCCAGCACCTCTCGGGCCAGCGCCCCGCAAGCAATCAAAACCGTTTTCATTCAACAAATTTCACCGCGAAGGCGCGAAGGGCGCGAAGTTTTCTTTTCTTTCTTTGCGTTCGCCTGCCCCGCTTCTCTTTGCGGGGTCGCGCCTTTGCGGTTAGGAAAAATTACAGCGATAAAGCCTCGCGCATGGCTTTCAAATGCGTCGGCGTGCTACCGCAACACGCGCCGATGATGCGCGCGCCGGCGTCACGCACCTGGATTGAATACTGCGCCATCGCGTCGGGTGTAGCGCGATAGGCGGCCTTGCCGTTGACAAGTTCGGGCATCCCCGCATTAGATTTGGAGACGAGGACAGCATCAGGCGCGACAGCCTTCATCTTTTTGACAACCGCCAGCAACTCGTCCAGGCCGTTGCCACAATTGCCGCCGACGGCGGCGGCCCCCCACCCGAGCAACGTTTTGGCCGCGTCTTCCGGCTTCACGCCCATCATCGTCCGGCCATGCGTATCGAACGTCATGGTGGTAATCAGCGGCAGGCCCGGCGCAACTTTGCGTACGCCCTCTATGGCGGCCCGCATCTCTTCGAGCGCCGACATGGTTTCGATCCAGATCAGGTCCACACCGCCAGCGGCCAGCGCCGCGGCTTGCTCGGCGAAGCCTTCGACGGCGTCAGCATAGTCGAGCGTGCCCAGGGGCGCCAGGATTTCACCGCTCGGCCCGATGTCACCGGCTACCAGCGCCGTGCCGCCGGCCGCATCCACCTCGGCCCGCAGAATAACGGCGGCGGTGCGGTTGAGTTCCGGCACGCGCGATTGCAGGTTGTGCATGCCAAGCCGGAAGCGGTTGCCGCCAAAAGTGTTGGTGAGCAAAATTTGCGCCCCGGATTCGAGGTAGGCGCGCTGGATTCCGCGCACCAGATCCGGGTGAGCCAGATTCCACACTTCGGGCGGGTCGCCAAATTGCAGGCCGGCTTCGAACAGCATCGTGCCCATCGCCCCATCGGCCATGACGACATCGGAACTGTTGAGAAGTTGTTGAAACTTGTTCACTTGTTTTCACCGCAAAGACGCCAAGGGCGCGAAGATTCTTTTTTCTTCTTAGAGACTGTCTTAAAACTGCTCTCCAACCGCGTCCTCGCGGTTGGGCCGCCCGCGAGGACGCGGGCTTGGAGCGACTTTTAAGACACTCTCTTAGTCCGATGAAAAATCATACAACAATACGGTGACATTCTCAAAATCATGCCACTCGGCCAGGTGAGGCTCGGCGGCTTTCAACCATTCCAGCCGTTCAAGGTCAGGCGCATTGCGATACAGGTCTTGCAGGAGAAGCTCTTTGTCTCGCGCCGCCCCGCCTGATTCAACCCGGTACACAAACCATAGCCGCCCCAGCGGTGGCGGCTCAACCGGCGAATCACCGTCCATTGCTTGCAACAACAGATCGCCATGATAGTAGTAATCAAACGCCCAGTAAAAGATACTCCGGCTCAATAACGCGTCGCGCGAACGAGAATTGGTCGTGATGTACTGCGCCGCTCCCCGCCAGTCTTCGGCGAAGTTGTCCGACGTTGACAACGTCTGCCAGCTCATCAGGCCAACCAACAGCACCAGCAAGGCGTTGCCGGCCCACTGTGCGCGGCGGGTGATGAGTTCCACGCCCGCGGCCAGCGCCAGCGCCAACGCGCACAGCGAGCCGATGAAATATCGATCCACGTACAAAGGTCGGCGAAACGATATGGCGAACGTGATCAAGGGTGGCAGCAGCCACCACAGTGCCAGCAACAGCGACCACCGGCTGTGCTGTCCCAGCAACCCCAGCCCGGCAATCACCAGGGTTGCCGCCACTGCAATTTGCCAGCCGGCGGCATTTCCTGTCGCGAATCGCCCAAAAGTCAGCCACAGGTCATTCCACTGTGGCGCCGGTATCCAAGCGATTTTAAGTGCCACTCCGTGGCGATACTGCCCCACGATCCAGGAGCCAATTGGCAAGGCGGCCAAGCCCTGAGCCAGCGCCCACCATCGCAACCGCTCGTGATTCTGCTTGAACGTCACCAACAGATAGATGAACTGGATGAGCGCTACAAACAGAGCAAAGTAGTGATTAAGATACAGCGCCGCCGAAAGGGCTACAAAAGCCAATAACGCGCGTCGGGGCGGATTAGAAAAGAGCAAACGGCCAAAACCATACATCGCGCCCATCGTCAGCAGGGTGAGAAGCGAGTACATTCTCGCCTCGCGGCCATACCAGACAATGAACGGCGAAACCGCCAGAAACAGGGCCGCCCACAGTCCGGCGCGAAAGTTAATCCATTCCCGGCCCAACCTTGCCACCGCCGCGACACTCAACATACCGAAGAAAGCCGCCGGCAGGCGGAGCGCAAACTCTGAGTCGCCCAAGGCGGCCAAGAGTTTCTCCACCGCAAAAAACAGCGGCGGATGTACGGCATCTTCCCACAGCCGGTCAACCATCTCCGGCCAACTCTGGCGAATGGTGAAGGCTGTGCTACCCTCATCATTCCATAAGCTGGCCGCGCCCAGGTCGCGCGCCCGCAGGCCAAAGGCCAGCAAGGTTATAACGATTGTAAGGAACAGCGATCTTCGTTTTCCCACTATTTCGATTTACGGCTGCGCGATTGATATTCCACGTGGCCGGACGTCACCCGCCCCCAGTCCACAATGCCGGAGATGCCTTCCATTCAACAGAGACGAAGAGTTTCATAACCCTCTTTTTACTGGTACCACAGGAACATCTTTTCTTTTCTGAAATTCTACGGCATAAATTGCCACTCGAAGATTTCGCGCCTCCCAAAGGCGCAAGAACTCAAAGTACAGAGCAATTGATATTAATAGCAAGATCAAAGAAGCCAGCCACAAACCATTTTTCACCCCCAACATCACTGCAAGAATGAAAATTGCCCCCGCCAGATTAGCGCTCATTATCATCAAAGCAGATAGCCGTTCAGAATATGGGGATTCTTTCAGTTGCTCTTTAAGCAGTTCGTCTGTCATAGGTTCTGCCATAATCAAATCAGGTTCAAGTGCACCTTGTGTCATTAAAGGTGCTTGCTTGAGAAGACTCTCCAATTCTTGTGTCTTTATATTATCCAATAGCGACCCCGATTTTGAAAACTTACTCACCAAAAAACGCTTAAGCAAGAAAGGCGGTTTTAGTTTCCAATAGACCAATCTCAAAATCCCGTAATGTACAGCTTGAAGCACCCATCCCGCCAAATAAGCCATAAGCGGGATTGTGATAATCTGCCAATTTGTCAGAGTTGCCTCACAAGATTGAAATGCAGATAGTTGACCACATACTGTCTTGGTGAACAGGATCACAGGATGTTCGATTCTTATATCCAACAACACTCGCAAGGAAATCGCCACACGCTACGATTTCCGCAACCTGGCCAC
>CAYSIV010000136.1:0-6806 GCA_964431175.1 uncultured Anaerolineales bacterium
CGGGCGTGGGGGTGATGATGTAGTGAAAGAAGCTTTCGATGGTGGGCGTGGCGGCCAACGTGGGAGTTGAGGTGATGACGACGATGTTTTGGCCGGAAGAGGCGGGCCCAGGGCGATTGGCCGTCATGAACAACCACAGCAGAACTACTGCCGCCGCCGCTCCGGCCAGCCACAATAACCATTCGCCAATTTTAGGAAAGCGGGGAGGGGGCATGATGTGTAGTAAAATTAGGCGCTGACAATTCTATTTGGAGATGAATCCGTGACCACTTATTCGCTTGACGCCCGAATTGCCAAACGCGCCCAAGAGCTGACGCACTCGCTAGCTAAACTCAAAGAGAACCCGCGTGTTCGAGACATCCGGGTAATTGTGCCGCCTGAAGCGTGCCCGGTTTGCCAGGCAGTTGCCGGCACCTACGCCAAAGAGACTGTGCCGGCTCTGCCCGCCGAGGGCTGTTCCTGCCCTCGCGGCAGTGAGGCGTTCTACCAGCCGATGTTGAACGAGATTTATCCATAAGACCACGGACGATGGACGACAGACGACGTGTCTCTTTTTCTATAAGTCGTTCCCCGCTGATTGTTCATTTCTCACATCATACTCCCCACTTTCTTCCCGCATCCAGGTCTGTTCTGGAACAATTGCTTTACGCATTGCCTGAAGCTTAACCGCCAGAGTCTCAGCGCGAGTATAAGCCTGGCGTAAATGATCTTTTTCGGCGTAAAGATTCCGCCGATTTATGATGTGCTGACAGGCAACAGTCTCAAGCAAAGAGCGGAGAGCCAAACCAAGAAAACGCGACTGTTCAGGATTGGTTTGACCAGTTGAGCCTTCGGCGATATTGAGCGCCACCGACGTTACGGCTCTCTTCATTTGAGCCTTCAAATTGTACTCTTCGCTTTTGGGTAATTGATCAGCGATCTTGTAAATCAAATCAATGTACTCCAGCGCCAACTGCCAAACTTCTAGCTTCTCGAATTTAAAAGCCATGTTGCCATCCTTTCAGTCGTCAGTCGTCAGTCGTCGGTCGTCGGCAATCCACTTTCTCGCAAACGCCAGCGCCTCGTCGCGTGAGGCCACCTCGCCTGCCGCCTGAGCTTCGAGCACGGCCTTCAGCACTTCGCCCACGCGCCTGCCCTGCGGCACGCCCAATAGTTCAACTATGTCGTTGCCGTTGATAAGCGGCGCTGGCCGGACAATCTGCTCCGGTTGAGTGAAATACCCATCAAGCAACGCCACAACCGTATCTACTCGCCTGGCCCACTCATCGCGCTCCAACTCCGGGCCGCGCGTGCCGAGCAGGTCGGCCAGTGAGAGCAAGCAGGCCTCCACGCCCGCCCGGCCAACCGTTTTGAAGAAGCGATAGATGGCGCGTCGCGAGACAGAGGCCTCTTGAGACAACAACATAGGCCGCAGGTGATGGGCGACTGTGGCTCCCACCCTTTCTACTTCGTCACCCGACAACCGCAGGGCAATCGCCTTTTCCTTCGCGATCCTGGCCCCAACCTCTTCGTGGTTAAAGAACCGTATTCGTCCGGTGTCAACTTCGACCGTGCGCGTTTGTGGCTTGGCAATGTCATGCAAGAGGGCAGAGAAAAATAGCAGACTCCGAGCCGGGCGGCCCACGCTCAACTCTTGCTCAAGGTGATCGGAAATTTGGCGGCGATAGCGCCCCACCCTGGCGGCGGCATAACCGAGGGCGTACTCAGAGGCGGCATCCACATTGTGAACGCGGCCTAATACAAACAAGAGCGCTTCGAGTCGATCGAGGACGGCCAGGGTATGCTCCCAAACATCAAATACGTGCGGCGGTGACTGAGTCACGCCTTTGAGGGCAACGGTTTCGGGAATGATGTGCGTCAGGAGTCCCAGCGCCGCCAGCGCGCGCAGGGCGGCCGCCGGTTTGCGCCCGCCAAGCATTTTCATGAACTCGTCGCGCACGCGTTCGGCCGAGACTTGCGGCAGAAGTTGCGCGGCCTGGCGAGCCGCCTCGCGCGTGGCCCGTTCAAGGCGAAAGTCGAGTTGGGCCGCGAGGCGAACAGCGCGCAGAGGCCGCGCCGGATCATCCGTGAATGCGCCCGGGCGGCACAGGCGCAGAACTTTGGCTTTGAGGTCAGCCTGGCCGCCCATGGGATCGATGAGCGTTTCGGGCGGAGCCAGGCTAACCGCCATGGCGTTGACAGTGAAATCGCGGCCGGCAAGATCAGCGGTGAGGTCGTCGCCGCGTAAACGGGCGAAGTCGAGAAAGAATTGCTCGCCGTCTTCGTTCAGCACCACGCGCCCGGTTCCGCGCTCTTCGTCCAGCGAGACAAACGCGCCGTCCAGCTTGTTGGCGACGAGCCGGGCCAAAGAGAGACCATCACCCTCCACCGCAAAATCAAGGTCGTGGATGTTCCGCCGCAACAAGGCGTCGCGCACCGAGCCGCCCACCAGCCAGGCCCGCGACGGATCGGGCAAGGCCTGGCGGGCGCGCGCGAAGGCGGGCGGCAAAGCCAGCGGCGGCGATTGATCAGTTGGCAGGTAGATCACTTGCGCTGATTCCTTGAGGCGGGAGAGTTTGGCCGCCGTTTGAGCGTCGCTAGCGGTGAGGCCCCGGCCAGCCACGCCCGCGCCAGTGACGGCTACCCAGCCCCGGTCGCGGGCAGGCGAACGCCCCTTGCGCCATGATCGGGAAGTGGGCGGCATAGCGGCGGTTCCGCTCCGTTAACCTTTGGCGACTCCGATGAACGGCAGGTTACGCCAATATTCGTCCAGATCGAGTCCGTAGCCAAACACGAATTTGTTGGGGATTTCGAAGCCGCGATAATGGATGGGGACGACAACTTCGCGGCGCTCGGCTTTGTCGAGGAGGGAGCAGACTTTGAGTGATTTGGGCGAGCGGGTTTGGAGAAATTCGAGCACGGCGGCGATGGTGTGGCCGGTGTCCACAATATCTTCGACGAGGATAACGTGGCGGCCGGCCATGGATAGATTCAAATCCATATCGATCCGCACCTGGCCGGTGGATTGGCGCGCGCCGATGCCGTAGGATGAGACGGCCATAAAATCTATGGCCACTGGCACGGTCAGGTGCCGAATGAGGTCGGAGAGGAACATGACGCCGCCTTTGAGGATGCAAATCAACAGCAGTTCTTCCCCGGCGTAGTCGTGGCTGATCTCCGCGCCGAGTTCGTGGATGCGTTTCTGAAGCTCATCAGCGGGGATGAGGATTTCGAGGAGGCGATCTTCGTAAGTCATAACAAACTTCGAACTTCAAAATCCAAATCCCAAAATCTAAAAATCACTACGCCATCCGCTGTCTTTGGAGTTTGGGGGTTTGGAATTTGGGATTTTTCCCTATCTTGGCACTTCGTGATGTTCGCGACAGCGAGCCTCATAAGCTTCACTGCCGCCCACCTGCACCACCGGGTCGTCGTAGTTGGCCGGTCGGTCGTCGATCAGGCGCTGGGTGCGCGAGGCGGGCAAACCGCACACCACGCAGATCGCTTGCAGTTTATCCACCGTCTCGGCCTGAGCCATCAACAACGGCATCGGGCCAAACGGCTCGCCGCGAAAATCCAGGTCCAGCCCGGCGGCGATGACGCGCACGCCGCGCGCGGCCAACTGCTGGCAAATTTCGGCGATGTGCCAGTCAAAGAACTGGGCTTCGTCCACCGCCACCACAGTGGTGTCGGGGTCGATTAACGGCAGAATGGCTTTGGCCTCAGCGACCGGCGTCGCGTCGAATTCACTGCCCGCATGGGAGGTGACTTTTTCCAGCGCATAGCGAATGTCGATGACCGGCTTGAACACTTGAATTTTTTGTTTGGCAATTCGGGCGCGGCGCAAACGGCGGATGAGTTCGTCGGTCTTGCCGCTGAACATTGAGCCGGTGATGACTTCGATGGAACCGGTGAGATGCCTCATACGAAATTGATGCTATGTCATCCTGAGCGAAGGATCGCTACCCAACCTGAGAGATTCCTCGCTTCGCTCGGAATGACACTCTTTTGGTGAATGTTGTGTCCAGATTATAAATGAAAAGGGCAGATGCTAAGTCTGGCACCTGCCCTTTGAAGGTTATATCCAACCGGCGGTTATGCTTCGGCAGTTTCCGCCGGAGCTTCTTCGGTGGCCGCCGCCGACTCGGGCAATTCAAAGCCGCGAGCGCGTAAACGCTTCTTGGCATCAGCCAGACTCTTGCGGCCAAAGCCTTCCACCGCCAGAATGGCCTCGTCGCCTTCTGTCATCTTGTCGATGAGCTGACCGAGGGTGGTAATCTCGGCCCGAGCCAACGCCGCCTCGGCCCGCGCCCCAAGATTCAAATCGGCAATTGAAATCTCAGGCGAAGTGCGGGCCGCCTTGCGAGCCTCTTCCTGTTGTTTGTGTTGAGCGCGAGCGTCGAGCTTCTTGATGAAGCGATCCACCTGCCCTTCGGTGTCCACAATGCGTTGTTCGCCGGTGAAGAACGGGTGGCAGTTGTAGCACACGTCGGTGTGAATCACTTCTTTGGTCGAGCCGGTCGTCCAGGTGTTGCCGCACGAGCAGATCACTTTCGCGTTCGGATAATACTTGGGGTGAATACCCTCTTTCATGTTGAACCTTTCCAGGTGGAACGAAGTTACGCCGTCTCAGTTTGGGAGACGGGCTCAACGTTGACCCGCTTTTGCCCGCTGGGCAGTGTTTCAAACTTCACCTTGCCGTCAATCACGGCGAAGATGGTGTAATCGCGGCCCACCATCACCCCCAGGCCGGGCTTGATGCGCGTGCCATGTTGGCGAACGATGATGTTGCCCGAACGAACGATCTCGCCGCCGAAGCGCTTGACGCCCAACCGTTGGGAATTTGAGTCGCGACCATTTTTGCTGGAACCAGCGCCCTTCTTGTGTGCCATAATTAGTAAAAGCAAGTGTCGGGAAATCCCAACTCCCAATTTCCAAATTCCAACTTTGCGCTCACGGCAACTTTGGGATTTTGGCTTTCGCGTGTATTTCGCGGGCTGTGCCTGGGATTTGGAAGTTTCTCTTCCTCATTGCCTCCCTTACCCAACAATTTTCTCAACCTTGAGCCGCGTATAGTTCTGGCGGTGGCCGCCGCGTTTGCGCTGGCGCTCTTTGGCTTTGTATTTGAAGATGCGGATTTTTTCGCCCCGGAAATGCTCAACCACAGTGGCTCCCACTTTGGCCCCGGCGACGGTTGGGGCGCCAACTTGCACGTTGTCCCCGTCGGCCAGCAACAGCACCTCAAACTCCACGCTGTCACCAGCAGATTTGGGCAGAAGGTCCACCTCAAGCAGACCCCCCTCTTCGGCTCGCATTTGTTTGGAGCCGCTTTGCACAATTGCGTACTTCATTTTGTAATTTTCTCCCTTCAACTTCGCCGCTTGTGAGCCACGCCTGATTGCTCCAGTCAAAGGATATAGTAAGCCAGCATCCCTTCGACACGCTTCGCGTCAGGGCAAGCTCTGAGCGGAACGAAGTGAAGTCGAAGGATGCGGCCCTTATATCCCGCGAATTTGCTGGCACCGGCCACAAAACGGGGAAGGTCAATTGCGTAATGATGCCCCGGCAAACGAGCACCGGGGCAACGGACTGAGATTATAACGGGCTTGGGCGGGGCTGTCAAACAAAGTTTTGCCGACGAGTGCCCGTCAAGATTTTGGGCGCACTGGCTGGCGGTTATAAACCGCGCCCGCTACGCGAAAGGCCCAAAGTCCGCCTGCGCGGACTCCCGCTGTGGTGGTTTTAGCCTGCGAAGGCAGGCTTTGTGCAGTTGTTGCTGCGATTTCAATCGCCGGAAGCCAAAACTTTGACGGGCACTCTTGCCGACCCCTCGCGCCGGGCCAGGCTGGCCGATAGCGGCGCCATCCCTGCCGCCGCTTTATGGTTCTCTGAGATCCGTTTGCGAGAAACGTCGCATAAGGCTAAACTAGCCGGCAGATGGCAAAGAAGAAATCAAAAGATTTATCCCGCAGCCAACCGGCGCTCGATAATATGCCACCGCCCGAAATGGGGCTGGCGAAAAAAGAGTCTCGCCCCACGCCCAAAGACGCCAAGCGTGATGATCGAGGCAGTGATCTCTTCATTGTTGACAACAGTGAAGAACAGTGGAAGGCCGCCCGCTACCTGAGAGACTGGTGCGAAATCGCTCGCGCGTTCGATATTGCCACCGGCTACTTTGAGATTGGCTCACTCTTGGCGCTGGATGGGCATTGGCAGAAGTTGGACAAAATTCGCATCCTCATGGGGGATGAAGTGACCCTCCGCACCCGGCAAGCCTTTGAGCAAGCCTTTCAGCGCATTCAGGCCGCGCTGGACGACAGCCTGGAACGCGAAAAAGAAAAGAACGACTTTCTCTCTGGAGTCTCGGCGATTGTGGCTGCTCTTGAAAGTGGTCAGATAGCCTGCAAGGTTTACACCGAGCGCAAGTTCCACGCCAAAGCCTACATCACCCACGCGAAGTTTGAGGTGATGCCGCCGGTGGCGCTGGTGGGCTCCAGCAACTTTACTTACCCCGGCCTGCACGACAACGTCGAACTGAACATCCAGGTGCGGCATGAGGTGGCGGAGCTTCAGGCGTGGTATGAACGCTATTGGGAAGAAGCCAAAGACGTCACCCCCGACCTGCTCAAGGTCATCACCCGGCATACCCGGGAGTACACGCCATTCGAGGTGTATGCCAAAGCGCTCTATGAATTCTTCAAAGGCCATGCGCTCACAGCCTCCGAATGGGAACGAACCCAATCCCAGATTTACCCTATCCTGGACCAATATCAGCGTGAGGGCTATCAGGCCTTGCTAAAGATTGCGGGAAAGTACAGCGGTGCGTT
>CAYSIV010000136.1:6816-15051 GCA_964431175.1 uncultured Anaerolineales bacterium
CATCGGCTTAATGCTGATTGAGCGGCTGATTGAGCATGAGCGCCAGCGGGTGGCGCTCATTGTGCCCAAGGCGGCGCGCAAGCCGGTGTGGGAAAGCAAACTGAAACGCCATTTGCCCGGAATTGGCGCGGGCGGCGCGTATAGCAACCTGGCTGTTTACAATCACACTGACCTTCTGCGCGGCGGCGACTACGTGGAGCGTATGGCCGAGATTCAGGCCAAGGCCGATGTCGTCATCATTGACGAAGCCCACCACTTCCGCAACCAGGCCGCTAAACGTTACCGCAAGTTGTTTGAGATGCTGGAGGGCAAGCAGGTGTATTTGCTCACCGCCACGCCCGTCAACAACAGCCTACTGGATTTACAACACCTAATAGAGTTGTTCTCCCAACGTCAGAGCGATTACTTCAAATCTGCGCCGCTTGGCATTCACTCCCTGCCCGGCTATTTCCGCAAACTGGAAACCGCGCTGGAAAGACTGACCGGCTCCACGGAAGCCACCGATATTTCGCTGGCCGACGCCGAGAAAGTGCTGGCCGACGACCCGCTGACGCGCGAGTTGGTGGTTCAGCGCAGTCGGGCCTATGCGCGGAAGAGTCAGGAATTGCAGGGAATCGGCCAGACTCTATTCCCCCAACGCGAGCGGCCCCAGGTGGGCCAGTATTCGCTTCAGAAAACTTACGGCGGCCTGCTGGATAAACTCCGCAAGGCGTTTTTCCGGGGCGGCAAGCCGCCGCTGTTGTCGCTTGCCATCTACAACCCGGTGGCGTACTCCACCGACCCGGCCAAAGTGGAAGACTTCGTCCGGGGGCGGCAGGGGCAAATCGTCGGGCTGATTCGCACGCAACTCCTAAAACGCTTTGAAAGCTCCGCCTTCGCCTTTCAGGCAACCTGTGAGCGTCTCGTGCTCAAACTACTGGCCTTTGTCACTGTCAACTCGCAATCCAAAGCCGAGCAGAGTCGGTTGACGCGCTGGCAGGCCCAACATAGTGACCTGCTGGCCCGCGTCAGCGCCCACCATAGCTCCGAAGCCGAGGGCGACGAAGACGCCGAGGACGACGTTCTGCCGCCCGAATTTTTGGAGGCCGCCGAAACGCTCTCCCGCGCCGAGTATAAAGTGGATGAGATCGTGGATGAGACGTATCTCGACCTCGACCAACTCACCGTTTTCCTAAACGAATTGGAAGACTTCTCACCGGCTACGGATGACAAGCTCCAGGCGCTGATCCGGCTATTCGCGCACGACCCCCAGCTCAAGAGCCGGAAAGTGTTGATCTTCAGCGAATACATGGAGACGGCCCACTATGTGTACGAGCAATTGAAGGCCGCCGGCATCAGCCCGGTGGATGAAGTTCACAGCGGCGTGGATCGCGACCGGGGCGACATCATCACAGCCTTCTCGCCCTACTACAATGACTCGTCCAGCCAGGAACTCCGGGCGAAGGGCGCAACCGAAACCCGCGTGCTGGTGGCCACCGATGTGCTGGCCGAGGGCTTGAACCTGCAAGACGCAACTTTGCTCATCAACTACGACCTGCACTGGAACCCGGTGCGCTTGATGCAACGCATTGGCCGCGTGGATCGCCGCCTGGACTCGGCGGTAGAGGCTCACTTGCTGGCCGACCACCCTGATCTAAAAGGCGTGCGCGGCGTGGTTCGCTTCTGGAACTTCCTGCCGCCGGATGAATTAGACAGCCTGCTATCACTCTATCAACGCGTGGCCCACAAGACTCTGCGTATCTCCAAAGTCTTTGGCATTGAGGGCCAACAATTGCTCACGCCCGCCGACGACTACGCCGCCCTGCGCGACTTCAATCAGGCCTACGAAGGCACGCCCTCCAACGTGGAGCGGATGCGGCTGGACTATCAAGCCTTGCTCAAGGCGCATCCCGGCCTGGAAGACCAATTAGCGCGCTTCCCGTTACGGGTTTTCAGCGGTCGCGCTCACCCCATCGCAGGCGTGCGCGCCGTGTTCCTCTGCTACAACCGCCCGGCCAAAAGTTCCAGCGCGGATGAGTGGACGCTCGAAGCGGGTGATACCCAATGGTATCTCTATGACCTGGCCGCCGAAAAGATTATTGAGGACGTGGAGCAAATTGACGCCGTCATCCGCTCTTTGCCCGACACGCCCCGCCAGCGCGTGCTGGACGAAGCCACCCTCCGCGAGATTCGGCTGAAAGTGGAGAAGCACATCACCAACGTTTACCTGAAACCCGCCCAGGCCCCGGTGGGCGCTAAACCCGCGCTGACGGCGTGGATGGAGTTAAATTGAATTGGCCGACATCCTCATGGCCCAGTCCGCTTTTGACGAGGCGGGCGACACCGGGTTGGCAAACCGCTCGTCTCGGCATCTGGTCGTGGCCGGTATTGTATGCGCCTCGTTGGAGCCGTTGCGAAGGGCGGCGGCGCAGGCGCGCAAATCTTTTGGTAAACAGTTGCGCGACATACCTGAGTTGAAAGGCCAGCATTCGACGGCCAAATTGACGGCGAAGTTTCTGGCCCGGATTGCTGTGCTCGACGTCGAAATCTATGCGGCTGTTCTGGACAAACACAGCGCAAAACTGCCGGACGATACGGAAGACTGGTATCGCCGAACGTATGCCGAAGCTGTGCGGCAGGCGTTGGCGCGGCACGATCACATCGTCGTCACCATGGACAATCGTTACACCAAAGCGGCCTTGCGCGACAAACTGACCCTGTTCGTCGCCGCGCACGCGCAGAGGGCAGGCAGTTCGCTGTCGTTCGTTTACGCCGATTCTCAGAGAGAGAAGGCTTTGCAAGCCGCCGACGCTGTGGCGTGGAGTATTTATCAGAAATACGAGCGAGGCGATGATACGTTCTACCGCTTGATCGAGGAAAAGGTTGTGGGAGAAACGTTGTTGCTGAGATAAAAACAAACCGGCTCACCCTGGGGGCTGATTCTCACCGTTCATGCTTGTCGCGACAAGCGGGCGCGCAATCCAACGCGCGCGCCGACGGAGTATCACCGACTTACATCGGAGCAACCTATCCAGGCCTTACGAGTCCGGTCTGGATGAGAGTATAAGTCTTTTAGGGACTGCGCGTCAAGCGCAATTTTGGAACAAAACCATGCCCGACTACACCGCCATCCAATCCATTCGCAACTTCAAGGGCCTCATCCGCTATCTGCGCACCGAGTTGGAGTGGCCGGTGGACGAAGACCAGGCCGACGACCTGACTTTTGACTATGAGCCGGAAGAGTTGGGGCTGGACGAGAAGCACAAGGTCAAAATCCGCGAGATCAAGCAGATCCGCCCATTGGTGGACGGCCAGCCGTGGGGCATTTTCTGGCTGGATTTTGAGCCGAAGCGCCTGCCCGTCGTCGTCATGCGTCGCATTTTGGGCGCGCTGGCCGCCAGTCAGCGCCGCGCTCGCCGCAATGTGAAGCAGGCCCGCTGGGATGTGCGCGATCTGATGTTCATCTCGGCCACCGGGCAGGGCAGTGAGCGCGGCCTGTCCTTCGCTCACTTCCGCGAGACCGAGGATGGGCAACCGCAACTCCGCACGTTCGCGTGGGATGTGCGCGAGACGCACCTGTATTACATCAAGAATCTCAACCTGGCCGCCTTGCGCTGGCCCGCTGACTCAGCCAATGCGGAAGAGTGGCGCGAACGCTGGGCCGCCGCCTTCACCGCCGGTCATCGCGAAACCATCCGCACCTCCGAAGCCCTGGCCGGGCGCATGGCCGGTCTGGCCGACGCCACCCGCCACGCCGTCAATGAGGCCTTTATCTACGAGAAGCCCGGCGGCCCTTTGCACAAGCTGTACGAGTCATTCAAGAAAGTCCTCATCCACGATTTGAGTGTGGACGACTTCGCCGATATGTACGCCCAGACCGTGACCTACGGCTTGTTCTCGGCCCGCGCCACCCGCTCTGGCACGTTCGCCCTCGACGTGGAGCGTGTGGTGGGCCTCATCCCCAACACCAATCCCTTCTTGCGTGACCTGCTTGCCGAATGTCTCAAGGTGAGTGCCGGAGGCTACCGTCGCGCGCAGATTGATTTGGACGAGCTGGGCGTGGGCGAATTGGTGCAGACTCTGCAAAACACTGACATCGAGTCGGTCTTGCGCGATTGGGGCCGACAGAAACGCGGCGAAGACCCGGTGATTCACTTCTACGAGACCTTCCTGCGCCAGTACGACGCCGAGAAGAAAGCCAAGCGCGGCGTGTTCTACACCCCCGATCCCGCAGTGTCTTTTATCGTCCGCTCGGTGGATTATCTGCTCCGCACTGAGTTTGGTTGCAAAGATGGCCTGGCGACTCCCATTGTTCATAGTGACGACTTCAGTCGTCAGGCACGTGCGGCTGAAGCCGCCACTACCAACTTCAATGTGCAAGTGCTCGACCTCGCCACCGGCACCGGCACTTTCCTCAAATACGTCATCGAGCAGATTTACAACACCTTCACCCAGAAGCACAAACACAAGAGCGCCGCCGAGCGCAAGCGATTGTGGAACGAGTATGTGCCCACGCAGTTATTGCCGCGCCTGTACGGCTTTGAGTTGATGATGGCCCCCTACGCCGTGGCCCACATGAAGCTGGGCCTGGCCCTCAAGCAGACCGAATATGACTTTGCCAGCACCGAACGCCTACGCGTGTACCTTACCAACACCCTGCAAAGTGTGGACGAGATGCCGCGTGTGGATACGCCCTTTTTGGCCCACGAGGCCGAAGAAGCCAATACCGTGAAGACCGAGACGCCCATCACCGTCATCATTGGCAACCCGCCGTACTCCGGCCACTCTGCAAATAAGACCCCATGGATCATCAACCTCGTTGCAGATTACAAACGAGGCTACCTTGATCTCCAAAAGCCTGCTCAAGCGAAATGGTTGCAAGATGACTACGTGAAGTTCATTCGCTGGGCGCAGTGGCGTATTGAACGGACTGGTACTGGGATTCTGGCTATGATTACTAATCACGGCTATTTAGACAATCCCACTTTTCGAGGAATGAGACAACAATTGGCTCAGACATTCTCTGAGATTTATGTTTTTGACTTACATGGTAGTTCCAAGAAAAAAGAAAAAGCTCCTGACGGCACAAAAGATGAAAATGTTTTCGATATCCAACAAGGCGTCGCAATATGCCTGATGCTTAAGCGAGCCACCACTACCAACCCCTCAAGTTTTGCATCGGTGCGCCATTCTCATTTGTATGGCTCACGTGAATCAAAATACGAATTTCTGGTTCAAGCTGACGTTCGACATCCGCAATGGCAGAACGTTCTGGTGACTGCTCCTGAGTTTCTTTTTGTTCCGCAAGATGTAGACCTTCGCGCAGAATATGAGCAAAGCTATAGATTGCCCGATTTTATGGATCAGAATGGGGATCCAGCCCCCGGAGTCGCGACACAACATGATGACTTCGCAGTATCTTGGACTAAAGATGAGGCCATTGAAAAGGTAAAGTCTTTTCTCAAGACCTCTTCGGAAAAACAGGCGCGTGAGTTGTTTCGTTTGTGTCCTCAAGCGCAATGGAACTATACCCGGGCAAAAACAGAACTCGCATCTGGCAAATGGCAGAGTGCAGTAATCCCCTATTTCTACAGGCCGATGGACGTTCGTTGGACGATCTTCGATTCTAATGTTGCGGTACATCGACGCAAAAGACTTACACAGCATGTATTCAATCGTGACAACTTGGTTGCCTGTGTTGGACCGGGAGGACAAGCTGTAGGTGATCAAAGATGGAATATCGTATTCTGCACGAACGCTGTAAGTGATCTAAATCTATTCTATCGAGGCGGGAGTTTCAATTTTCCGCTTTACCTTTATCCGACACCAGAATGGGCTAACATTGGACAAAGAAGCTTGTTTACCCTAGATGAATATGAGAATGAGACAGGTCGTCATCCCAACTTCTCGCCGCAATTCATCAAAGACGTAGAAGCGCGGTTGGGTCTGGCCTTCATCCCAGACGGCACGGGCGACTTCAAAAAGACCGTCGGCCCGGAAGACATCTTCCACTACATGTACGCCGTCTTCCACTCGCCCACGTACCGCGCGCGCTACGCCGAGTTCCTCAAAATAGATTTCCCACGCCTGCCGCTCACGCGCAATCTTGAGTTGTTCCGCGCGCTGGCGGCCAAAGGTCAGGAACTTGTCAGCCTCCATCTTCTCGAAGCCAAATCCCTTAATCACCCCATCACCAAATTCACCGGCAAGGGCGATAACGTCGTCGCCAAAGGCTATCCCAAATACGAAGACGAAACGGTGTGGGTCAACGATGAGCAGGGCTTCGCGGGCGTGCCGGAGGCCGTGTGGGAATTTCACATCGGCGGCTATCAGGTCTGCCACAAGTGGCTCAAAGATCGGCGCGGGCGCGAACTGAGCGCGGAAGATCGCACGCACTATGCCAAAGTGGTGGTGGCGCTCAACGAAACCATCCGGCTGATGGCCGAGATTGACGCGGCGATACCGGGTTGGCCGATGGAATAGTGCGCTGAAGGTGATCAATCACTATGGGGATGAGGTGATGAAGGTGTATGAAATGTAAAAAGACCTGACAGGTTTTCTAAAACCCGTCAGGTCTTCTTGATCAGCGCCCCCGCGGCGACTCGAACGCCGGCATCCACCCTCTTGGGCGGCGAAATTTACACCGTCTAAGCAGTTGACAACTATAACTTATACGTTATACTGTTTGCAATGAGCGAAGAGCCGGCGCGGACAGAATGGCAGATTGAGTTCTACGTAACTCGGCGAGACAAAAGCCCGGTGCTGGACTTTATCAACAGCTTGCCGGAGCAAGAACGCGCCAAAGCTCGCAACGTCCTGCGTTTGCTCCGAGAGTTTGGGCTTATGCTGGGACTGCCCCATTCTCGGCAAAAAATCGCAGAAGACACCGGCAACTGAAATTGCCACTGCCGAGCGGCGAATGAAGGAGTTTCTGGAGGAGGACAGATGACCACGATCCGTTTTGAAGATTGGGAAAAGAAGCAGTTGCGCGATCCAGAGTTTCAGGCAGCGGCCCGCGAGCAAGAGCCGGCATATCAGATCGCCCGACTGCGGATTCTGCGCGGGCTGACCCAGAGCCAATTGGCTAAACTTGCAGGCACTCAGCAACCGAGCATTGCTCGTCTGGAGAGTGGCAAGACTGATCCGGACTTGCCTTTTCTGCGACAGTTGGCTAACGCATTGGATGCTCGAGTCGAAATTCGCATCCTTTCAAACAAGAAAACGTCAGCCAAACTCAACGCAAAGCCTCACACACTTCGTAACCGTTCTGAACTGAAGCCTAGAAAGAAAGTTGCCGCTTGACCCAGGCGGATTTGAATACGAGATTCGAGCTGATGGCCGAGATTGACGAGGCGATACCGGGCTGGCCGATTGAATAATCCTCAACGAATTCTGGTGACCAGGTCGCGGGTGGAACGGATGTGGGGGCAGAGGGCTTAGCTCAATTTGAGAATGTCACGCCTCTGACCCTTCATCTGCAAATGGGTTGACAACTCGCACGCCGCCGTAGTCTTGCCCTGCATTTAGGTCTTCGGATAAGACAACGCCGCATCCCAATTTGGCCGCGCTGGCCAGTATCAACGAGTCCCAGAATGAGAGGCCATATCGCTGTTGTACTTCAATCGCCGCCAATACATCAGTTACGTCAGGCGAGTGGGTCGGCCATTCACCCAGGTCGGCAATGATTTGCCTGGCGGTTTCAATATCCAGCGGATGAGCCACTTTGCGCGTAACGTTTACGTAAAACTCTTGCAAAACCTGGATACTCAAGCAACCGCCGCCGCTTTCCCAGAGCGACTCTAGCAATGCGCGAGCGCGTTCGTGCTTTGTGCCCGCCGAAGAATCGTAGGCATAAATCAATATATTGGTATCTATGAATTGCTTATCGCTCATGCAGCGCCTCGCGCGTTGCTGTGCGGCAGCCGCCTGTTCCTAAGTTAGCGGGTTTTCGCAGTTGCGCCAGTTGCCGGGCGCGGGCGCGGGCATAGCGATTCTCACGTTCAATGAGTTCCTCAATAGCCTCGGCCAGCAAGCGTGCAACAGTAATATGCCGCCGGGCCGCAATTGCTTCGGCCTGTTGCATGATCCTGTCGGAGAGCGAGAGTGTGACTGTTTGAGTGGTCATGTCTATCTCCAAACAAAAACCGCCCAAATAGGGGCGGCCTCAAGGTGCTGTGTTGCACTTGTTGGTCATGGGTCATCGCGCCCCTTATCGGAATACGATGACAACCTGATAATCAAACCAGCGCCCCCGCG
>CAYSIV010000137.1:0-4553 GCA_964431175.1 uncultured Anaerolineales bacterium
CGCAACTGTTGCCTATGAACGAATGTATGGAGGTGATGGCCGACGCGCTCAAGTCGCTGATGCAGGGCAACGCAATTTTGCCTCTGCGCCCGGTGATGTGGTTGCCGGAGAAAGTGGGCGCGCTGGGTATG
Source organism: uncultured Anaerolineales bacterium (assembly GCA_964431175.1). Lineage (GTDB taxonomy): Bacteria > Chloroflexota > Anaerolineae > Anaerolineales > VGOW01 > VGOW01. The sequence continues at coordinate 132 of CAYSIV010000137.1, forward strand.
ATGCCGTCGTTCCTCGGAGACATTCAATCGTTCGGGCTGAAGGTGGTCAGCGTGTTTCCCGGCAATCACGGCACAGAGTACGACTCGCATCAGGGCGCGGTGATGGTGTTTGAGGCGAAGCACGGGCGTTTGCTGGCCATCGTTGATGCAAGCTCCATCACCGGCATTCGCACCGCCGCGGTGACCGGCGTGGCAACGAAATTGCTGGCGCGAGAGGACGCCGGCGACCTGGCAATATTGGGAAGCGGCGTTCAAGCCCAAACACATCTTGAAGCGATGTTGTTGGCGCGCAAGATTCGGCGCGCGCGCGTGTGGAGCCGCAATAGCGACCATGCCCGCCAGTTTGCCGAGCGCGAGTCGAAACGGCACACTATCAAAGTTGAGGCCATGCCGACGGTGAAAGAGACGGTGGCCGGAGCCGACATCATTTGCACCATAACGGCCTCCCCGGAGCCGATTCTGATGGGGGAATGGATTGGGTCGGGGGCGCACATCAATGCCGTGGGGTCGAGTGTCGCTTTCACCCGTGAACTGGATACGGCGGCGGTGGTCAAGTCCAGACTGTTTGTGGATCGCCGGGAGTCCACATTGAATGAGGCGGGCGACTTTCTCTTCCCGAAGAAGGAGGGCGCGATTGGCGACGATCATATCAAGGGCGAGATCGGCGAGATTTTGCTTGGTAAGGTGAAGGGCCGCGAGTCGGCGGATGAGATCACTTTGTTCAAGTCGTTGGGATTAGCGGTCGAAGATTTGGCATCTGCTCATCACGTTTACACAAAGGCTCTTGAAAAAGGGCTGGGACTGTCACTTGAGCTGGGCGGGAGTCGCCATGGCGCTTGAACCGATTCCACTGGAAGAGATTCGAGCCGCTCGTGAGCGTATCAAAGGCTCGGCGATTCGCGCGCCGCTGATTCGCTTGAATATTGACGATGCGCCGGCCGAGATTTATCTCAAGCTGGAGAATTTGCAGCCCATCGGCTCGTTCAAATTGCGCGGGGCGGGCAATGCCATCGCTTTGGCGACGAAGGAGCAGTTGGCCAATGGGGTGTGGACGGCCAGCGCGGGCAACATGGCCCAGGGCGTGGCCTGGAATGCGCGGCGGCTTGGTTTGCCGTGCACGGTTGTCGTTCCCGATCATGCGCCCGAAGCAAAACTGTCGGCCATCACCCGCCTCGGCGGCAGAATCATCAAAGTGCCATTCGACGAGTGGTGGCAGATCATCGTCACCCACAAGTTTGAAGGCATGGACGGCTTGTTCCTTCATCCGGTGAGCAACCCGGCAGTGATGGCCGGCAACGGCACGATTGGCCTCGAAATTCTCGAAGACCTGCCGGACGTGGATGCCATTGTTGTGCCTTACGGCGGCGGAGGCCTCAGCAGTGGCATTGCCTCGGCGATGAAAGCGTTGAAGCCAAAGACAAAGGTATTTGCGTGCGAAGTGGAAGGTGCGGCGCCGCTTGCGCCATCCTTGCGCGCCGGATCGCCGCAGAAGATTGAGTACACTCCCTCATTTGTGGATGGGATTGGCAGTGGTAGTGTTTTGCCCGATATGTGGCCGCTGGTGAGCAAACTGCTGGAGGGTTCGTTAGTGATGACGTTGGCCGAGGTGGCCGCCGCGCTCAAGCTTATGATTGAACGTAACCGGGTGGTGGCCGAAGGGGCGGGGGCCACCTCGGTGGCGGCGGCTCTGAGCGGCAAAGCCGGGCCGGGCAAAGTGGTGGCCGTGGTGTCAGGGGGCAATATTGATCCTGCAAAGGTGGCGAAGATTTTGAAGGGCGAAGTGCCGTGAGACAGAGCGGTGAGATTAGCATCTACTTTCATCTGCCATTTTGTCATTTCAAATGTTCCTACTGCGATCTCAACGCCTACGCCGGCTTGAATCATCTGATTCCGGCTTACACGGCGGCGCTTGTCAAAGAGACGCGCCTGATTGGGCGACAGGTTGACAACCAGGTTCACACGGTTTATTTTGGCGGTGGCACGCCTTCGCTCATGCCGCTCGAGTCGCTGGCTGAAATTTTTACTACGCTCCGAGACTCGTTTGAAGTGACAGATGCGTGCGAGATTTCGCTGGAAGCCAACCCGGACACAGTGAGCGCCGCCTATCTCGCTGGGTTGCGGACTCTGGGTGTCAACCGGCTGAGCATTGGGGCGCAGTCGGCGCAGGCGAATGAACTAACTCTATTTCAGCGCACTCACACATTTGAAGATGTGGCCGGCGCAATGCAACTGGCCCGGCGGGCAGGCTTCGATAATATCAGCCTTGATCTAATTTATGGCGTGCCCGGCCAGACGATGGCGAGTTGGCAGGATACCCTCAAGAGAGCAATCAAACTCGACCCCGACCATTTTTCAATCTATGCCTTGTCACTCGATTTTGGCACGCCCCTGCGAGCCTGGGTTCAACGCGGCCTCCTGCCCGAGCCGGACTCTGACTTGGCCGCCGACATGTACGAATGGGCCGACGAAGAACTGGCGCAGGCCGGGTTTGAGCAGTATGAAATTTCGAGTTGGGCAAGAGTCAGTGGTCAGTGGTCAGTGATCAGTGATCGGAATCAGGAACTACCCACTGCCCACTGTCCGCCGATCACTGAGTTTCGTTGCCGCCACAACTTGCAATACTGGCACAATCTTCCCTATCTCGGCCTGGGGGCCGGAGCGCACGGATGCTTTGGCGGATATCGCTATTCGGATGTGGCCTCGCCGACGGCCTACATTCGGCGCATGGAGCAAGAAGGGCCAAAGCCATTTCCGTTCTCGCCCGCCCTGGCTGAGTCAATCCCGGTTGAGGCTAAGACCGAGATGGATGAGACCATGCTGACCGGACTGCGGTTGACGGATGAGGGTGTGAAAGAGGATGCATTTCAAAAGAGATTCGGGATGGGGTTGAGAGAAACTTACCAGAAGGAATTGGGGGAGTTGAAGGCCAGACGCTTGATTGAGTGGGATGAAGCGGGGGCGCGGCTGACGAAGAGCGGGCGGTTGGTGGCGAATTGGGTGTTTGAGAAATTTGTATAAACGGAGCGAGGACCGTGAATCATGTTTTGCAACATGACGCGAACAGCATCAAAGAAATATTAACCAAAGCGCTTGATCTTGCCGGAAGCTTTCTGCAAACGTTGCCCGAACGGCCGGTTGGCGTTGCTCCCTCAGCTTATGAGCCGTCAGCTTTGCCGGGCCCGGGCCTCGGCGCAGAGCAGGCGCTTGAGTTGTTTGTTCGTAAATACATGGCCGGCCTCACGGGAAGCCCCGGGCCGCGTTACTGGGGCTTTGTCACTGGCGGCTCCACCCCGGCCGCCATTGTCGGTGACTGGCTGGTGAGCACATTCGATCAAAATGCTGCGAGTGCTGCTGAGCCGACGGCGACAAACATTGAGCGGGATACGGTCGGTTTGCTGTGCCAGCTCTTTGGACTCACTGAAACGCATGCCGGCTCATTTGTCACCGGCGCCACTATGGCCAACTTTGTCGGCTTGGCCCTGGCTCGACAGTGGATTGCCCGGCAACAGGGTGTCAACGTCGCGCAAGATGGATTATACGAATTGCCGCCCATCAAAATTCTGAGCGGAGCGCCACATTCCAGCACTTACAAAGCGCTTTCGATGCTTGGTATGGGCAAGCGCCATTTGCAGACGATCGCTACTTTGCCTGAACGAGAAGCAGTTGACATCGCCGAACTACGGCGCACCCTCCAAAGTTTGAGCGGCCAGCCATGTGTTGTCGTCGGCAACGCGGGCACGGTGAACACAGTGGATTTTGATGATCTGGCCGCGCTGGCTGAACTCAAGCAGGAGTTCGATTTTTGGTTGCACATTGACGCCGCCTTTGGCGGTTTTGCCGCCTGCTCGCCTAAATACCGTCATCTGCTTGAGGGGCTGGAGTTCGCGGACTCGATCACCATTGATGCCCACAAATGGTTGAACGTGCCGTACGACTCGGCGATGCAATTCACCCGCCACCGTGATTTACAGGTTGAAGTTTTCCAGAACAGCGCCGCTTACCTCGGCGCGCTCTCTGCCAACCCCGACTTTATTCACTTGACGCCGGAAAACTCGCGCCGAATGCGGGCCTTGCCGGCGTGGTTCACCTTGATGGCTTACGGCGCTGAGGGGTATCGCGAGATCGTTGAGCGGGATTGTGAAATGGCTCAACTGCTGGGCGAGAAGATTGCAGAGTCAAGCGAGTTCAAATTGCTGGCGCCGATTCGCTTGAATGTGGTCTGCTTCACACTTTCGCCCCGGCCTTCAGCCGAAGAGGTGAAGCGTTATCTCGACGCGTTGCGTGACACCGGAAAGGTCTTTATGACGCCGACAATCTACAAAGGCCGGCCTGCGATTCGGGCCGCATTCTCCAACTGGCGTACCGAACGTGAGGATGTTGAGTTTGCCTGGCAAGCAATGGTTGAGACGCTGAGAGCCTGAA
>CAYSIV010000137.1:4653-15027 GCA_964431175.1 uncultured Anaerolineales bacterium
TCAGTTCTTTCTTCCCAGCAACTGCAAGGTCAAATCGTGCAAGGCCTGTCCCGCCGTGAGGATGTTGAGTTTGCCTGGCAAGCAATGGTTGAGACGCTGAGAGCCTGAAGTATCAGTTCTTTCTTCCCAGCAACTGCAAGGTCAAATCGTGCAAGGCCTGTCCCGCCTCCCTCACCGGATTGGCGGCGGTAAGGCCGGCCAGGGCCAGGTCGGCGTGGCGCTTTTCTTTGTCTTCGGCGAAGGCTCGCGCGCCGCAAGTTTCCAGGCCGGCGATGATTTCGGCGACGGCGGCCCCTCCTTCCGACTCAGGGCGGTAGGCGGCTCGCAGGGCAGGTTGGCGATCAAGTCCGTATAACACCGGGAGGGTTTTCTTGCGCGTCAAAATATCGGTGGCGGCGGACTTGCCAGTGACACTGCTATCTCCCCAGATTCCCAGAATGTCATCCCGGATTTGAAAAGCCAGCCCCAGGTGGCGGCCAAACTCGCGATAGTGTTTGCGTATTTCAGGCGGCTGGTTGGCGGCCAGCGCGCCGCACTCGGCGGCGGTGGCGATGAGCGAAGCGGTCTTGCCTTCGATCATCTGCAAATAGTCGTCGGCAGTCACGTCGGCGCGTGTTTCAAAGGCCATGTCATGGTGCTGACCCTGAGTCAAATGCAGGCAAGTGGTGTCAAGTAGTTGAAAGGCTTCAAGGATGATGGCCGTGTCGAGTTGGCACAGGCGGGCGCGTTGGGCGGCGAGGTGGGCGTAGGTGAAGAGCGCGTCTCCGGCGTTGATGGCCTGAGGCTGGCCCCAAAGTTTCCACACCGTGGCCCTTCCCCGGCGAAGTTGGCTCTCATCCTGAATGTCGTCGTGGACGAGCGAGAAGTTGTGAATCAATTCGACGGCGGCGGCGAAGGGCAGGGCGCGAGTCCAGTTGCCGCCGGCGGCAGTGGCGCAGAGTAAAGTGATGAGAGGGCGAGTGCGTTTTCCGGCCACGAGGGGCGGTTGACCTTCGTCGAGCCAGCCGAGATGGTAGTACAACATCCGGGCGTAGTCGTCGGGCGGAGGCAGGTGAAAGTTGAGGGCGGCCCGAAGCTCGGTATCGATGGCCGGGGCGAATTGGGCGATGAAGTCAGTCAACATCAGGCAATGAACAATGAACAAGCGTCCTGAGCGGACACTGAGCGGAGCGCAAGCGAAGCCGAAGTGGAAGCCGAAGTGGAAGTCGAAGGGCGCGGCGCATTTACGACTCGATGAGCGGGAGTTCGCGCAGGGCGGCCAGGTCTTTACAGCCGGTGGCGAAGAGGACGATGCGAATCTCGCGGGCGAGTTCGGTGATGGTTTCGACAACGGCCTCCACGGATTTGTCGGCGGCTTTGAGGAAGGGGCCGGCCAGGCCGCCGAGGGTTGCGCCGAGAGCAATGCATTTGGCGATGTCGAGACCGTCGCGCAAGCCGCCGGAAGCAATGATGGGAAGTTCGGGAGCCAGGCCGCGAACGTTCTCGATAGCTTCAACCGTGGTGATGCCCCACTGGAGGAAGGCCGCCGCCACCCGCGCATGTGACGGAGTCTTGGCCCGGTGCATTTCCACCTGGCTCCACGAGGTGCCGCCGGCCCCGGCCACGTCAATGGCGCTCACCCCGGCGCCCAGCAACCGCCAGGCGTCGTCGCCGGAAAATCCCCAGCCGACTTCTTTGGCAATGACCGGGATGCCGTCGATTGCCAATGCTTTGCACACGGCCTCAACTTTCTTGAGCAGACCGGCAAAGTTAGTGTCACCCTCCGGCTGAACAGCTTCTTGCAGAGCGTTGAAGTGCAGAACAAGCGCATCGGCGCCGGCGATCTCGACGGCGCGGCGGCACTGGTCAACGCCGTAGCCGTAGTTGAATTGCACCGCGCCGAGGTTGGCGAAGAGCAAGATGTCGGGCGCGACATCCCGGACTTGAAAAGTGTGAATAGTCTCGGGTCTTTCAATAGCGGCGCGCATGGAGCCGAGGCCCATGGCGATGCCCGTGATTTGGGCGGCTTCGGCCAGTACCCGGTTAATTTGTTTGGCACGGTCAGTGCCGCCGGTCATGGAAGAGATGAGGAGGGGGACGGCGAGGGGTTTATGGAAGAGACGGGCGCCAATGGAAACGTCGGCCAGGTTTAGTTCGGGCAAAGCGGTGTGCGGGAAGCGGTAGCGCTCGAGGCCGGTGGTGAGGCCGTGAAACTGTACATCTTCTTCCAGGTTGATGCGGATGTGGTCGTCCTTGCGCGAGGAGGTTCCCGTAACTTCGGCCATTTAATGGTGTTCCATTAGAGTGAGTGGCGGTCATGTTACCAGTCGCCCGAAGGCTTGTCAAACAATACGGCGGCTGGCATCCTTGACAGTCTGTGCCACGTCAATACAATGGGGCAAATTTGCCCATCCAAGAGGAGGATTTTATGTCGGATACTGAAGAGCGGATCAAGAAAATCATTGTCAACCTGTTAGGCGCCAAGCCAGAGGATGTGTTGCCGGAGAAGAAATTCCGCGAAGACCTCGAGGCGGACTCGCTTGATCTGGTTGAATTGATTATGGCTTTCGAAGAAGAGTTCGGGGGCGAAATCTCAGATGAAGACGCTCAGAAGATCACCACTGTCGGCGAAGCCATTTCGTACGTCGATGACAAGATGCGCAAGTAGTTGCGCGGCTGACCCTCTGAATTAAAACGGGCGGGGCCACAGGCCCCGCCCGTTGTGCTGTAAGGACGACGAAGGAGCTGTCATTCGTCTTTCGTTAAACTCCTTCGGAGAGCATTGAGCGCCATCGTCGTCGCCCAGTCTGGAACCAGAGCCGGGTGGCCGCCGAATTTCATCCGCCAAAGTTTGGCCTCCCCGGCCCGCCACAAGCCAACGCCGATCTCCACAACTTTATCCTGAGCCAGGGCTACACAGGCCAGACCGCAACTTGCGCCCGAGGCCTCGGCGGCAGACTTTGCCAGCGCTTCCGGGTCAGCCGTGCCGTCAAGCGATTTGATCTCGCCGCCGCGAAACACTCCCTGGCCCGCATCGGCCTGGGCCAACTTTCCGGCGATGCCGCCCAGCGTGCCGCTTTCGATCACCGCTACTTGATGGCCGCGCTCGATCAACTTCGCCACCACCACACCTTCCAGCGTCTCATCGTCAGCGCCAAAAATCGAGTCGCTCAATCGCTCGCGGGCGGCGCGCTCGACTTCGGCGATCAGCTTGTCGGCTTCGGCCTCGCTCCCGGCTTTGGCCGCGATGCGAATGTCCACGATGCCGTAGTGGGCGTTGAGGCCGACAACGGGGTTGCTTAGTTTTTCCAGATCGCCTACGTGCTGATCCACCACGCTCTCGCCCAAGCCAACCACGTGTAAGACCCGCACTTTGATAAGCGAATTCAGGTTGAATCGCTGGCGAAGAAAAGGCAGAACGGCGTTGTCGAGCAAGTATTCCATCTCGCGCGGCACGCCGGGCAGGCTGATGATGACGCTTTCGCCTATGTCCACCACAAAGCTGGGCGCAGTGCCAACCGGGTTTTCAATCGGCGTCGATCCTTCAGGCCGATAGGCTTGCAATTTGTTGTTCTCCGTCATCTGGCGGCTCATGCGGGCAAAGCGCTGGCGAATTTGCTCGTAGAGTGATTCGTCGAAGATGAGTTGGCGGTCTACCGCGCGGGCGACGGCGGCGCGGGTCATGTCGTCCACCGTTGGCCCCAGGCCGCCGCTGGTGATGACGACTGAAGTGCGCTTCAATGCGTGGCGGATGGCGTCGGCGATGCGATCTTCGTTATCGCCGACGGCTGAGGTGTAAAGCACATCCAGCCCAATACTTCGTAGTTTGCGGGCGATGTGAGCGGTATTGGTGTCCACCAGATCGCCGAGGACGATCTCAGTGCCGATGGCAATGATTTCAGCGCGCATAAAATCACGCAGGCGCTTTTTCAGGCAACGGGGGGATTTGCGGCGAGAGTGACAACCCAACGGCAAGAAAGTCGCTGACGGGCGCAGTAGTCATCACCGTCAGCGCCGCCTGCCAAATATCTTCACGCAGATTTCTCAGGTTCGCCAGTGGCACGTTCAAAGGCTTGTCTTTGTAGTGAGCCATCATGCGCGAGAAGCTCACAAAAGTCAGTCCAACGGCCCTGGGCGCTGTGCCACTGGCTTTGCCAGTATCCAGCCTGAGAAGAATGTTGTCGGCCAATTCAATGCCAGTTACGTGCTCACTGCGTCCAAAGGAGACGTAGAGCACGTCGGCTTCTTGATCATAATTAATCTTTGTTCCGTTCATATTGCTTACTCCTCGAACGACTGAAAATAAGCCGTTGTCACAAATTTCTCTTCTCGCACTGTGCCATCGGGATCGGTAGGCCAGCGGAAGCGCACACAGACCACCAGATGTGTATTGTCGTCAGGTAGATTGGAAAAGACTCGATAGTATTGATAGCTGTTCGGGTCGTAGCGATCTTGACGACGACGGCCTAATCGGATCGCCTCGCCCAAATAATCAAAGAAAGGCTCGACTTCCGGATGATTGTCCGGGTCAATGATATGTTCCCATCGCTCGCGCGTCAGGTATATCTCGTTGCCGAAGCGGTCACGCTCTGTCCAGAGTTTGCTATCGGTCATACCACATTATATTCCCGAATCTCTCTTCCCTCGGCAAACCGGTTGTAGCCCAACATCGAAACATCCACCGTGTCCGCTTTGCCGTCCAGCAAAATCTCCGCCATCAACTTGCCGCAGATCGGGCCATGCATAAAGCCGTGGCCGGAGAAGCCGGTAATGAGATAAAAACCGCCCAGCGGCGTTGGGCCCAGGATGGGATGGGCATCGGGCGTCACTTCGTACAGCCCGGCCCAGCGCGAAACCACGCCCGCTCTCTCCAACAGCGGCAGGCGCTTCACGGCGGCCTCCATGTGCGTCAGCTCCCACTCCTCGTCTACACTCTGGTCGTAACCGATGGTCTCGTTCGGGTTCGACATGCCGGTGAGCAAGCCCTCGCCCTCACGATGAAAATACAAGCTTTGCGGGAAGTCAATGACGAACGGGAAGTCCGGCGGCACCTCGGGGAGCGGCGTGGTGGTGAGCCACTGGCGGCGGAGCGGGACAAGCGGGATGTCGACTCCGGCCATCTTGCCGAGCAGGGCGCTCCACGGCCCGGCGGCGTCCACCACCGTTTCAGCCGCCACATTACCCTGACCTGTGTTCACCCCCGTCACTTTCCCGCCGGACACTTCAATTCCCGTCACCTCCACGTCCGTCAAACACTTTGCGCCCAGCCGTCGGGCGGCGTTGAGGTAGCCCATCACCACACTGTTCGGATCGGCCAGGCCGTCTTTAGGGTGAAACGTTCCGGCGATGGCGTCGGAAAACTGGCAGAGGGGAATCATCTTCCGCACCTCGTCCCCGGAGAGCAGTTGCGTCATCACTCCCAGCGAATTCTGCAAGGCGACGTTGCGCTTGAACACTTCCATGTCCGACTCGCGGTGGGTGATGAGAAGATAGCCGCACTTGCGAACCAGAGCCGGTTGCCCCGTCTCTTCCTCAAATTCATCCAACATTTTCAAGCTGTGGATCGACAAGCGGACATTGACTTCGGTGGCGAACTGGCAGCGGATTCCGCCCGCGCATCGTCCGGTTGCGCCCAGTCCGAAGAACGATTCTTTTTCGAGCAGGACGACATCTTTGAGGCCACGTTTGGCAAGATGGTAGGCAGTGCTGGCGCCCATCACCCCACCGCCGATGATGACGATGTTTGCGGTGGAAGGAAAATTAGTCATAGTGATTGGCAACTACTTAATCGCGACGGCGAGCGCGCAGGAGTACCGTGAGATACAGCGCCAGGCCAAAGTTGAAAAAACTCGCCCCGCGTATGTCTGGCACTGACCCGATGTACGCGTTGGACGGCCAGAACAATGCCAGAAACGCGGCCAGTTGGGGCAGGAGGACTTTATCGTACCCGATGATCATCAACGCTCCGAGGATCGCGCCCGGCACGCTTCCTGCTCCGCCCAGGATCACCATCGCCAGCGTCAATGACGAGACGTGAAAAGCGACGACATCAGGATCGACGTAGGCAAGGGTGCTGGCGTATAGCGCCCCCGCCGCCCCCGCCAGAGCGGAACTCAAGATGAACGCCAGCGTCTTGTAGCGCGCCACGTCAACGCCGAAAGAGGCGGCCGCGGTTTCGTCTTCACTGCTCGCCAGCCATGCGCGGCCCGTGCGCGAATGGATCAATTGCTGAACCGCTAACGCCGCCAAAACTACCGCGCCGAAGACGAGATAATACTGGGCGGTCGGGTTGGCGAGGGGAACCGTGAGAATCGTTGGCGGCGGCAGCGCCCCCAGGCCGCCTGCGCCGCCGGTCAGGTCTTTCCAGTTGATGATGACCCGTTGCGCCAACAGGCCCAGCGCCAGCGTCGCGACGGCCAAGTAGTCGTTGCGCAAGCGCGTCATCAGCCGGCCCTTGAGCGCGCCAAACAGCGCGGCGAGTGATATGCTCAACAACAACACAATGATGAAATCTACCGGCTGTGGCAACCGCGCGCCGACCTCGCCCCACCGGTTCGTCAAGATAGCGGTGACATACGCGCCGATGCCAAAACTGACTGCGTAGCCAAAATCGAGAACGCCCGCCAGGCCCAACAGTAGATTCAGCCCAAGCGCCAGCAGCATAAAAATACCGATTCCCCGGAGGAGGGTTTGTCCACCCAGGCCGAATACTGCCGAGACTACCGGGAAGACCGCCAGCGCGGCGAAGATCCAAACGAGCCAACGGTTCAAGCGCGTATGCTGGCCGGGCGCGATCAACATCACCGCGTCACGAGCGATGCCTGCCGTCGAATCGTCCACGCCTTCTCCGGCGGCGATGCCCGTCGGGCGGAGCACCAGCAGGCCAATGAACAAGGTGAGCAACAGCACCGGCGTCCATTGCGCGCTCATGAAGTAATCGCTGAAGGCGGCAAACACGCCCATGAGCAATCCGCTCAACAGCGCGCCCACCGGACTGCCAATGCCGCCCAGCAGGGCGGCCGCAAACGCCAGCAGGCCGCTCTCCGCCCCATGTTTGCCGAACGGGCGCGCGTAATAAAGGGCGAAGACAAAGGCCGCCGCCCCAGCTAGCGCCCCGCCCAGCGCGAACGCGCGCCGGGTGGTTTGATCCAGATTCACCCCGAACATTTCTGCCAACAGCGGGTTCTGCGCGGAGGCGCGGATGGCACGCCCGGTTCTCGTGCGTTGCAGAAATGTGCTGGTGGCCAGCGCAAGCGTGACGGCTACCAGCAGGATAAACAAGTCGTTGAATCGGAAGATGACACGCACCGGCAGGCCGGCTGCGCGCACCAGATCGAAATCGGGCAGAAGGTCAGGGATGCGGTCGGTGGGAACTTCCGGCAAGCCCGGCACACTGCGGTGTTCGCCCGGAATCCAACTGGGCTGGAAAGTGCGCCAGACGAGCGCGGCCTGAAACAGGATGAACGAAATGCCCAGCGTGGCGATGAGCGGGGCAAGGCGGGAACGCCCGCGAAAAGGCTTGAAGGCCAGACGCTCAACTCCGATGCTGAGCAGTGCTCCGAAGAGCGCGGCGGCCCCCAGGGTCAGGGCCAGCGCACCCACCAACAGCAGGGGCGGCCAATTCCGTTGCGCGCCCAGGCTGTTGATCAGGGTCGTCACCAGCGCGGTAGTCAACGCAAAAACATCGCCGTGCGCGAGGTTGAGTGTGCGGACGGCGCTGTAGATCACTGTAACGCCGATGGCATTGAGCGCGAGCATCGCCCCGTTCGACAACCCGAAGACGAGGATTTGGAGCATGACCTCGCCGCAGTTCACATTGGGGCCGCACAACGATGGCGACAGGTTAGGAGGAGTTGCCTGGGCTACGGTTGCCTTTTTGGTGGCTGTCCAGGCCGCTTCGAACCGGCCATTGCAACTGGCATATCGATCCTGCCAGATGATGGCCAGTTGGCCCGAGGCCGACGTGGGGGAGTCGAAGGTCCCGGTGATGTCCAAATCCGTGCCCAGGGTCGCCGAAAACGTGTTGTGGATGATCCGGGGACGGAGCGCGCCAGGAATGGGCGCGTAGTTCAGGTTGGTGCAAGGCAAGTCGCTCAGGCCTTGATACTTATAGAGGATAGAGGTGACGACGGCCTCCTTCACTGTGAAGGATAGATGGATCACTTTTCCCTGAGAGGTGACACCCGCCCCTTCCCATTCGCCGTCAAAGCCCGTTGATTGGGTCAGGGCAGGTGTGGCTACGGCGGCAGGAGCGGGTGTGGGAGCTTTAGCGCACGCGATTGAGATCAGCACGAGTGCGATCAGGCTGGAGATTGAAACAAGCCTCCGGCGGCGCTTCATGTCTTCACTCCGGTTGCGCCTGGGATGTTGCGCTTGACGCAAAGCAGTTTCAAAACTCGACCCCTTTCCCAAGGCCGAGTTGTTTTGCTTCTGCCAAGGCGCGCCCGGCGGCGGCCACATCTTGCACGGCGACCCCCACGGATTTGAAGAACGTGATCTCGTTTGGCGACTGGCGGCCCGGCCTCAGTCCGGCGGTCACCTCGCCGAGTTCAGTCCAATCCTCGACGCGAGTCTGTCCGGCGCGCAAGGGGATCACGAGGTCACCCGCCTCGGCGAGGGCGGAGGCGCGTGCGTCCACGAAGATACGCGCGTGAGTCACTGTGGCCGCATCCACTTCTTGCATCTGCGTAGTGTAGCTCCCGACGCCGTTGATGTGCGCGCCTGCTTTGAGCAAATGGCCGTCGAACACCGGCGTGGTCGAAGTGGTGGCGGCGCAAATGATGTCTGCATTGCGCACGGCCTCGGCGGGGGAATGGGCGGCTACAAGGGCCGCCCCTACCAGCGGTTGCATCTCAGCAATGAAGTGCTGAACGTGGTCGGAGTGTGGGGCGTAGATCTGGATGATGTCCAACGCCCGCACCGCATCAATCGCCAGAGCCTGGGTTTTTGCTTGCGCGCCGCACCCCAGAAGGGCCGCGGTCTTCGCCTCGGGCCGGGCGAGCAAATCCGTTGCGGCGCCGGACGCCGCGCCCGTGCGCCACGCCGTCAGGAATGTCCCATCGCATAGCGCCACCGGCTCACCGGAAGTTGCATCGAGCATGATGACCAGGCCGTGGATGATGGGTTGGCCGCGCCCGGCATTGCCGGGAAAGACCGAGACGATTTTCACTCCGAGGCCGCTCGACGGCACGAGGGCGGGCATGAACAGCGTCACGGCGTTGGCGGAGGGGACAGGGAGTGCGACGCGCAACGGAACATTAGCCTGCCCGGTGGAGAGCTCCGCAAAAGCCGCCTTCATCGCGGCGATGGCGGCGGGCATGGGCAACGCCGCGCGGAGGTCGGCGGCGGAGAGGAGGGTGAGCTTCATCACGGAAGGCGCATTACGCACTACGAATTACGCGATCCGTAACCCGGAGTGCGTATGGCGGAGCGCAGGTTGGGAAAGGCGAAAGGGTTACACTTCGCCCAGATACGTCTTGCGAACTTCCTCGTCTTCGCGAAGCTGGATTGCCGGACCTTGCAGGCGGATTTCGCCGGTTTGGAGGACGTAGCCGCGATGCGCGATGGAGAGAGCCATGCGCGCGTTCTGCTCGACCAGCAGGATGGTAGTGCCCTGCTGATTGAGTTCTTCGATGATCTTGAAGATCTGCTCGACCAGGATCGGGGCGAGGCCCATGGACGGCTCGTCGAGCAACATGACGCGGGGGCGGGCCATGAGGGCGCGGCCCATGGCCAGCATCTGCTGTTCGCCGCCGGAGAGCGTGCCGCCTTTCTGGTTCATGCGCTCCTTGAGGCGAGAAAACAGGGAGAAGACGCGCTCCAAATCCTGTTTGATGTTGTCCTTGTCCTTGCGGGCGTAGGCGCCCATCTCCAGATTTTCCATCACCGTCATGCGCGGGAAAATGAGGCGGCCCTCCGGGCTTTGCGCCACGCCGCGCGCGACTATCTCGTGCGGCGGGAGCTTCTCCAGCGCCGCGCCGTCGAGGATGATCGTCCCGCGGCGCGGGCGGATGATGCCCTGGATGGTGCGCAGCGTGGTGCTCTTGCCTGCGCCATTCGAGCCGATGAGGGTGACGATCTCGCCGTCGTCCACTTTCAGCGAGATGCCCTTGAGGGCGTGGATGTTGCCGTAGTAGGTGTGAACGTCTTTGAGTTCCAGCATGAATTAAATTCCAACTCGCAATTTCTAATCCCCAATCTCCGCTGAGAGTGAGAGATTAGAGATTGAAGATTGGAGGTTATTTGTCAACGTTGCTCTTGCCCAGGTAGGCCTCGATCACGCGGGGGTTCTTCTGCACTTCGCCCGGTGTGCCCTCGGCGATCTTCTCGCCGTAGTCCAGCACCGTCACCCGGTCGGAGATGCCCATCACCACCCGCATATGGTGCTCGATGAGC
>CAYSIV010000138.1:0-14927 GCA_964431175.1 uncultured Anaerolineales bacterium
ACCCTTCGCTTCGCTCAGGGTGACACCCATAAATCCCGTCAAAAACGGGAGAGGCAATTTTATTTGAATGGAGTGGATTGACACAGTCAACCTGACCGCGCCAGAGCATTTCCTCAAGACCGTAGAGTTGTTACTCCTGTGCCCTATCGCCGTCTTTTTCCAGCAAGGCCATTGCTCCGACTCCAATGGGCGCAATATCAAACTCTTGTCCCGATTCCAGGATAACGCCCCACACGTACACGGCCAGCGATTGCGCGCCGAGAATGGTGTAGGCGGGCAACTCGCCAAAGTCACGTCGGATCAGCATCTGTTTGGTTTTGGCGAGGCTGGTTTGTTTGACGGTGAGATTCGGAAACGCGTCAGAGTCAAAATCCAGCGCGCAGATTTTGCTCAATACCGCGCGGCTAGCCGGGCCAATAATGCGGATGTCGGCCAGGCCGTGGGTAACATCCGTAACGGTCACAAATCGCTCACCCGGTAGGCGTTCAATGCGCTCCAATGCGGCTGCCTCGCCCCCGGGCCGGGTGCTCAGATAAAACAAGTCGGCGCGTAATCGGTAGAGGCCGCCGTCGGCCACCGCCAAATGCCCGCCAATGGAATCGGGCGCGGTGGTGTAGGCGGCCACTAATGCGCCGTGCGCCTCCGCGCCCTCGATCAAGAGCTTGCCGTGCGGGGTCACGTCGCCCACTGCGCAGGCTGTGCGCGCGGCGGCCATCTCTTGCTCAACAGTGGTGTACGACTCTGGGAAGCGCCAACCCGCCATCTCAGTGTACTTTGCTCCGATGGAATGAGTGGCAGAGTGAAGGGGAGAGAGTTTGATGGGTGTCATCGGTCAGGAGAAAAGCAATCAGCAATCGGTGATCAGTAAACCCTTCACTGATCACCGATTGCCAATTACTGCTTTAGCCGCTCGCCTTTCGGGTCATAAAACGGCCCGTGATGGACGCGTGCCTCTTCAAAAGCCTGCCCGTCCGTCAGGCGGATGGTGAACACTGCGCCGTTTTGCGCGGCAAGGCCAGCAGGCAACCAGCACAGGCCAATGACTTCGTTGAGGGTGGGGCTTAAGCGGCAGGAGGTGACGTAGCCGATGAGGTGCGATTTTCCGTCGGCGTTTCGCCGGACGCATTGCACACCCTCCTCGGGGATAACGCCCGGCCTGACCATCTTGAAGCCAACGAGTTTTTGCTTTGGCCCCTCCCTGGAAAGTCGCATGAGGGAGCGTTTGCCTAGAAAATCCGGCTTGTCCAACTTCACGGCCCGGCCCAAATTGGCGGCAAAGGGATTGGTGGTGGCGTCGGTGTCCTGGCTCACGATGAGGTGCGCCTTCTCCAACCGCAGAACGCGCTGGGCCTCCACGCCAAAGGGTAAAACGCCAAATTCCTGGCCCGCCTCCATCAACGCCATCCACAAGTGCAAAGCATACGCAGAGGGAACGTGAATCTCATATGACAGTTCACCTGTGAAGCCAATCCGCAAAATTTTGCATGGCACGCCTGCCACCTCGGCCTGGCGGGCGTGCATGTAGGGGAACGCGGCATTGGAGAGGTCAAGCGTCGTCAACTTTTGCAATACGGCGCGCGACTTCGGTCCGGCGAGGTTGAAAGCCGAGTACGCTTCGGTCATATCCGCCAAATGTACACCCTCGCCCCATCCCGATTGCATCCACCATTGAATCGATTCAAAGATGGCGCTGGCGCCCGAGGTCGTGGTGGTCATATACCATTCGTTCGCGGCCAGCTGTGCTGATACGCCATCGTCCAGCACTACCGCTTCATCATTGCACATCACGCCATAGCGCACCCGGCCAACCGCCAGAGTCTTGAATTGATTGATGTACAACTTGTCGAGCAGTGCCGGCACCCCTGGCCCGGTGAGGCGCAGTTTGCCAAGCGTGCTCACGTCAATCAGGCCCACCCGCTCACGCACAGCCGTTACTTCAGTAGTAACGTTTCCATAATGCAGGGGCCGAATCCACGCCCCGGCCAGCATTATCTTCGCGCCGTGCGCCATGTGCCACTCATGCACGGGTGTCACTTGCTTCGGTTCCATGGGCTGGCCCGCGAGCGCGCCAAGCGACACGGGTGCGGCGGGTTGGCGGGAGGTCGTGGTGCCGGTTTCTTGCACAGTCCAGCCATTGGCGCGCGCGCATAGATGAATGGCGTTAATAGCGCACATCTTGCCCTGACACGGCCCCATCGTCACGGTGGCATACCGCTTGAGAAGTTCCAGGTCGGTGTAGCCTTCTTCAATCGCAGTTGAGATGTCCTGGTCGGTCACGTCTTCGCAGTAACAGACCATACGCTTTTTGTGGCCGGGATTGAGGATGCGCGCGGCAGTGCGGCGCGGCTCGGCGGCTTTACGTTGATTGAGAATCGAAAGTTCATCTGCGCCGGGAGGATCTCCAAAGCCCACAAATGCCGCCGCGCTCTGCCCGGCCCAACGGCCCTCCGCCATTTGCGTCTCCACGTTTTGCGCGCCCGTCACGCGGCCGGCCACGTAAATGCTTTTAGGCAACTGGGCGGGTAAAATCTCGGTCCGTGTTTCATCCCACACCGCTTTGGCCCCGGCCTGATAGGCAATGTCCGCTGCCGCCGTCCAGCCCAAGCTGGTCACGACCAAATCACAGGCGATGCTCTGTGGGCTGGAGTCATCAACGTGGTTCGGCCCATTGATCCGGGCAATGCCGGCGCGGCTCACCACCCCCGGCCCCTCGGCCCCCACGATGGTGCGCTCCCAGAAAATGGGTGTGGAGGCAGAGAGTTTTTCAACATGCGGGCTATGACAAGCCTCGTGCGGACGCTCGTCTACTATGGCTTCCACCTCCGCACCCGCGGCCAGCAGATCGGCGGCCACCGCCCAGCCGTCGTCGTTAGCGGTCACCACCACCGCCCGGTGCCCGGGGAGCACCCCATACAAATGGATGAGCCTCTGCGCCGCGCTCCCCAACATCACGCCCGGCAAATCGTTGTTATCAAACACCAGCGGCGTTTCATACGCGCCCGTCGCCACAATCACTGTGTGTGCCCGAATTTTATGCAGGCGCTGGCCCTGCACCGCCGAGAGCCAATTATCCAAATACCAGCCGAGGACAGTCGTATCGTTGAAAACGGTGATGCGATGACTCATCGCCCTCAGCAATTTTTCGGATTGGGCCTGGTGTCTGGAAAAGCGAAGATGGCCGCCCAGGGTTGAATTCTCATCAAACAACATCACCTTTGCGCCGCGCTCTGCCGCCGCGAGAGCGGCGCTGAGTCCGGCAGGGCCGCCGCCAATTATGGCCACGTCGGTGTGCAAGAATTGTTTGCGGTGCGCCGCATGTGGGGTGTCGGGGTGAACTTCCCCAAGGCCGGCCGCATTCCGCAGAATTTTTTCGTACAACGGCCACGCGGCTTTGGGATGAATAAAGGTCTTGTAATAAAACCCCACCGGTAGAAACTTTGCGCCCAGTTGTATGAGCGACATCAGGTCTGCGCCTAGTGAAGGGTAGGCGTTTTGCGGGCGGACGTTCATCCCGGCAGTAACGGGAGTGCGGCAGGCGCGGACGTTTGGCTCATCCCCAATTTGCACCATACAATTAGGACAATAACCGGCACAACACAACAGTCCGCGAGGGCGATGGTACTTGAACGAGCGACTGAACACCTGCTCACCGGCCGCCGTCAACGCCGAGGCAATGGTGTCGCCGGGGTGGGCGGTATAGGCTTTGCCCGCAAACGTGAAGGTGAGGGTAGAGGAGCGGTCAATCACCTCGCCGGGTTGGGCAGGGAGGCGGCGCGGGCCGGTGGCGGTGACAGTTGGCGGGGTCGGCATGATTTCGTTCTCCGGTTTTACGCGGTTGTCGTCTATTCAGCTCTTCGGCTTCCACTCATACGTTCTCAGTACTTCATTGGTTTGCGTATGGCGCTCAGCCAAGAACCACAGGCCGCAGCCGGCGCGGTGATACCACCATTCGGTCTCCACGCCCATCGCGTTTTTCCGCATGAAGAGGTAATCGCTCCACTCCGCGTCACTCATCACCGAGGGGTCAGCGGGGCGCGGGTTGGTCTCGTTGCCAAAACGGAATTCGGCGACGTTACGGGGGCCGCAGTTGGGACAGGTGAGAATTAACATTGTTCGCTACCTTGTTTCAGTTGTGCGGGTGGCCGTCAGCCCGGCTGTCGGCCACCCGCTACTTGTCAGTGCCCGACCGCCGTTGCGCCTTTCTCGCCCACCAAATTTCCTTCGGCAAAGCGCGCGAGACGGAAAGGTTCAATCAAGGCGGGAGTGGTATTGGTGGCGATAAGTTCGGCCATCATCTTTCCGGCCACGGGCGAAGCTTTGAAGCCGCCGGTTCCCCAGGCCACGTCAATCACAAAACCCTTCACGTCGGTGAAACCCATCATCGGACTGAAGTCCGGGCTCATGTCGCACACGCCTGCCCACTGGCGCAAGACACGCACCTTGCTCAATGCCGGGAGCAGTTCCAGCATGTGGCCGGCGATGTCCTCTAAATAGGAAAGTGTCCCGGCCATCGAGTACGAAGTGAAAGGGTCTACGCTTGATCCCATCACCAATTCGCCCCGGTCGCTCTGACTCACGTAGACATGCAAACTGCCGGAGACGATAACAACATCGAGGAACGGCTTGAGCGGCTCAGAGACGTTGGCTTGCAGGGGCACGCTGGTCACAGGCAGTTTGACGCCGGCCATAGCACAAATGGTGGAGCACCATCCGGCGGTAGCGTTAAGCACCACACCAGCTTTGATAAAGCCGCGATTGGTTTGCACTCCCGTAATCGCGCCATTCTCAACAGCAATGCCGGTCACTTCGGTGTTTTGGTGGATGTGGACGCCGCGTTTGTCGGCTTGGGTGGCATAGCCCCATACCACCGCATCGTGCCGGATGATGCCGCCCGGCGGATGATAGAGCGCGGCTAGAATCGGATAGCGCGGCTGGTCGCTGACATCGAGCCACGAGCACAGACGTTTGATTTCGTCGGGCCAGATGAGGCGCGAGTTTACCCCCTCCACTTGATTGACTTGGGCGCGCAAACGCATGGTGCGGACGGCGGCGTCGGAGTGGGCCAGGGTGAGGTGGCCGCGCTGGCTAAACATCACGTTGAAGTCCAACTCCTGCGACATCGCCTCGTAGAGTTTGACACCCTCGTTGTAGAAACGCACGCCTCCGGCGTCAGATAATTGCTCCGAATGATGGTGGTGTTGCGGCCACTGCCCCCATAGCCGATATATTTCTTCTCCAGCACGGCCACATCGGTGATGCCATGCTGTTTGGCCAGATAGTAGGCGCAAGCCAGCCCGTGCGCGCCGCCACCGATGATGACCACATCGTAACGGTCTTTCAGCGGATGCAGACGCCACATGCGGGGCAGGGGATTATCCCCACGCAAGGTTTGGCGAATGAGTCTTATCGGCATTGAGACATGGCTCCTATGGCCCCCTAAAACACAATCACATTCCGCAAGGCTTCGCCGCGCTCCATGCTTTCGATGGCCTCATTGATGCGCTCCAGCGGGTAGCGGTGGGTGATGAGTTCATCCAGCTTGAGGCGACCCGCTTGATATAACGCCACCAACCGGGGAATGTCGACACGCGGGCGGGCCGAGCCGATGTTGCTCCCCACCACTTTCTTGCCATCATACACAAACTGCCCTACCGGAAGCGCGGCCACCGCCTCAACTCCCGGCATTCCCACCACCACCACCATGCCTTGCCGCCGCACCAAATCGAGGCCCTGCGTTACCGCCTGGGGATTGCCGACGGTGATGAAAGCGTAATCGGCCCCGCGCCCGGCGGTGAGGGCTTTGACCTCGGCGATGACATTGGCTTGCCTGGCATTCAGCGTGTGCGATGCGCCAAACAGCCGCGCCGCATCCAATTTTTTATCTAACACATCGACCGCGATGACGGGGTATGCGCCCGAGAGCACTGCGCCTTGCACGGCATTCAGTCCCACGCCGCCCGTGCCGGTGACGACGACACTGCTCCCGGCTTCCACTTGCGCGGTATTCACGACCGCGCCATAGCCGGTGATGACGCCACAGGCCAGCAGGCACGCTTTATCCAGCGGCATGTTCGCTGGAATCTTCACCACTTGCGATTGCTCCACGACAACGTATTCGGCAAAGGCCCCGGTGCTGATCCCTTGTTTGAGGGGCTGGCCGCGCTGGTTGTGAATGCGGTTTTCGGAGGCCAGCGCGAATTGACCCTCACACATGAACGGCGAGCCATTGGTGCAGTAATAGCACCGGCCACACGAGCGCATCAGCGACACCACCACCGGGTCGGCAGGGGCCACGACGGTCACGCCCTCGCCAATGGCGGTCACGACTCCGGCGGCTTCGTGCCCGGCTACCACCGGCGGGTCGGCGCCCCAGTTCACCCAATCGCCGCGCACCAGATGCACGTCGCTATGACAAATGGCGACGGCGGCCAGGCGCACTTTAACTTCGCCAGCCTTGGGCGAGTCTAAATTGACTTCTTCAACGACAAGCGGTTGACCATGTTCATAACAGACAGCGGCTTTCATAAAATTGGCTCTTCCGGGTTTAACGGGAAACGCTCGGCGCGGATTGCCAAATCCGCGCCCTTGCCGCCGGATTTGGCAACGCGAAGCGGAGCGGGAGCAGAGTATCCAATAATCCCGCCAAAGCCGGGAGAACCATAAAATTTTACTCTCCAGCTTGGGCGTTATCCTCAGATGGCGGGCACGGTCTCGGCAAGAGGTCGTAGGCAGGGCGGGAGCATTGTTCTATTCCATTGTGCCAATGTGAATGCGACGCGCTTCTAGCGCCTGCCAGTTGATCTTGACTCCGAGGCCCGGGGTGTCAGGCAGGGTTACGCAGCCGCCCGGCTCTGGCAAGAGGGGCGCGGGCAAAATAAAATCACGGCGTTCAGGAGTCCAGGTGGGTGGGTCATAGGCAAATTCAATGAAGGGCGCGCGCGAGACGGCGGCGCAGACGTGCAGGTTGGCCAACAATACCAGCCCGTCACCCCACGTGTGCGGCGAATAAATACAGCCAGCCGCCTGCACTTCACTGGCAATCTGCCGGGCGCGCAAAATGCCGGTGCTCCAGACCACATCAGGCTGATAGACATCAAACGAGCCGCGCCGTAGATACTCGCGCAGTTCGGCGAACTCACGATTGCTCTCGCCGCCGGCGATACGAACTTTGGCTCGCTGTCGGAGCTGGGCCAGGCCCAGATAGTTGTGACGGTGCAGTGGCTCCTCCAGCCAGTACACACCTAATTCGCCCAGCGCCTCAGCCACCCATAACGCGGTTTTGAAATCCCAAGTTGGAGAGGTATCCCATGGCATCTGCCAGCCCTGATTGGCATCTACCAGAATGTGCATGTCCGGGCCGATGGCCTCGCGTGTGGCCGCCACCACGGCAATATCATCGCGCGGGTCTTGAGCATGGAAACGAATCTTGAGCGCCGGGAAGCCCGCCGCCTTTAGCGCCTTTACCGATTCAACGCGTTCAGCGGCCGGCTTGCGCTCGCCACACGAAGCATACAGCGGCACGCGCCCGCTAGCGCCGCCGAGCAGTTTCCACAGCGGCAAACCCGCCATCTGGCCCATCAAATCCCACAACGCCACCTCCAGCGGCCACATGCGGCCATAATGGAATTGCAGGTTGTCCAGAATCTGGACATGGCGCTCGATGGCAAACGGGTCCTGGCCGATGAAAAGATGCTCGTGGCCGGCAAAGCCCAACATCGCGTCGCCGGAGCCAACTCCCTCATACTCACCGGCCCGCACGCGGACAAGCGTGTTGGTGAAACTGGCGCGCGGCTTGGGGTCCCACGAGGCGCGAAAGGGCGGGTCAAGCGGGAGGCGATAGTGACGGATTTCGATGGAGGTGATGGCGGGAAGCATGGGCTGGGAGCCAGGTGGCAGGTTTAAGTGAGGTTGGGCGCGGGAAAGTTTGACAGGAGTTGATCAAGCCCAAGTTCACTCAAGCAGTCGACGGTTGGTTCGCCGGTGTCGGCCGCCCAATTCATCAACTCGTAATAACGACGCTTGGCCCAGTTGAAAGAGTCATCGCTGATTCCGACGCCGGCGAGCGGCCCGTCTTTGAAGGCCTTCATTACCCGCTTGGGTAGTTTGTCGTCGTCGGCGGTGAAGCCTTCGCGCAGATTGAACAGCCGCGCGAGCGTTTGCGCCCGCGCGCCCACGTTGAGAATGTCGCGCACCCTAAACTCGGTGCCGGTGACGCCTGAGAGGGCGGCGGCCAGATGTTCATAGCGATACGGGTAGAAGTGGCAATTAACGGCGCAATCCTGAAAGTGCATCCAGTTCACTTCGGCGTGGAAGGCGCGCATCTTCTCGTCGCTCAGGTCGCCCGGCTTTTGCGGGCCGATGGGAGTCTCCAGCACGGAGTTCACGCGCTTAAGGGCTTCGCCTTCGGAGGCAATATCGGTGTCGTGCATGTTCATCATATGGTCAGCGCCAACCGGGGCCACCGCGTAGCCGACACCGAGCGCTTTCTTCAGGCGCGGCTCGTGCATGGGCAATTCTTGCTTCTTCACCGTAAGATTGAACTCGGCCGTGGCCGGGCCAAAGCGCTCGCTCATGCGGGCCACGCCGTCGGCCATCACTGCGCCAAAGCCCGCGCGCTTGGCAATCATCTCCACCGCTTTCACCAGCAATTCGGCGTCGCCCCAGCTAAAGTTTAACCCGCCGGTGTCGGCGCGAGTCAGGAGGCCGCGCTCAAAACATTCCATCACAAATGCAATCGAAGTGCCGCACGAGATGACGTCCATGCCGTAGGCGTTGCACAATTCATTGGCTTTGCACACGGCCAGGTTGTCGGACACCCGGCAAGTCGCGCCGAGGGCGGCCATGGCTTCGTATTCCGGGCCACCGTATTCGGGATTCAATTTTTGATACGGGGTATCGCTCTCGTGCTCAAAGACTTGTTTGCAGGTGATGGGGCAGGCCTGGCAGGTGTCGCGGTCTTTGAAGAACATCTCGTAATTGCGCTCGCCGGTCAGCTGCAGGCGCTCTTCCCACAGCGGCACGGAAAAATTTTGCGTGGGCAGGGCGCCATGATAGCCCCACCAGGCCAGCGAGTCTTGTGTGCCGCGCCCGGGGGCGGTGGCCCACGAAGCCAGCGACTTATAATTTTCGCCCAGCCACTTGGATACTTCGGTGACGCGCGGGCGCGCGGCCACCGGCACATTGATCGTCCCGCGCACGGCCACCGCTTTGAGATTCTTTGACCCCATCAACGCGCCCAGGCCGTTACGCCCGGCGGCGCGGTTCACGTCATGCATGATGGCGGAGAATAGCACACGGTTCTCGCCCGCCGGGCCAATTTGCGCTACCCGCACCCGGCCATCATTCAATTCCTGACGGATGGCGACTTCGACGGGATACGTCAACTGACCCCACAGATGTTCAGCCGGCCGGATTTCCACTCTCCCGTCTTTAATCCACAGGTACACTGGCGACTGCGCTCGACCTCGAATCACCAGCGCATCAAAACCCGTGCGCTTGAATTCGTGGCCCCACCAGCCACCCGCTTCACTACTGCCAATGGCCCCGGTGAGCGGTGATTTGCCGCCCACCCCGTGCCGCCCCGCGCCGGGAAGGTTCGTGCCTTGCATGATGCCGGGCGCGAAGATGAGCAGGTTGTCCGGGCTGAACGGGTCCGTGTGCGGGGGCAAATCGCGCAGTAGAAAATAGGCTGCCACTGCGCGCCCCCCGATGAGCAGGCGATAAAACTCATCAGGCGGTTGTTCGATACGCGACTCGCCAGTGGTCAGATTGAGGTGAAGGATTTTGCCGTGTACGCCGCCGAGCATGTTATGGGTGTCCTTTGTAAAAACCAGCCGGGTGACGAAGGTCAGAAGAGAAGACTATCGCCTCTGTCCTTTTGCTCCCCAACTGTCAATGCCCTTCTGCCTTCATCATTTCCCTCGGCAGGAGAATGTTGAACTCACTCCGCAACCGCTGGTCTATTTCTTCCGGCACAACTTGCGGAAAGTGCGACTTCAATACCTCCCGCGCCTTCAGCCGGGCCCGCTCGCGCATGTCCAAACTGCCCGCGGCTTCCCAATTGGCGCGCGTTGTCCGGTCGGCGGTGTGGGGGTAGAGGTATTCTGTATTCATTAACTGAAGCGTTTGGGCATGACCCAGATAATGCCCCGGCCCATCGGTGCAAACATCGTAAATAACATCCACTGACAAGTTGTCTTCGGTCACCTCCAGCCCGCGCACCAGCCGCATGACCTGCCCGTTGATGTCATCGTCAATCACGTATTGCTCGTACGCCACTGAGAGCATGGACTCCAGCATCCCGGCGGCGTGGTGGTTGAACTGCGCTCCGGCCAGAGCAGTCACAGCCGTGGACAGGCCTTTCTCAAAACCGGCCTGCGCGTCCGGGAGCTTGCTATCGGTGAGGGCGCAGGTGTTGTAGATGGGCAAGTCATAGAATTGTGCGATTTGGGCCGAGGCCGCGTTCATGAGGGCCAGTTCCGCGCCGCCGCCGGCCATGGATCCG
This sequence comes from uncultured Anaerolineales bacterium, assembly GCA_964431175.1. Lineage (GTDB taxonomy): Bacteria > Chloroflexota > Anaerolineae > Anaerolineales > VGOW01 > VGOW01. The sequence continues at coordinate 10,505 of CAYSIV010000138.1, forward strand.
GTGCGCAAATCCGACACGAGCGGCATGCCGCCGTACAGGGTGGGGTGGCCGGGCCGCAACAGTTGCACGTAAGTGATGCCGGCCAATTCTTCGGCCGTAACCTGCACCAGCGTCCCCACCAGTGAGGCGGGCGAGGTAGCGCCCGATTGCGGGGCTGAGACCAGCGACACCGGAATCCCGGCTCGCACCGCGGCCGTGAGTGTCTCGGTTGTTTCCAGGGCAAACCGCAACGGACTCACCATCCAGCACAGGTTGAACGAGAGGAAGGGCCGCGCCAGGAAAGCTTCTTCGCTTCCGGCGATGGTGACCCCCATCTTTTTGAGTTCGGCCACCTTGCCGGGAAAATAACATCCGCCCATGATGTGTTTGGTGGTGGAGGTGAGGCACGCATAAAACGTGTTTACGTCAATGTCGTCATTGCCCACATCGCGGGCCACCACCGCCCGCAAATAGAAGTGGATGTTATCCAGCGTGTCCACCAGGCGCCCAATGTCGTATAGGTCGCGCAGGCGCGTCTCGCGGATGCGGCCACTTTCGAGATCGAGGACGTAAACCGCCGCGCCGCCCGTGCCCAGATGCACGCGTTTGCCGCGTAAGTGTAAATCCATGCGGTTATCTGTGCTGTATAGCACCACGTCATGATTCGTTTGTTTAAGCGCCGCCTCCACCATTTGACGGGGGATAAACACCCGGTTGTGGGCCGCGTCTACTTTTGCGCCTGCTTCTGCCAAAATCTGGCGGCACTCCGACTCCAGCACTTCGACGCCGGTGCGCTCCAGCACGGTCAGCGCCGCGTGGTGGATGCGGAGAACGTCGGCATCGGAGAGCGGCTTGTATTTTCCGCCTTCCAGACCAGGAGGTAAGGCGGCGAGCTTGCGAGGTGCGCGATGGTGAGAACGGTCACGAGGGGGCATAGGCATCCTGGGTACTGCGTAATGACGGACTGCGGCGATACGTTATGAAATCGACCCAATCCCGTAAGCGCCTTGCAGCAACTTGCCTTCGCCAAAGCGTTTGGGACTATACGCTTCAATGGGCACCCGCACCGGCCGGCCAAGGATGGTCTGGGCCAGTGATTCGCCGACGGTGGGGGCCATTTTGAAGCCGTGGCCGCTGAAGCCCACCGCCACGAACAAACCTTCATAGCCCGGAACTGCGCCGATCATGGGGTTCCAGTCGGGCGTGATGTCGTAGGGGCCGGTCCAACCGGCAGTGTATTGGGCGTTGGCAAATGCGGGCATCCGCTGAGCGATGAGAGTACCGATGCGGTCAACGTGTTCCAGGTCCACTTGATCATCATGCAGAGTATCGGCGTCTTCGATGGGGTCACCGTGATCGCCTGTGCCCACCAGTACCACACCGCCCGTTTCGGGGCGGAAGTAAATTTTTGCGGGCGTCGTCAGGTCTTTCACCGTCGGCCAATCCAGATTATACGGCTGATTAATTTTGAGGGTGATGACTTTGTGGCGACTCACTTCATAAGGGAAACTCAGCCCAATCATCTTGCCAAGGCTGTTGGTCCACGGCCCGGCAATGAGCACCACAACGGGCGTTTCAATGATCCCAACAGGGGTCTGCACTTGCTTCAGGCCGCCGTTGATCTTGAGACCAGTCACGGGCGTATCGGTCTGAACGCTTATACCCAATTCTTTGGCGCGATTCAGGTAGGCCGTGGTCGTAAGGTGCGGGTCACAGTAGCCGGCGCGGGTATCGTAGCCGATGACGCCCACGTCATCAAATTGAAGCAGAGGGTGAATCGTGTGCGCTTCAGCGGGAGTCAGCACGGCGGTGTCAATGCCCAGTTCATTCTGCGCTTTGAACACTTCCATCATCGGGGCGCGGTGCGCCTCCGGCCCCACAATGAGATAGCCGGTGCGGTGGAAACCCGCCTCTGCATTACCGCCGACCACCGCCTTGAAGTTCTCGAAAATTTTCAGGCTTTCGACGGCATGAACCCGGTTTGGCTCGATGGAATAGTGCGTGCGGCAAATGGCGCAACTTTTGGCCGTGCCGCCGGAACACACCGATTTGCGCTCCAGCAAGACTACGTTCGATGCGCCCTGATTGGCGAGGTTGAAGGCGGTGGAACATCCGATGACGCCTCCGCCGATGATAACGATGTCGGCTGTTTGATAATTGCTCACGAGAAAACCCTTTCTGGATACGGCGGTTATGAAGATTCAGGAGTGACACGGGTTTTGAATATTCCCGCAATTCGTCGAATCCGGGCGCTCCACTGTCGTCCTTTATGCTCGGGTGATGGCCGCCAGCGTGGCCCGCGCGGCGCGAATCAAATCTTGCGCCGCCAGTTCCAGCCCGGCCATCGGGTCGCCGCTGGAGATGTTGCACTTGCTCAATGCGCCGAAGGCCACGTCCATCACCACCGGCACGCTCTCTGGCAAACACAACGGGGCCACCGCCCCTTGCACGTATCCGGTGACGGCGCGAATCTCCTCTGGGCTGGCGAAGCTCAGGCGCTTCCAGTCAAATTCGCCCAACGCCGCGCGCGCGGCCTGCGGGTCCAGTTTGGCCTCGCCCGGCACGCAGGCCATCACGTAGCGGCCATTGCGGTCTTTGAGCAAAATGGATTTTACCATCTCTTCCTTCGCCACGCCGCGTTGAGCGGCGGCGGCTTCCACCGTGAACACCGGCTCGGTGTGCGGCAGAACGCGGTAGGCGATGCCAAGCGAGTCAAGAAAATCGGTGATTTTTGTTTTGATAGCGCTCATGAACGCAATCGCTCACCGGCCGGGTCAAAAAGCGGTTCGGCGGTCACGGTAGCCGGCAGGCCTTGGCCGAAGTATTCAACTGCAAGTTTCTGGCCGGGCCGGGCCAGCGCCGCAGGCAAATACGCATACGCGATGTGTTTGCCAATGCTGTAGCCGGTGTTGGCCGACGAGACAAAGCCCACCGGGCGCCCATTGTCGAAAACCGGTTCGCGGCCCAACACCGTGTCGCCCGGCATGTCGAGGGTGAGACAGGCCAGGGTACACGCCGACGGCTTGTCCTTTTGTTCCAGCAAAGCGGCGCGACCAACAAAATCGCTTTTCTGCCAACGGATGACGTGCGCCATCCCGGCCTCCAACGGGCTGTGGTCAGCGTCCAGATCAAAGCCCAGGCGGCGATACCCCTTCTCGATGCGGAGGCTGTCCATCGCGCCCATGCCCGCCGCAATCAAGCCCATGGGGCGGCCAGCATCCCACAACGCATCCCATACCTGCAGGGCATACTCGGCGGGGATGTAAATTTCCCAACCCAACTCGCCCACGTAACTGACGCGCATCGCGTAACAGTGGGCCGCGCCAACCACGATTTCGCGGGCAGTGTAATAGGGGAAGGCCTCGTTGGAAACATCAGCTTCGGTGGCGGCTTGCAGAATGGCGCGCGCCTTTGGCCCCCACAAACCGAGAGCGCCGTACGCCGAGGTGACGTCGTGGAGATGCACGTTGAAGTGATCCACTTGCGCCTGCCGTCTGAGCCAGGCCAGATCGCGCGGGCCCGCGCCCGCACCGCTGAGAATGCGGAAGCGGTCAGCCGCCAAGCGCACGACGGTCATATCCGACCGCATCCCGCCCTGGGTGTCCAGCATCAGGGTGTACACCACTTTGCCAATCGGGACATCCATTTGATTGGTGAAGACCCGGTTAACGAGCGCCAGCGCGTCCGGCCCTTCGACTTCAATTTTGGCAAACGTGCTCATGTCGAACAGGCCCGCGGCTTTGCGCGTCCGGAGATGCTCGGCGGCTTGCACTGGTGACCAGTATTGCGCGGCCCAGCCGGAACGCACGGGCACGTCTGGCGCTTCAATGCCCATATTGGACTCGCACCACGCGGCCCGCTCCCAGCCGCCCAGCTCGATGAAAAACGCTTTCTCAGATTCGTAGCGCGGATAAAACGGCGTGTGCCGGATGTGGCGGGGGCGGGCCATTGGCTCGGCGGGGTGGATGATGAGGTGCGTGTTCTTGTAGGTTTCGTCGCCGCGCACCCGGACATAACTTTGGGTGAAGGTGTGCTGGTGAAAACGACTCACATCGGCCTCGCGCACGTCGAGCGCCGGGACGCCATGGGTCAGCCATTGGGCGATCGCCCGCCCGGCCCCACCCGCATGTGTAATCCATACTGCCTCCGCCAGCCAAAGGCCATCCACGTCAGGGTGCGGCCCCAAAATAGGCATCCCATCTGGCGTGAACGAAAACAGGCCGTTGAAACATTCGGTGATGGCTTTGCCACGCACCATCGGGAATACCTCGCTCACCCGCTTAAACGGTTCAGCGAAGTGTTGCGGCGTAAACGGATTTTTGGATGGCTCGTTGTCCGAGTCGCGGTGCGGGCGGATTTGCTCTGGCGCGACGGGCAGAGGGGCGTGGTTGTAGTTGCCCATGCCCCACTGATCACCGTGCATCCGACAATACATCAAATCGTC
>CAYSIV010000139.1:0-14924 GCA_964431175.1 uncultured Anaerolineales bacterium
TTAAAGCTTTTGTAGCCTACTTTTCGTTGTAATGCTACTTTTCGTTGTAGTATTAGCCCTGAAATAACAAAGCATGAACTTGTTGAGAACTATCTCTATATTGAGTATCACGTCAAAACGGTTCGTGCGGTTATGAAAATACTATCTCGGATTGAAGCTGTAGCAAAAAGCGACAAAGCGAAACTCATAGATTGCATTGGGGTTTTTGAAAACTTGGCTTCTCAGCTGTTCCCAAATGGAGAAAACCGAAACGCTATAAGCAACTTGCAGAAGACTCTGAATACGCCGGTGTTTTTGAATTCGTTTGTCCCGGCCAGTGACAATGAAGTGCAGCTTATGACCCTGCACAAAGCAAAAGGATTAGAGTTCGATATTGTCCTTCATTTGAATATGTCCAAGTGGATTCTGCCTCAGTACAAAGGCGATTATTATCAAGACTTGAATCTGCACTATGTAGGAATCACAAGGGCAAGAAAATGCTGTATCCTTTGTTCGACAACATTCCGGCATTCCAATGATGAAGTAAAAGCCGCTGAAGAGTCGGAATTTTTGTATCTTAATGGCCTTGAGAGTTGGAGGTTGCCGTGTCCTATCTAAAAGGGTGTGAGCTAACCACTGCTTGTGCCTAACTCGCTTCACTTCACTACGCGAGCGAGTGAAGCGGAACTTTAGGCTATGGTTGTGAAACAGGAAATCACACCGCTTCCAACACCCTATCCAGAGCTAAACGTAGTCCTTCATGAGTTGGTAGCCGGCGTTCAGGTTGCTCTGGGTGACACATTCCTCGCCGCCTGCCTGCAAGGTTCGTTTGCGGTGGGCGATTTTGATCGTCACAGCGATGTTGATTTCGTCATCGTCACCGAGCAAGAATTGTCGGACGATCAAGTTCAAGCTCTGCAGACTATGCATGAGCGCATCTACAACCTCGATTGTGGCTGGGCACAGCACCTGGAAGGCTCCTATTTCCCGAAGGATGTCCTGAGGCGTTATTCTCAGCGCGGCAAGCAACTCTGGTTTCTCGACCACGGAAGCCGGTCACTCATCACGTCCGACCACTGCAACACCATCGTCGTCCGGTGGGTGGTGCGTGAGCATGGAGTGGCCCTGGCCGGGCCTGATCCTGCAACGCTGGTCAATCCGATCCCCGTTGAGATGTTGCGTCAGGAGATCATGGAAGTCATGAGCGGCTGGGGGCGGCAAATTCTGGCTGAACCCGATCAATACAACAACCGGTTCTATCAAACATTTATCGTCTTGAGCTACTGCCGCATGTTGCACGATCTCCACACCGGCTACTCCGGCTCCAAGCGCACCGGGGCCGAGTGGGCTAAAGCGGCGCTGGACCCGTCCTGGGCCGGGCTGATTGATCGAGCGTGGGATGGGCGTCCGAACCCGGCTCTCTCAGTCCGGCAACCCGCCAACCCCGAAGATTTCAAGCTCACCCTGGAGTTCGTCCAGCACACCATCAAAACAGGCACGCAGTATGTTGCAGATATGGGGACCGGCAACACAAAATACCTGGCCTAACCCTCACGTTACGCGCCTCAATCGCTTTCATCACAGTACAGGATTTGCAAAGCTACTTGCAAGTTCTGTTTTTTGGGGGGAATGATCCCTTTGACAAACCCAATAATTTTTAGGGCTATCGTTCAAACAAAAATCCGGCTCACTTCGAGCCGGATTTTTTACCTAACAAATCAATAGTTACTTTACGAGTCTCTAATCAGACGCTTGTGTTTTGTTATCAATGTCTTGGAGTTTCCAACAGCCCTTTTGATGCTTGCTTTTGCCGTTCTACTAACAGGGTTTCGCACTTGGGCTAGCTCTGTCTCTTCAAATTCGTATAGTTCCAAACAATCTACGAAAGAGTTGTGGTTTAGCGTGTTATGTTCTGAGGCTAAAATATCTGCTTGCGTCGGGAGAAGGCCCGAATTTTTGATCCACTCATTGACGCTAGTGTTGATAAAGAATCCCATTGGTTTAGGGTCACAACATACGATCACCACTAACTTGTCGCCAGGCGTCGGTTTCCTGTGACGGCATTGCGGCACGAAATATATTTGCCATATCGCAATGGTCACACTGATAACTACGCCCCCTTGTTCTCCAAGTGATCAATCAGTTCTTTGGGATTCTCAAGAATCCCAGCTATGCTTTCAACGGGCATTCTCGCACTGCCAGCACTGCCGCGTTCCTGCCATGCTTTTTTGTAAGCATCGTCAGTGCTGTCAGCATGGCGTTTCCAAAAAGGGGCATTGCCATAGAGCACCAGGCATATATCTAAGCATTCTATGTCTGACTCACTTAATAATTCAAGGTTAGGCTTTCTGCGTGGCGTGATAGTATATCTCTCAACCTTGAACGGAAAACTCTTATCTGATGGAGCATTCTTCATCAAATCGTATGTATGCGATGGAACCGGCCCATATTCCATTGCATAATAATCATCGCCACAAATGAATCGCCCGTAACGTTCTAGGCTTGTCTTATCTGCGAAGTATAGAAGCTTGCTTATGCTATGGAATGTTGGGTCTGCGGCTTTTTTTGCGAGATAAAGTATTACCTCAATAGCCTTATCCTCTTGAAAAGTGAACTTTAGCTCTGACATGATTCGCCTCTTAGTATCAGTCTATTTTCATCCAACCATGTTATCGTGAATTACATCACGCAGAGATAGAACAACAGTTCGTGTATTATTATTATACCATACGGCGCAATAGTACCGACCATATTTGGGTTTGTCAGAGATATAACTCCCTTTTTTTGCCTCTTGACTCCTCCGTTTTCAGATATAAAATGTGAACGACCGTTCATTTTTCTGGCGTATCACTATGGCTGAAGACTCTGAGGAAAAACCACTTTCCAAAGGCGAGCAAACCCGGGCCGCCATTATTGAGGCGGCCTACGCTCTGTTTCTCAAAAAGGGCTATCACGGCACAAGCGTGAGGCAAATCGCCGGGAGCGCCGACCTGGCCCTGGGCGGCATCTACAACCACTTTGCCGGCAAAGACGAAATCTTTGCCGCCGTGCTGGACGCTTACCATCCTTATCACACCGTTTTCCCGGCGCTGGAAAAGATCGAGGGCGAGACTGTTGAACTGTTCATGCACGACGCCGCCCGGCGAGTCAAGAATGAAATTGAAGGAAGTGAGACCAAGCTTCTACCGTTGATCTTCATCGAGTTGGTCGAGTTTCAAGGCCGCCACCTGGCGGCCCTGGCCGAGAAATTGATGCCCACCATCCTCGCCTTTATTCAGCGTCTAATCGGGCGGCGGGGCAAACTGCGCCACGTCCCGCCGCCGATCATGCTCCGCATGTTGTTTGCCACCTTCGCCGGCTATCTCATGACTGAAATGGTGTTGAAGAATATCCCTGTTTTCAAAAACGTAGAACTGGACTGGTTTGACGGCATGATGGACGTTTATCTGCACGGCATACTGGAACCGGAGGCCTGATGTTCAACACCCGGCTATTCTCACTCGTTCGCAAAGAATTCATCCAGATCACCCGCGACCCGCGCACGCTGGCCCTGGTCATCATCATGCCGGTGATGCAATTGTTCCTGCTCGGTTACGCCGCCAACAACGACGTGCGCAACGTGCCGCTGGCCGTGCTCGATCAGGATCGCGGCCCCGAAGCCCGGGCCCTGCTCGACGCCTACCGCGCCGCCGACTATTTTCGAATCGCCTACGATGTGGACTCAGAAGATGAACTGCGGGCGCTGATTGACGGCGGCCAGGCCCGCGCCGGGCTGATCATCCCGCCCGACTATGGCCGACAACTGAACGGCGGCGGCGCGGCGCAGGTGGCTTTTATCTTAGATGGCAGTGACCCGACGGTGGCCGCCACCGCCCTCTCGGCGGCCAAACTCATCGGCCAATCGAAGTCGACCGAGATCATGAGCGAGCGATTGACGCGGCGCGGCGCGGCCCTGCAAACCACCCTGCCCATTGATGTGCGCACCCAGGTCTGGTACAACCCGGACCTGGTCAACGCCTATTTCATGATCCCCGGCGTCATCGGCATGATCCTCTATGCCATCACGTCCATCCTGACGGCAACCGCCATCGTGCGCGAACGGGAGCGAGGCACCATCGAACAACTGATCGTCACCCCCATCCGCTCCTGGGAACTCATCGTCGGCAAATTGCTCCCCTACACCGCCCTGGCCTTGTTCAACGCAGTCGAGGTGCTGGCTATTGGCGCATGGTGGTTTCACGTCCCGGTGCGCAGCAGTGTCCTGCTCATCCTGGCCCTCTCGGCCCTCTTCCTCATGTCCAGTCTCGGTATTGGCCTGTTGGCCTCCTCGATTGCCAACACCCAGCAAGAAGCCATGCTCACCGTTTGGATGACTCTCCTGCCCGGCATTTTCCTCTCCGGCTTCTTCTTCCCGCTCGAAGCCATGCCGCCCATCCTGCGCTATCTTTCGTACCTTATGCCCCTGCGCTACTATCTCACCATCATCCGCACCCTCTTGCTTAAGGGCGTCGGTATCGCCGAAATCCAGAATGAAATCATCGCCCTCGCCATCTTCGGCGTCGCCATCATGACTGCCGCCGCCCTTCGTTTCCGCAAGCGGCTCGATTAACTCCAAACTTCAAATCTCAAATCCCCAGTCTATGCTTTGAAATTTGAAGTTTGAAATTTGTTCTTTGGAGGTTATCATGCATCCCAACCCTCGCCGCGTTATTCCAGTCATCATTCTCGTTGCCCTCGCCGCCCTTGCCTATTGGTTCTTCAATGGCCGCGCCTCGGCTCAGACCGATGAACTCAAAGCGTCGGGCACGATCGAGTCGACCGAGTACATCATCGCCCCCGAGAGCGCCGGCCGCATCGTCGAAGTCGCCGCCGCCGAAGGGGACGCCGTCGCTGCCGGGCAAGTGTTAGTCAAGCTCGACCCATCTGGAGGCCCAACACGCCCAGGCCGAGGCCGCTCTGGCAGTCGCCATCGCCAACTACAACTCGTTGAACGACGGGCCGGCTGTTGAGCAACTAAACGCCGCCATGAGCCGCGCCGAAAAAGACGTTCTCGACGCCCAGCAGGCTCTTGACAGCCTGAATGACACAGCGGCCATGGCCACTGCCCAGGCCGAGTCGGAAGCTGCCCACGCCCGCGACCTGCTGGATAAAGCTCAGCAACGCCTGAGAAACATGAAGCAACCTGATGAGGATTTCTATCAGAAACGAGTGGATAAGGCAGAAGATGTTCTGCTCACGGCTCAGGAAAATGCTGAAATCATCGACATCGGCTCACTTCAAGCCTCTTTGCAAGCCGCTCGTGATGCGCTCAAGATAGCTGAAGATCGGCTGGGCGCAGTGAAAACGGCCATTGAGGGTTGCGCGGATTGCGACCCGAAACGCTCCGTCACTGTTGACCGCATCCCGATGAAGTTGGATGACGCGCAAGATGCTTACAATGATATCCAGAATCGGGTGCGCGAGCTTGAGCTCAAAATCGTAGAAGCTAAACGTAAAAACGGCCTGGCGACCCAAGATGCTCAAGAGGCGTTGGATAATGCGAATCAGGATTTGGAATGGGCATTGAAAGGCCCCGATGCGATTGACGTGGCAATCGCTCAGGCCGATGCGGCCCTGGCAGAAGCGAAACTGGCTGATGCTCAGAGCCGCTACGATAAAGTGACATCCGGGCCAGACCCGGATAAACTGGCCAGCGCCCAGGCGCGCCTGGCCAGCGCCCAGGCGGCGCTGGCGGCGGCCAAAGCCGCGGCTGGCCCGGACCGCCTCGAGGCGGCTCAGTCGCAGGGGGACGCCGCCAAAGCCACCCTCGATTTGATTGAAGTGCAACTCGGCAAGCTCACCCTCAACGCCCCTGTCGCCGGAACCGTGCTCTCGCGTGCGGTTGAGCCGGGAGAGGTGGCTTTGCCGGGCGGTACGCTGATGGTCATTGCCGACCTCACCCGCCTGACCATCACCGTTTACGTTCCTGAAGATCGTTACGGCAGTATCAAGCTGGGCGAAACAGTGCAAGTGACGGTTGACTCATTCCCCGGCGAAACTTTCACGGCCGCCGTCGTGCGCATTGCCGACAAGGCCGAATTCACGCCGCGCAACGTGCAAACCGCCGAAGGCCGGCGAACCACCGTCTTCGCCGTCAAACTTTCGATTGACAACCCCGGTGGCAAACTCAAACCAGGTATGCCCGCCGACGTGGCGTTTGGAAAATGAAAGTTTTGGTCATGATCCAGAAGCTGGCTCAACCTTCGGCCCTGCTTCACCTTGAAGGCGGCGTGCTATTGGCGATTTTCAAAGACACACACCTGGGCCGGGTATGAGCGCTTTAGTTGCCGCAAACGATTTGCAAAAATCATTCGGCCCGCTTGCGCGCAAGGCAGTGGATGGCGTCAGTCTGGCCGTCTCTGCCGGGGAAGCGTATGGCCTGGTGGGGCCGGATGGGGCAGGCAAAACGACGACGATGCGCCTGCTTGTCGGCGCGCTGAAACTTGACAGCGGTTCGGTGTCTATCGGCGGGCGCGACCTGCGCAAGCACGGCGAGGAAGCGCGGGCGATGATCGGCTACCTGGCCCAACGCTTCAGCCTGTACACCGACCTGACGGCGCTGGAGAACTTGCGTTTCTTTGGCGAAGTGCGCGGCCTGAGGGGCAAAGCGTTTGCGGAACGCGCCGCCGAACTGTTCAGGTTCGTCGGTCTGGCCGGGTTTGAGGATCGGCTGGCGGGAAATATGTCCGGCGGCATGAAGCAGAAGCTGGGGCTGGCGACCGCCCTGATTCATCGCCCACAGGTGCTTTTGCTCGACGAGCCAACCGGCGGCGTTGATCCGATCACCCGGCAGGACTTCTGGCAATTGATCATTCGCCTGTTGACAGAGGAGGGTGTGGCCGTCATCATCAGCACGCCTTACATGGACGAAGCGGCGCGATGCAACCGGCTGGGCTTCATGTATCGGGGCCGCCTTCTCACCCAGGGCGCGCCGCGTGAATTGACGGCGGGCATGAATGGCCGGGTGCTGGAGCTGACCGCTCACCCGAAAGACAAAGCGCGTGATGTATGTTTAGCCGACCCGGAGGTGGAAGATGCGTTGGCTTTTGGCGACCGTCTCCACTTGAGAGTCGGCCAGACCGAGGGGCCGCTGGCGCGACTGCCCGGCGCGCTGAGTCAGGCCGGAGTCCAGGTGGATCGCCTGCGCCCGATCCCGCCGAGCCTGGAAGATGCGTTCATTTCGTTGCTAGCGGCTCAAACTTGAAAGAGAAGTGCGGGAACTGAAGGGACTTACATTTCCTTCAGTTCCTTGAGGCGCCATGTCTACTGTCATTTTTTTCAACATCCCGGCCCATGGCCACACCAACCCGACCCTGCCGCTGGTGAACGAACTGGTGCAACGGGGCGAACAGGTGGTTTACTACAACACCGAGCCGTTCCGGGCTAAAGTGGAAGGGACGGGCGCAACCTTCCGCGCTTATGGCCTGGGCGACAAGTTCGGCATCGGGCACGGGGCTGACAGCCCGCTCGACGCAATGGCGCGCATCATGTCTGCCGCCGAGGCCGTTATCCCAGCCGTGCTCGACGAAGTTCGCGCCCAGCAACCCGATTACATCATTTACGACTCGATGTGCGTGTGGGGCAAACAGATCGCGCACATCCTGAAGCGCCCGGCTGTTTGTTCGTGTTCCATCTTTTTCATCGGGGCGAAGAACTTTACGACTCTGCCTCGCGACCGGGCCATGTTCTCGAACACCCTCGGCCACGCGCCGTTGGCGGCCCGTTCGTTGTGGCAGTCGTGGAACGCCGCGCGGCGCATTCGGAAGCGTTACAGAGTTGACTCGCCCCTGCCGTTCGACTTCTTCGGCAACTCCGGCGACATGACGTTGGTTTATACCTCGCGCTACTTTCAACTCGGCGGGGAGTTGTTCGACGGCGCGTTTAAGTTTGTCGGGCCGTCTATTGCGCCGCGAGAGGATCACTCCGGTTTTCCGTTCGACTGGCTCGACGGCGGGCCGGTGATCTACGTCTCGCTGGGCACTATTTTCAACGACCGGGCCGATTTTTTCCGCGTTTGCATTAAGGCGTTTAGCCACACGCCCTATCGCGTCGTCATGTCGGTTGGCAACAAGATCGACGGCGGCGCCCTCGGTTCTATTCCCGACAACTTCCTGGTGCTTCCGCACGTGCCGCAGTTGGAAATTTTGCCCAGAACGTCACTGTTTATCACGCACGGCGGCATGAACAGTGTCACCGAGAGCGCCTGGTATGGCGTGCCCATGCTGGTTGCGCCACAGATGGGCGATCAGCTCGTCGCCGCCCGCCGGGTGGCGCAGTTGGGCGCGGGCCTGTTGTTGGACTCCCACCTCACAGCAGAGCAGTTGCGGGCGGCGGCGGAGAAGGTCATGGGTAGCGAAACATTCCGGGAGCAGAGCCGGGCGATTGGCGAATCGCTCCGCGAGGCGGGCGGCTACGTGCAGGCGGCGGACGAGGTGTTGGCGTTTGTAAATCACTACAAAGAATTGAAGGAATAAACGAATTCGTTTATTCCCCCAATTCGCTGTAGTCTTGGAAGTGAGGCTATGTCAGACGTTGCCATCGAAGTTCACAAGCTCACCAAGAAGTTTGGCGACTTCACCGCCGTAGACGAAGTGTCGTTTGAAGTTAGACGCGGCGAGGTGGTGGGCTACCTCGGCCCTAACGGCAGCGGCAAGACGACGACGATGCGGATGTTGCTCGGCCTTCTGCAACCAACTTCGGGCGAGGCCACGGTGCTTGGTTTCGGTATTCGCAAGCAGGCTGAGTCGATCCGTCCGCTGGTGGGTTATATGAGCCAGAAGTTTGCCCTCTACGAAGATCTGAAGGTGCGCGAGAATTTGGTGTTTTACGCAGGCGTGTATGGAATGAGGTCGGAACAATACCGCCCGCGGGTGAAAGACGTGCTGGCGCTGATCGGACTTGCCGGGCGCGAGGACGAGCGGGCGGGCGAACTTTCCGGCGGTTGGCGGCAGAGGCTGGCGCTCGGCATTGCTCTGATTCACAACCCCAAACTGCTGTTTCTCGACGAGCCGACGAGCGGCGTTGATCCCTCAGCCCGGCGCGAGTTTTGGGATTTGATTTACACGCTGGCTGAGGAGGGGGCGACTGTTTTTGTCAGCACCCATTACATGGATGAGGCCGAGCATTGCGGGCGGCTGGGCATTATGTACAACGGCAAGTTGATGGCGATGGATACGCCGAGCGCGCTCAAGGCTTCGCAACTCAAAGGCCCGGCCTGGAACGTTCTGGCCGACCCTCTGATTCCGGCGTTGGATGCGTTGGCGGCTACCCCCGGCGTCCATCGCGCCGGTTTGCTGGGCGATCATCTTCATGCGATCACGCTTGGCAACGCTCACACTGCCGTGAGTCTGCAAGCGGCGTTGGCCGGGCGCGGCATCAACGCCACTGTCGAGGAGGCGGAGCCGACTCTGGAGGATGTGTTTGTGGAGTTGGCGGGCAAAGGCACAAGTATTTGAAGGATCTTGTGGAGCAGTACCCTAAGCGGAATTCCCGGTGTCGTCCGCTGAGGGCGCTATCCGTAAGCAGTTTTTAGGAACGCGGGCTTATTTTGCCTTTGTCTTGAGCAACCTCAGCGCTGTCTCGGCCAGCATGGCTGTGCCGACCGGAAGCGCATCTTCATCCAAATCCCAGTCCGGTGTGTGAACATAGCGCGGCTCACTGCCGGGCTTTTTGACTCCGAGGTTGAACATCGCGCCGGGCGCGAGGCGCGTCATATAACTGAAATCTTCTGCGCCGAGGGTGTTTTTCGGCGGGGCCACGCCGTCCTGGCCAAGCAAGTCTACGCCCACCTCGCGAATTTGATCCACGACAGCGGCATCGTTGATCATGCCCGGATAGCCGCGCTCGATCTCCAACTGGTAATCGCCGCCCAGCACCCGCGCAATTTCCAAACAACGCTTTACTTCGTCAATCAATTGCGCGCGCACTTTATCGTCGGTGCTGCGCAGGGTCCCCTCGATATAAACGGATTGCGGAATAACGTTGGAAGCCGCCCCGCCTTGCACGATCCCCAACGACAACACCGACGGCTGGAAAGGATCGATCCGCCGCGAAGGCACGGCATACATCGCGTTCAACACCTGAGTCGTGAGCCAGATCGGGTCGTTGGCCAGATCAGGGTGCGCCCCATGTCCGCCTTTGCCAAGGATGTGAACTCTGAACGAGTCCACTGCGCCGCTGACTTTGCCTGCCGCGACGCTCACTTGGCCTACATCAAGTGTGCCGTCCACGTGCAAGGCAATCACGGCGTCCACACCCTTCATCGCCCCGTCGTCAATCATGCGCGGCGCGCCGCTAATGCCTTCCGCATCGGCAATTTCTTCTGACGGTTGAAAGATCAACCGAATCTGGCCGGGAAGTTTTTCTTTCGCCAACAACATCGCCACGCCTAACAGCATTGTCGTGTGCGCGTCGTGGCCGCAGGCATGCATCTTGCCCGGGACTTGCGAAGCATAATCAACCTGATTGATTTCCTGAATCGGAAGCGCATCCATGTCGGCGCGGATGGCAACCACAGGACCATCGCCGTCGCCAATGTAGCCGACCACGCCGGTTTTGCCGACTCTGGTTTGGCACTCGACGCCCAATTCGCCCAGCGTGCGGGCGACGAGGTCGGCAGTCTTGAAAACGTCAAAGCCGAGTTCAGGGTTGCGGTGGATGGTGCGGCGAAGTTCGATGAGACGAGGCTTGAGGGTTTGGGCTTTGTTGAGCATAAAATCTCCTGGGCTAATCAAATCTAATGCACAACCTTGTTTTCACCGGATAAGAAACGGAAAAACGGATAGAACGAGTATCGGTATCCGTTTTTCCGTTTGTAATGATCCGTTGAAAGTCAGATGGGTTAACACGCATGCAAACCAAGCGTGTAGTGGGCTTTGGCCTTCAAGAGCGCGATCTGATCGCTCTCTGCCAACAAATCATCTAGCTCCACTTTGAGCGGGCGTGACAATTTCTTTTCACGGTTCATCTTCAGAAGTTGCTTTAGCCGTCTGGCATGGCGGGGAGCCAGCATGGATTCTGCCAGAGCGCGAAGCTCGGCTTCGTTCAGCTCACTCAGAGGCTCCAGTTGCGGCGCAGGGGCTGCAGCTTCTTTGAGGAGCGCGGAAGCCAGCTTTAGTTGTGAGCGCTTTGGCAGTTGGCGAGCGGCGGTGAGGACTTGTTGAAAATCTAGTGTAACCATAATAGTCTCCCCGGGCTATTATATCCGACTCACAGGCAAAACTTCTTCGCCGTTTCCCAGATCGTTTTCATTTCTTCGATTGGGAAGGGGCCGACGATGTCGCCGTCGCCGCCGCTGGTGGCCGTGGCCGCCGCCACCGGCTGATCCA
Source organism: uncultured Anaerolineales bacterium (assembly GCA_964431175.1). Classification (GTDB taxonomy): domain Bacteria; phylum Chloroflexota; class Anaerolineae; order Anaerolineales; family VGOW01; genus VGOW01. The sequence continues at coordinate 11,346 of CAYSIV010000139.1, forward strand.
CGCCGGTTTGCAGAGAGAAGGTGACGACGTTGTCTTCGGCGGTGGCCGGACCAGGCCAATCAATGGCTCGGCCACGCGAGTCGACGGCGGCCAACACAATCTTGCCGTCGGCAAAACTTTGGCGGGTAAACATGTCGCCGCCGAGGGTCACCATCATGCTTTGAAACGTCCAGATTTGCGACGCCGCGCGCACGCCGCCAAGATAGACGCGGACGGTGCTGGTGGGGTAGTAGCCAAAAGCGCGCTCGATACGGACGATGTCGAGATAGGCGGGCAAGCCTTTAGCATCGCCAAGCGGATCGCTGAGGCTTTGGGCGATCACACTGCCGCCTGCATCACGAATTTCCTGGGCGCCGTTCGCCGGGTCGTAAACGAGCGTGCCGCCTGCGTCGAAGTTGACGATGACGCCGAACGAAGCCGGTAGTTGCAGGTTGTGGACGAGGATGAGTTGACGCGGGCCGGGAGTGAGTGTTCGAGGGCCGTCAATAATTACCGGCCCAATCTTGGTGTCAACGGTGAAGGTGAAGTTCTGCCAGTCGAAGCGATAGAGTCCAATTTCGGTTGTGGCATCGGTGCGAAAGAGACAAGTGCCGGGCGAGGGTGTTGAGGCGGCTGGGGTGCGTGTCGGCGAATTGACCGTGCCGAGCAGGGGGGGGGTGGTTGCGGGGGCGCTGAGAGGTTGGGGAGTAGGAGAGCAGGAAGTGACCACGAACAATGAGAGAATGAATAATGAACAATGTCTAAAGGCGACAGGCGAAAGAAGAGGAGCGGCGGGGCGGCGCATATCAATCGGCAATCAAAAATCGGAAATCAACAATCTTCAGTGAGTATAATCGCGGAATGCGTATTTCATGGAGACGGGTTTTTGCGTGGCTGGGGCGCGGACTGATGCTGTGGGCGATGTTGCGGATGCCAACCGTGTCACAGCCGTTGATTGTGATCAGCGAGCCGCAAACCGTTCACACGACTCATCCTAAAGTATGCGTCCACACGCGGCTGACGGACGAAGTAGAAGAGTGGAAGATTCAGCGCACGCTGATGATGGTGCGCGAGATGGGCGCGCCGTGGATCGTCGAATACTTTCCCTGGGCTTACTACGAGGGCGCGAAGAGCGACTTTAATTTTTCGCACGCTGACATGGTGATTGACCACGCCGAGGCTCAGGGGTTGACCGTCATCGCCCGGTTGGGCCTGGTTCCAACTTGGGCGCGGCCTAAACCCGAAGCGCAACAGACGACGGACACTTATCTCGATGAAGATCATTACGACGACTTTGCCAACTACGTGGGCAAGTTCGTCGAGCGTTATCGTGGCCGGATCAAGCACATCATCATCTGGAACGAGCCGAACCTGTCACTGGAGTGGGGCTACCGGCAGGTTGACCCGGAGGGCTACGTGGCGATGTTGAAGCTGGCGTACCAGGCGGCGAAGCAGGCAAACCCTGAAGTGCAAGTGTTGGCGGGCGCGCTGGCCCCGACGCTGGAGCCGGAAGGCTCGCCCTGGGGCATGAACGACTTGGTGTATTTGCAGAAATTGTACGACGCCGGTTTTGCGAATTACTACGACATTCTCTCGATTCACGCTTACGGCCTCGGCTTCCCGCCGGGCGAGCCGCCCGCGCCCGACCTGCTAAACTTCCGGCGCACGGAATTAGTGCGCCAGATTATGGCGAAGAACAGCGATGGCGGCAAGCCGATCATGATCACCGAGTCTGGCTGGAACGACTCGCCGCGCTGGAGCCGGGCGGTGAGGCCGGGCGCGCGGATTGATTACACAATTGGCGCCTACGCCTGGGCTGAAGAAAACTGGCCCGACGTGCAAGCCGTTTGCACCTGGGCCTTTCGCTTCCCGGCCCCACTCTACACTTATGGCGACTACTATGCCTTTGTGACGCCGGACTTTACGCCGAGGGCGATTTATGAGGCGGTGAAGAGTTGGACAGGAAATGAAATCCGTTGACTCAAACTTGCTTGTGTACAGCTCCGGAAAAGCGCCGTAGCAATGAAGGGTTCAGGTTTCGCTATCAGGTGGAATGATTTTTTCGAGGGCGGCGATGAGACGGGGCAAGTCCTCGGTCACAGTTTGCCAGAGGATGTCGTATTCGATCTCATCATATCCATGCACAAGACGGTTTCTCATACCAACGATCTGTGACCACTCAACTTCAGGATATTTGTCCCGGGTTTCTTTTGGGGTACGGTTCGCCGATGATGGTGATCAAATGCAGGAGCGCAAGATCGAGCAGGCGGTCGTCGCCCAAGTCGTCGAAAGTTTTGCCTGCCGTTATAGAAATCGCTTCACGGGCATGGTCTAACATGTGGTGCAAGCGCACAATCGGATCATGCTTCGACATACTGCACCTGCGCTTCAGCTAGCACTTCATCGCGAAAATAGCGGCTCAGAGATTTTGGTGTGTTCAAATCCACTTTGCGCCCTAAAATCTCCGACAACTCAAGTTCCATCCCAACAAACCGCATCAGGCCGGGAATGTGCGCCGGGTCAAACTCCACCAGCACATCCACGTCGCTCTCAGGCGTGAAATCGTCGCGGAGCACCGAGCCGAAGAAGGACAGCTTGACGATGTAATGGCGGCGGCAAAAGTCGGCAATTTTCTCCTTTGGGACTTCAATTCTGGGTTGTGCTTGCTCAACCATAAATCACCTGCGCCGAGTTGAGAATGGCCTTGCGGCGGATATAATTGCGATTAGACGCAAGACTGAGCCGAAAAAAGCGAACTCGGCGATCTCCCAGCGGCGGCAGAACTCGGCCAGCTTGTCTTTGGGGATTTCAATTTTTGCTGAAAGTGACTGAGACATGACGTTCCTCTTATTTGAGGGCGATTATATCACTGTGAGTTTTTAGCAGTGAAAGAGCGGGCAGGGAATGAAAAATGAACAATGAGGCAATGAATAATGGCTGGATGAGGTTCAGACTTTGGCTGAAGCACCGATGGTTGTGGGTTCTGGCATTGTTGCTGTTGGTATATGTGACTCACTATTGGTTTGCGGGGATGCCATTCCTCACAGTTGATTATTGGTTGACTTCAATCAGCAAAGGCTACAATGTGATCTACGAATACCACCCCCAACTCGACCCCTCCCCATGACTCATCCGCTAAATCCGTTGACCCGCACTCTTTGGCTCATCGCCGGCGTAGTTGCCCTCGCTACCTTGTTCATTGTTTCATTCTTCTTTTTTCATTCCCGCGAAGACGTAGCCTGGGCACGCATTCAACAACGCGGCCTCATCACCTTTGCCACTGATCCCACCTACCCGCCGTTTGAGGCGCTGGATGCCAACGGAGACTTTTTCGGCTTCGACATTGACCTGGCGCGAGCGGTTGCCGAACGGCTGGGGTTGAAGGCCGAGTTTGAAGCGGTGTCTTACGACGGGCTGATTGGCACGCTGGTGGTGGGGCGCGACGACGCGGTGATTTCGGCCTGGGTGATCCAGCCGGAGCGCGGCAAGGAAGCGAGCTTCACGCCATCGTATTTCAATACCGGCATTGTCCTGGTCACGCGGGCTGATGTTTCCATAACGCGAGATGACATCTCGCGCTACAAATGGCAAACGGGGAAG
>CAYSIV010000140.1:0-14865 GCA_964431175.1 uncultured Anaerolineales bacterium
AAGCCATAAACCAATCAGGAATCTGCTCTAACGACGAACACGCTTTCGTCTTTCGTCCATCGTCTATCGTCTTTCGTCAATCACATGCCTATTCGTATTCTACTCGTAGACGATCAACGCCTCATGCGCGAAGGCTTGCGCACCCTGCTTGAGTTGGAAAATGCTTTTGAGATTGTGGGCGAAGCCGGGGACGGGCAAGCCGCGCTCGAGGCCTATGCCGAGCACAAGCCGGACGTAGTATTGATGGACATTCGCATGCCGATCATGGACGGCGTGGAAGCCACCCGCCGCCTGCGCGTCAAGTGGCCCGAAGCTCGCATCATTATCCTGACCACGTTCGACGACGATGCCAGCGTGTTTGAAGGTCTGCGCGCCGGAGCGCAGGGCTACCTGCTCAAAGACTTATCGGGCCACGAACTGGCAGACGCTGTGCGAACAGTGGCTGGCGGCGGCGCGTTGATCGAACCCTCGGTGGCCAGCAAAGTCGTCGCCGAGTTTGCGCGGCTGGCCCCTGCTGCCCGCCCGGCCGAATCGGCTTTGCCCGAACCTCTCTCCGAGCGCGAGAGTGAGATTCTGCGACTGCTGGCGCAAGGCCTGAGCAACGGCGAGATCGCCGATAAGCTGAGCCTGGCCGAAGGTACGGTGAAGAACTACGTTACGACCATACTGCAAAAACTTGGCTCGCGCGACCGAACTCAGGCCGCTCTTCGCGCCCGCGAATTGGGCCTGACATAAATTTCACCCCAGAGACACGGAGCCCGCAGAGTTTTTCTCCGTGCGCTTCGCGTCTGCGTCTCTGGGGTGATTTGTTTATTGGGGTTTTGGAAGTTGGGATTTGGGATTTTCCTTACTTGCTTTCCAGCGTCAAACTCCCTACACCCATTTGAATGTCAATCGTCAAGGTCGGGCCGGCGGCTCCGGTTGAGTACACATCGTTCGTCACCGTCCACGTGCCTTCGGTTGAAACGTTGTTCAAGCCGCCTGTCACCGTGATAGTAGCCGCAGTGCTGGACGGCACGACAATACGCAAACTGCTCACACCAGTGGTAATGGTCACGGTCGCGTCACGTTGAAGCGCCCCCGAAAAGTCGAGAGTGTAGTCGCCAGCCCCACCTTTGAACTCCATCTCTGAGAAGTTGGCGTTCGCCAGGCCAGTCAACGAGAGTGACGCGGCTCCGGCCTCACACACCAACTTGTCCATTTCTTCCGGGTTCTCCGAGTCAAACGTCACCTCAGCATTGCTGGCGCCGTTCTTGAGGCTCAGGTTTCGCAGAGGCACGCCGCCCAGGGCCACTGTGCCGTCAAAAGCGCCGGCGCTCAGAATCAAATTCATCGGCGAGTCGCCCAACTTCAAATCCCAATTGTTCACCACTTCGTTCTGAGGCAGACCGGTAAAATTATCTTGCTGACCTTGCTTGAGGGTGACGTTGCCATCGGCATCCGTAACGACTTCCGGCTTCCACTCGGCTACGTTGTACTTGATCTCGCCTGAGACCAGACCCTCACCGCCGCCGCCTATCTTCAACTCGCCAGCGCCCATCAACACTTCCACATCAGGCACAACATCCTTCTCCGGGCTTGGCACACTGACGGTCAAGGTCTCGGTCGGGCCAGTGGTCAGTTTCGGGACATTGACCGAAACCGGGGAACAAGCCAGCGCCGCTACCACAAGAGCTGTGATGGCAATCCATAAATTGTGTTTCATTTTGTATTCCTCCTTCTCAGCCAATTAGATTACCGCCCCGACATAAAGTTTCATCACGGTTTTAGCCGACACTGCCAGGGCAACTACCAGCATCATAATCCTCAATTCTTTGCTTCGCACCTGACAAAAGTCTGTTTCTTCTCGGGCTTTAGACTCCTCGCCATTTCCCCCTATTTCAACCAGGTAGGCCAAAATCAGTAGATCACGATTTCGTAGTGACCGCTTGCGCGTCAGTCGTCCGGGCAAAAAGCGACTAAAGTCGCCACTACGGCCCGTTTTCGTGATCTACTGAAAATAAGTATCAAAAGCAAAGTGAAGTAGAATCACGCCCAGGAGGACAAACTATGCCACGCCAGAACATTTCAAGCGGCGCCAAGTGGGAACCCATCGCCGGCTATTCGCGCGCTGTGCGAATCGGGCCACATATTCATGTCTCCGGCACAACCGCAACAGACCCAAACGGGAACATTGTCGGCGCTGGCGATGCCTACGCCCAAACCGTGCAGACGCTAAAGAATATCGAGTCAGCTCTGACTCGGGCCGGAGCAGGCCTTAAAAATGTGATTCGCACGCGAATGTACGTGACGAATATTGACGATTGGGAAAAGGTGGCCAAGGCGCACGGCGAATTTTTCGGGGAGGTGCGCCCGGCAACGACGATGGTGGAAGTCAGCCGGTTGATTGACCCGGCGATGTTGGTTGAGATTGAAGCCGAAGCATTTATGGAAGCGTAAGGAGACCTCTCATGCTCGAAATTGCCATCATGATCGAAGGCCAGAACGGACTGAACTGGGGACGCTGGCAGAAGATTGCCACCGCTGTCGAAGCATTTGGCTTTGCCGGCCTTTACCGTTCTGATCATTACACCAACGCCAATCCGCCCGACCTCGACTCGCTCGAACTGTGGGTATCATTGACTTGGCTGGCGAGCCACACCAGGCGCATTGAGTTCGGCCCGCTCGTCTCGCCCGTCTCATTCCGCCAGCCGACGATGACGGCCCGCATAGCCAGCGCGATTGATGATCTCTCCGGCGGAAGGTTGACGCTCGGCCTGGGCGCAGGCTGGCAAGAGCGTGAGCATGCCAACTATGGCTGGGACTTGCTCAAGGTCGGGCCGCGCTTTGAGCGATTCGAAGAAGGCCTGCAGATCATCTCGCACTTGCTCAAGAACGATCAGCCGCTCGACTTCGAAGGCGAGTTTTATCATTTGAAAGAGGCCGCCCTGTTGCCCCGCCCTGCCCGGCCCGGCGGGCCGCCCATCCTCATCGGCGGCAATGGAGAAAAACGGACTTTGCCGCTGGTAGCCCGCTACGCCGCCGAATGGAACGCCGTCTACGTCACCCGGCAAAAGTTCGTCGAACTCAACCAGAAGCTTGACGACCTGCTGGCGGCCAATAATCGTCAGCCAAACAGCCTGCGCCGCTCGCTCATGCACGGCTGTTACTTTGGCAAAGATGAAGCCGCGCTTCAAAGCAAGCTCAATGGTCGGGACCCGGCCAAACTGCGCGAACATGGAATAGTTGTCGGCACGGCAACCGAAGTTGTAGATCAACTTGGCAAGTTCGCCGAAGCCGGTGTGCAGCGCATTATGTTGCAATGGCTCGATCTGGACGACCTTGATGGATTGGCCGCGATGGCGCAAGGCATTCTGCCTCAGGCGGCGTAGTGCCGAAACGACGCAACCAGAATCGCGGCTGTTTGACGTTGATATTTGACGGTCTCACCTGGCTCGCCCGCCAACTCACGGGGTCGCCGCCACTTGAACCCGCCGCCCGCCCTACCAAGAAAACGACGAGGGCCGCCGCTGGCGGTTACACTGTCTCCTTTATCAAAGACGCGCAGCGATTCCATGATCGTGAAGGCAAGTTGTGCGATCCGGTTCCGTTCGAGTCGAAATCGCCAACGTGGACTCAACTGAGCCCGGTCCAGCAGGGCTGGTATTTCTACTGGCGCTCGCAAGTGCGGCGCGGGAATTATTTGCCAACGGATCGCGGCCACATCATTTTGTATGCTTACGAACTGCTCAACCTTATCGAGTTTGCCGATCCGCATCAGGCGGCCAGCCGGTTGCGGTCAGTGTGGGAAGCGTATCGAAAACAGCACCCCGATCTCGACGACGTCCTGCCGGAGTGGCATGGCGATTTGCTGGCGGTGAAGGTGGGCGCGGCGGCGGCGCTCGACTGGTGGGAGAAGTTTGCGCTGATGAGCATCGAGCCGCCCAAACCTGTGGCGAACGCCCTCCTCGAGCGCTACACGCAAAACAAAAAGACGTCTGAGATGCCGTACCTATTGTGGGCCTCGCTCACCGATTACCACCCGCGCAACAAGTTTTATCAGGCGCACAACGCCGCTGGCAAACTCGACAAGGCGTACGAGAAAGCGATTCGCGCCGCCGCCGATTACTGGCAGAAGACCAGCGGCCAATCGTTGCTCGAGAAGTTCACGGAGCCAACAACATATCCCACCTTCAAGCGCATGCTTGAGGGCGCGCTTATCGGCTACTCGTTTCCGATGATGATTGACTTCGGGGCCAGCCGGAATTACGAAGACAGCGCCGCGCTAAAAGCGCACCTGACCTCAGTGGTCAAGCACGCCGAAAATGTTTTGCGGGCGCAAGCCGGGGCGCCTCATCGCCTTTCCGGCATCACCCTCGACCAGGACTTGGCCGGAATGTTGGCTAAGGCCTTTGCGCCCATCGAGCCTCCCCTGGCGATCAAAATTGATCCCTCGCGCGTGGCCGAATTGCGCCGCGAGAGTGAGCGCGTGGGCGCAATGTTGGAGCCGCCACCGGAGGCAGAGGCTTTGATCTCGCCCGGGGCCGCTTACACGGACCTGGCCGAAGTGCGGCAATTGTGGGCGGTGCTCAAGGCTGAGAACCGATTGGCGGTGGCGGCGATTTTCAGCAAGGCAGCAGCTTCTGTGACTCAACTTGCCCGGCAGACTCAACTGCCCAATGTTGTGATTGAGCAGGTGAACGAGCAGGCCCTGCCATTGCTGGGCGACCGCCTGATTTATGTTGAAGCCGATGGCGCTCTGACTCTAGCCGAAGACTTTTTGGACGAACTGCAAATTGTGGTCGGCGAGTCGCCGCCCGAGGCCGCCGCCGGCCCGTGGGGGCAACTCCTGAGCGGACTCACTCCGGCCGAGGCAGCCCTGCTCAAGTCCTTCGCCGAACGCGGCGCGGCGACCGAGTCTGAGATTGAGTCGGCGGCCCGGCCTTACCATGTCATGGGCAATGCGGCGCTAGACTCGCTCAACGAAAAGGCCACCGAGGCGCTCGGCCATCCGCCGTTATACTTGGACGGTGAGCAGTGGGTGGTGGAAGAAGAGGATTTGACGTCTCTGCGGCAACATCTGGCGACTTAGAGCAAATTCCATGTTGATTTACGGCATCCTTCAACTGCGCGGCGCAAGCACCCTGAGCGGAGTGCGGTGTAGTTCCGCACGAAGTCGAAGGGCGCGCCGCTCCGTTCAGGATGCCTGGCATAAACGAATTAGGAAACTGCCCTAGACACCAAGGCATGAAGACTCAAAGGCACAAAGTTTCCCTCTTGTGCCCTTGGGTCTTGGTGTCTTGGCGGTAAAAAGGTCTGAGGTTACAACGATGCCGATTCCAAAACGTGAAGCTGTAGCGGTTCTCAATGCGCTGGGCGCGGGCGTGGTGCCGCGCAGTGGGCTGCGCCACATCGCCGTCGGGCGGTTGCGCGAGATTACGGCCCTCAAGGGCGACCTGGATCACATTCGTGAAGGCGGGGCAACGGTGCGCTTCGTCATTGGCCGGTTCGGCAGTGGCAAGAGTTTCTTGTTGCAGTTGGTCCGGGCCAACGCCTTCGACAACAAGTTTGTGGTAGCCGACGCCGACTTCTCACCGGAGCGGCGCTTGCAAGGCTCAGGCGGGCAGGCGCTGGCCCTGTACCGCGAGTTGATGAAGAACCTTTCAACCCAAACCCGGCCCGACGGCAACGCCCTGCCGGCCATCATCGAGCGCTGGATTTCCAACGTTCAGGCCGAAGCCGCGGCCAAACAAAATTTGGCGGCGGGTTCCCCGGAGTTTGTGGCGGCGGTGCAAGCCAGTATTATCGTCACCATCAACAACATGCACGAGCTGGTGCACGGCTTCGACTTCGGCACGGTCGTGAGCAAGTATTATCAAGGCTATGTCGAGAACAACGACGAGTTGAAGAGCAACGCTATTCGCTGGTTGCGCGGCGAGTTCAGCACCAAGACTGAGGCCCGCGAGGCGCTGGGCGTGCGCTCGATCATTGACGACGACAATTTTTACGACTATCTCAAAGTCATCGCCCGCTTCGCCCATGACGTGGGCTACGCCGGTTTGCTCGTCTGCCTGGATGAAGCGGTGAAACTTTACAAGATTACGCACAGTGTGGCCCGAAGCGCCAACTACGAAAAGATACTCAGCATCGTCAACGACTGCTTGCAAGGGCAGGCCGGTTACGTCGGCTTCATCTTTGGCGGCACGCCGGAGTTTCTTGAAGACTCGCGGCGCGGCTTGTTCAGCTACGAGGCCTTGCGCACCCGGCTGGCCGGAAGCCGCTTTGCCACCGACGACCTGCGCGACTTCTCGGGGCCGGTTCTGTCGTTGCCGCCCCTGACCGCCGAAGAGATTTACGTGCTCCTGCAAAAAGTGCGCGACATTCACCGCGAGAGCGCAGCCGACCGCAAAGGGTTGGAAGACGAAGCGATTGTAAAGTACATGGAAGAGTCGCTGAAGCGAATTGGGGCCAAGGAGTTTGCCACGCCGCGCGACCTGGTGCGCGAGTTTGTAAACCTGCTCAACCTGCTGGCCCAGTATCCCGACAAGACGTGGCCGGAGATTTTGGGGACTCTGCCCGCGCCTGTGACCAGGCCGCCGGTTGAAATTGCGCCCGCCGAGGCCGGCCAAACCCCGAACGCGGCTCAAGCAAAAGCTGGCGGCGACCCGCTGGATCGATTTACCGACTTCAAAGTGGAGTGACACTTTTTCAAGAAAGGCTGTCCGACGATGAATCAACAACAATTGCATGAGAAGCTCCAACAACTGCACACCGACCTGCAACAGGCCCAGACCGTTGACGCCGACGAGCGCGAACTTTTGCGAAGCCTGATAAAAGATATTCAAGACTTGCTCGACCGCCCGGATGACATACCCGCTCACCACTATCATTCGGTCGGCGAACAGCTCAGCGCGGCCCTGCTCCGTTTCGAGTTGTCGCATCCCGCGCTGACGGCGAGCATCGCCGAGGTAGTGGAGTCTCTGAATCGGCTCGGCATCTAAAACCGGCTCAATGACCTCGCCCTTCTCTCGCCTCGCCCCCTTCCTGCGCGAGTTCATTTACGCCGAAGCCTGGGACGATCTGCGGCCCATTCAGGTTGAAGCGATTGAGGCGATCTTCGATAGCGCTGATGATGTGCTGATCGCGGCGGGCACGGCCAGCGGCAAGACCGAGGCCGCCTTCCTGCCCATCCTCAGCCTCATTCAGGCCGAGCCGTTCGGCTCGGTGCGGGCCCTTTACGTCGGCCCGCTCAAAGCGCTGATCAACGATCAGTTTGAGCGGCTCGAGCTGTTGTGCCAACAGGGCGGCATCCCCGTCCATCGCTGGCACGGCGACGTAGCCGCCTCGCGAAAATCCGACTTAATCGAGTCCCCCGGCGGGGTTCTGCAAATCACTCCGGAGTCCATTGAAAGCCTGTTTCTCAACCGGAGCGCCAATCTGCCCGCGCTGTTCGGCGGCGTGCGCTTCATCGTCGTGGACGAAGTGCACGCCTTTTTGGAATCGGATCGCGGCGTGCAGTTGCGGTGCCAATTGGAACGGCTGTCAGGCTACGCCCAAAGCCGCCCCCGCCGAGTCGGCCTCTCGGCGACGGTAGGTGATTTTGAGATGGCCAGGCGCTGGCTGAATCCAACGCAACCGGACCAGGTGCGGTTGATCAATCCAGCCGGGGTGACCGTCGCCACCAGGTTCAGCCATCTCCATTTTTCAACCGCCACTGAAGAACAACCGATCCCGCCGGAATTGGTGGCCGATCTTTACGCCCTCACCCGTGAGCGCAAGACTCTCATCTTCTGCAACAGCCGGGCCGAGGTCGAGACGATCACCGCCGAGCTGAATATGCTCTGCCAGCGTGACCGGCGCGAGGAATGCTACCTGCCGCATCACGGCTCGATCAGCAAAGAAGTGCGCGAGGCGGCTGAGGCGCGGATGCAAGACAAGCATCGCCAGGCCTCTGCCGTTTGCACCAGCACTCTGGAGTTGGGCATCGACATCGGGCGGCTTGATCTCGTGGCCCAGATCAATAGCGCGCACTCGGTGATGTCGCTCGTCCAGCGGCTGGGGCGCAGTGGCCGCCGCCCCGGCGCGCCGCGCATCATGCAGGTGTACACCGTCGAGCCGCCGGACGACTCGAACGCTCCCTTTTATGAGCGCCTCCCATTCAACTTGCTCAAGGCGCTGGCCGTGACGGAGTTGTTTGCCGAAGGTTGGATCGAGCCGCCGATTGAGCGGGCGCGGCCTTACAATGTGTTATATCAGCAATTGCTCTCCCGTCTCCTCGAACGGGACGGCAGTTGGCCGCGTGACCTCGTCAGCTTCTTCGTGACGTCGGGCGTATTTCCGGGCGTGGGCACGGACGATTATGCGATCCTGTTCAAACATCTGGCAAAGATCGATCACCTTCAGCAATTGCCTGAGGGTAATTTGATTCTTGGATTGGGTGGCGAGAAGGTTGCCCGCTCGCGCGACTTCTATGCCGTCTTTCAGTCGGCTGAAGAACTGGAGGTGCGGCACGGGGAGCGCGTGCTGGGGCGCATCAGCGCTTCGCCGGGGCTGAAGCCGGGGCTGTGTTTGCGGCTGGCGGGGGAGATGTGGGAAATCAAGGAAATCGCGCCCGCTCGAAAGGAAGTGTGGGTCGCGCCCGCCCGGCAGGCGCGGCAGGTGATGTTTGCGGCCAGTGACGGGCCGGAACTGCACCCGCGCGTGGCAAAAAAAGTGCGTGAGCTGTTGCTGGACGAGTCGATGCCGCGCTACCTTTCGCCGGGAGGGCAAGCGGCGCTGGCCGAGGCGCGGCGACTCAGCAAAGAAGCTGGGTTGGGCGAGCGACAAGTCTTTTCGTCCGGCATCATTTTGCCGTGGACGGGCACGCGCGCGGCGCGAACATTGAAGGCAATGTTGGAACATGCCGGATTAGAAGTTGAGTTTCCATTCTTCCCGTGGATCATGCAGGTGAACGATAACGTGCAGACGGCCCTACGCCAGCTTCAAACATCGCCGCCCACCGCAACCGCCCTCGCCGCCAGCCTGCCGCTGGCCGACATTCAGACTCACAAGTTCGACGAGTTCCTGCCCGAGTCGCTTTTACGGGCTCGCGCCGCCGAGGAGTGGATCGATCTGGTTGAAGCGCAAGCGGCGCTTACTAAAATGGAGTTGAAATAAGAGAGTGCGACTGCTCCTGCAGAGCGGCGTAACGTCGCCCCTTAAGAAGGCCCGTGTTCAAAACTCAACAGCCCCGCTTCCAGCGCTGGCCACTCCTCGCTCTGCTCGGCCTGGTCGGCCCAGTTGCGCTTGCCGCTCCAGCTTTCAATGGCAATGGCGTACACGCTCGTGCGCTTTAGCTCCTGATCAGTGATAGGTCGGTATTCTTTGCCTGCCGCCATTGTTGGGAAGTATTTGCCGATCAGGCCGTAAAGCACGCGCCGCTTCTCCTCCAAATCTTCCAGCACCCGAATCGTGCCAAAAGCAACTACACTTTCATACTGCACGCTAAACTCCAGGGCAATATTGGCCGGCAGGAATCTGCCAAACTCGCTGGCTTCAAAACACACTTTCTGGGGCCGCTCGCTGTTGGCCCGAACCCGCCCGGCAATGTTGGAGTGAAAAATGATCTCGTGCCGTTCGGCGTCGTACCAAAAGGTGGTGGGGTTGATGAAGGGCTGGTCGTCCCAGTGGGTGGCAATGTGGGCGATGCGAGCGCGGCGCAGAAACTGGCGCACCCAATCGTCGTCCTGCGCGTTTTCGGGCCGCCGCTGGGCGTTGGCCGGGGTGACATTCAGACTGTAATCTTTGGGCATTCTCTTCCTCTTTTTGAAAACGGGCGGAGCGGCGTCCATGGGGCGGAGTCATTCACGATCCATTCGAAGTGTGGATCCCATTTTTCACGGACAAGATTGTAAGAGCGCTGGAGGGCTTCAGTGTTAATCATAGTATGTCTTTGGGCTGAGAAATGACAAGCCGGTGCAGATCAAACGCTTCCGGCAGACCGCGCAACCTGGCCGACACGGGCAATACTTGGCCGATGCTCTCGGCCAGCCCGCAGGCGGTTGGGTCATCCAGGATTGCATGGCTCATTACAACATCATCGCCTTCCGAGAGTGCGCCCAGGCGGGAGGCAATGTTGACCGTCTCGCCAAAATAATCCAGTCGCCCGTTCAGGGTGACGACGAGACACGGCCCGGCGTGCAGACCAACCTTGAGCGTCAAGCAGTCATCACCTGTCAGTCCAGCCCGAGCGTTCAACGTGGCTAGTCCGGCCAGCGCTTCGGCGATGGCGCGCAGGGCGTCGCGCGGATCAGCAAACACACCCATCACGCCGTCGCCAATCGTCTTGACCGCACTGCCGTTGTGCCGCGCCGCCGCGTCGAACAACACTTTGAAGTGTTCACATACCAAGTGATAGGCTTGAGCGTCGCCTAACTTATGATAAAGCGCCGTCGAGCCGCGCAGGTCAGAAAAGAAAATGGTCAGCCGTTTCACCCCGAGCCACTGGCCTTCAGGCAGAGTCTGATGGCTGACCAGTTCATGGAAGGTGGGGATATTAATCAACGCCAGCGCCGGAACCCGGCCATAGCGGGCATTGACCAGTTCGCGGGAAACCGGATCGGGTCGGCGCGTCGGGGAGGGGGGGCGGAGCGTTTCATTGGCCGAAACAGCGACGACAATTTCCTCATCCAGATAGGCATCGAAGTCGTGATCGCAGGTGTCGCAGTAGTGCAATTGAGTCACACCACCAAGCGACGAGGCGGTGCGGGCATAGTATTTGCAGATCGGGCAGACGGTTTGCCAGTCCAGGTCAAACAGCCCTTCGGCCACTCCGGCAACAATCAGGGTCAGGGTGGTTCGTTCGTCAAGGCCGAGGCGGTCGGCCCAATAGCGCGGATTGGCCTGATACAACTCGTGCTCGGTTGCCTGGGCAATAAACCTGCTCAGTGAGGCCAACATGGCCTCACTGATGCCGTGCCGCCTGAGTCGCTCAAGCGCTTTTAACCCATCGCGGGCAGAGGAACGATTGAAAAGACGCATCAGGGCAAACCTCGGAGAACGAAAACCGGAAAATGAGTCGTGGTGATACTGGTGACGGTGACGCCGCCGGCGGTTGAACAGAGGGTTACCTCCTCAGTGGTGTTGCCACGGACAACTCCGGGGATCAGGGTTGGACTGCGGCTGAAGCTTTGCTGAAAACAACCCGGCCCTGTGACCGCGGACAGCGACATCAAACTGTCCTTACCCTGATACCACTCTGCCACCTCACGGAAGGGCGCCGCCGCCTGATAATGTCGGGTTGCTGTCAGGTTGCCCATCGAGACGGGGCGCACGGCGGTAGTCACCAGAACCGCGCCGGGAAAAGGCGCACGCACAGGTGAGGGCATAAGGGCCTTGAGCAACAACATTATGAGCAACAGGCTTATGCCCATTGCCAATGTTATCCCTAGGAATAGCCCGATTTGCACGCGCTGGCTCATGACGTTTTCCATTTTACTCCGTGTTGGAGATATCATCACCGCGTCTCAGGCCTTCTCCACCGCGTTCGTCTCCCCAGCCTCCTGCAAAACCTGAAGGAGCTTTTGATAGCCCGCCTCATCGTGGCGATCCCTCCAGTGCGTCACCCATCGAACCCTCCGCTGGAGATCCACGACGAGCGCCAGAGTGTGCCCGCCCGCGCCGACTCGCCGGTGACTTGCGCCATCCGGATCGACCAGCACAATGTATTCCAAAGAGTGTTCGGTGCTCGATAGAAAAGCGGCGAGCGTCTCCGGCTTGTCGCGGGTCACGACAACAATATCGGCGCCGGCCGCCGTGATTTCCTGCTTGTGCCACTGGAGGCGGTAGAGTTGGCTGACACAGTCCGGGCACCACGTGCCATGCAGAAAGTTTAGGAGTATGACCCGGGAACCCAAATAGGTTTCAATAGAGGTTGCGTCGCCCGTTGCCGTCAGCACCTTCAAATCAGGCAAGCGCTGACGGGCGGCTGGCAAGCTAGGCATGCGACGCCTCGCGCAGGGTTTGCAGAATTGTTTCGTAGCTCGGTTCTTCACGATGATCCAGCCAGCGCGCGATCCACCGGATGATGCCCTGACCATCAACGATGATAGCCACCGTGTCGCCGCCCACGCCGATTTTTTGATACGTGGTACGTTTGGGATCGGCCAGAACCGTGTATTCCAGCGGCGGAACTGCGCTCAGCAAAAACGCCATCAGCCCGTCTTTCTCCTCACTCGTGACAACGACAATGTCGGCGCCAACTGCGTTGATCCTGGCTCGATAGCGCTGGAGGATGTGGAGTTGCCCCACACACTCCGGGCACCATGTTCCATGCAGAAAATACAGCAGGGTATTTTGCGGGCCAAGATGTGCCCTTATTGTTGTGGCTGTGCCATCGGTCGTGAACAGATCGAGTTCGGGCAATAGCTCGCCCACAGTCAGTAAATTCGCCATGATATTAACCAACCTCCTTCAGGTATTGTCGGATCATCAACGCGGCGGTTGCACCTTCGCCAGCGGCCGAGGCGGCCTGTTTGGTCGAACCGGCCCGCACATCCCCGGCGGCAAACAAACCCGGAAGCGATGTCATCAGCGATTTATCCGTGATGAAAAAACCATACGGGTCCAAGTTTACCTTGCCCTTCACCAAATCGCTGTTGGGCGACAGGCCGATGAACACGAACACCCCGTCATAATGCCACTCTTTGAGTTCACCTGTCGCCCGGTCTTGCACGACGACGGCCCTCAGCTTGTTCTTACCCTGAAACTCCTTTACGGCGTGGTTGACCGTGACTGACATGTCCACCCGCTCGGCCACCTTGTCCTGCAAAATTTGGCTGGCCTTGACCTGCGGCAGGAACTCGACGATGTCCACTCGCGACGCAAATTTCGTCAGGAAGAGACCCTCTTCAAAACCGCTGTTGCCCCCGCCTACCACCAGCACTTTCTTGCCCTTGTAAAACGCGCCGTCACAGGTGGCGCAGAAGTGAATGTTGACGCCAATCAGGTCGTCTTCGCCCGGCACGCCCAGTTTGCGGTAGTGCGCGCCGGTCGCTAACAGGGCGGCTTTCGCGCCGTACTCTGCGCCATCGCCGGTGCGAATACACAAATAGGGCCCGTCGCGCTCGATGCTGGTAACTGCTTGCGCCTGCAAGATTTCCACGCCGAAGCGCCGCGCCTGTCGCCCCAGCCGCTCGGCAAACTCCGCGCCGGGGATGCCTTCATCAAAGCCAGGGAAGTTATCAAGCGTTTGGGTGATGCCGGCCTGTCCGCCGAGGCCGGCTTGCTCGATCACGAGCGTATCCATTCCCTCGCGGGCCATGTACAACGCAGCCGTGAGGCCGGCCGGGCCGCCGCCGATGACGATGGCATCGTAAAACTGGCGCTGCGCCTTCGTCTGCAAGCCCAGTTTCGCGGCCAGCTCGGCGTTGGAGGGTTCGATGAGCGTCGAGCCGTCGGGAAAGACGATGGTCGGAATGACGTGTTTGCCGTTGTTGACTTTTTCGACAAACGCCATTGCCTCGGCGTCTTGCTCGATGTCAATGTTGGTGTAAGGCACGCGTTGTTCCCCGAAGAACTTCTTGGCGCGTTTGCAATCCGGGCACCAGACGGTGCTGTAAACGGTAATGATGTCGGGCTTTGTGCGATCCATAGAGGACTCCTTCGATTCAATTGATCCTGATAATCGTCTCTTCGGCAAATAACGTTCCCACTTCGAGTCCGATCCGCCGATACAGTTCGGGCGGCACGCCGATGTCGGCCAGATACAGTTCGCCGACGAACGGTTGGGCTTGCGGCGCGATCAGCCCCGTCTTAGACAGGGCCAATGTCAACGTTGCCGTCGCGCCGAGCGCCAGGATCGGGCAACCACTCCCATTCGCTCGCTCAATCCATTCAGCGGCTTCACCGCGCGGGTTCCCGGTCAGGCCGTACCCAATGAGGGCGTCAATGATCAGATCGGCCCGGGCGAGTTCGAGAGTATATTCTACGGCGATGCCCATCGTTTGCAAAATTCGCCACTGGTGCGCAGGGATGTTTTTGAGCTTATCGGGGTCGGCAATCAGCTTTACCTGAATCTCTGCGCCCCGGTTATGCAGGTGGCGGGCGGCCACCATGCCACCGCCGCCGTTGTTGCCCGCGCCGCACAGCGCCGCAATTTTGCGACCGGCCAATTTTCCGTCCAGCATCCGCCGCGCCAGTTCGGCCAAGTTGCGCCCGGCGTTTTCCATCATTTGGATCAGCACGATGCCATACTCTTCAATCATCAGCCGATCCACTTCGGCCATTTGAGCGGTGGTGAGCGCGGGGATTGTCATTGGTTGATCAACGTGATGGCGAAAAAAGGCCAGGCCGGGCGGGGAGACCCGGCCTGGCAAGACAGGCTGGCCGTGAGCGCCGGTTAGCGAGGAAATGCCCCGTACACCAGCGCGACAACCAACCCGTAAACGGCATGGCCGATCAGCCCACCGACAAACGACATCATCCCGCCGTTGGCCGTCATGTACAGCCCGGGCGCTTTCACCGTTCCGGCCTTGACTCCGGCGTGCATCATGGGCATGCCGCCCATCATCAGGCCTGCCACCAGAAAATGCGCGGCCCCAAAGAATGCGCCGCCCAGCAGAGTAGCCGAGCCGATACCGAAGGCCCACAGGGCGGCATAGATGATGGCGAAGATCACGCCCATCATAAAGTGGATGACCCAGCCGAGGGCGTTGTTGCCATCCTTGTTGAACATAGAACCGAGCATTTCCCAGATTGCCATTTTGGGCATGCCCATCTTGGGAGCCATCGCCATAATCATGCTGATGACGACAGTTCCGACTACTCCTGCTACGATTGCGCCGATGATGTTCATTGTAAATTCTCCAGTGAGTGAATGCGTTGAGGGCGAATTGCCCTTTCACCCAT
>CAYSIV010000141.1:0-8468 GCA_964431175.1 uncultured Anaerolineales bacterium
ATAAAACGGATGATTGGATGATTTGGGATTCCGTTTCATCGGCCAATTTTTCAGCGGCGGCTTCCACTTCCTTGATCACGGTGAGCGGCAAGGCGGCGGTGTGCAGTTTGCGGCGCAGTCCGCTCAGTTCCCCATGGAGTGTTTCGATTTCAGCTTTGGCCTCGGCCCGGGCGTCCTCCAGAATCTTTTGCCGCTCTTCTTCGATCCGGTCGAGACGGCGGCTGAGGGTGGCTTCGAGTTTGAGGGCGTCGGCGCGAACGGTTTCGGCCAGGGCGCGCTCGCGGCGGGCGAGGTCGCGCTGGCGGTGAATCTCGTCGAGCAGTTTTTCGGATTCGAGGTCGGTGGCCGGCATCAGGGCTTTGGCGTCGGCGATGATGGTGCCGTCGAGGCCGAGGCGCTGGGCGATGGCGAAGGCGTTGGAGCGGCCCGGCAGGCCGATGGTGAGATGATAGGTAGGGGCGAGCGTTTCGAGATCGAACTCGACGCTGGCGTTGGCGACGCCGGGCGTGGTGTGAGCGTACACTTTGAGTTCGGGGTAGTGGGTGGTGGCGAGCGCGGTCACGCCCAGGTCGAGCAGGTACGAGAGGATGGCCCGAGCGATGGCCGAACCTTCGGTGGGGTCGGTGCCAGCGCCAAGCTCGTCGAGGATTACCAGCGACCGGGTGTTGATGTGCTTGAGAATGCCGACGATGTTGGTGACGTGCGACGAAAACGTGGACAAGCTTTGCTCGATGGATTGCTCGTCGCCGATGTCGGCGTAGATGCCCTCGAAGACTGAGAGCGCCGAGCCGGACTGAACCGGGATGTGCAGACCGCATTGGGCCATGAGGGCCAGCAGGCCGACGGTTTTGAGGCTGACGGTTTTGCCGCCGGTGTTAGGGCCGGTGATGACGACGACGTAGGTTTGCTCGTCCAACACAAAATCAATCGGCACTACCGTCGTTTGATCGAGGAGCGGATGGCGCGCGTCGCGCAGTTGGATGATGGAGCCGGGGTGAGTGCGGGTGGTTGGGTGGTCAGGTTGGTGGGTGGTTGGGCGAAAATCCGTAAGGGCAGGTTCGCTGGCGCGGAGGGCGTTGGCGTATTTTGCTTTGGCGAAAGCAAGGTCAAGCTCGGCCAGGGCCTCGACGGTGTGCTTGATGCCCTCAGCCTGCCCGCCGATGACGGCGCACAGTTCGGCCAGGATGCGGCGAATCTCCTCTTGCTCTTGCAGTTGCAGTTGCCGCCAGGTGTTGTTGAGTTCAACCGTCGCCAGCGGCTCGACGAAGAGGGTTGCGCCGGAGGCCGATTGATCGTGGACGATGCCGCGCAACTTGCCTTTATGTTCCGACTTGAGCGGAATCACATAGCGCCCCTCGCGCTGGGTGATCAGGTTCTCCTGCAGGTAAGTGGAATAGCGCGCACTGCTGAGGATGGATTGTAGTTTTTGCAGGAGACGGTCGTAGGCAACCTTCAGTTCGCGGCGGATGCCGGCCAGTTTTTCAGAGGCCGAGTCCAATACCTCGCCGCGCTCGTCAATCGTCCGGCCAATGGTTTCGATGAGACCCGGGCACTCGTCAATGCCGGAAGCGATGAAGGCCAGGCGCGGAAACTGATCGCCCAACCGGCTCAATGCCCGCTTGAGGGTTCGTCCGGCGACGAGGGTGTTCTTGATGTCGAGAATCTCGGTCGGCCACAGCACCGCGCCGATGGCGGCGTTGGCGGCAAACTGCCGCACGTCGCGCGCGCCGCCGATGGACACGTCCGTTTTGACCGAGAGCAGTTTGCGGGCCTCGGAAGTTTCCTGCAACCAGCGCCTGGCTTCGGCCAGATCGGTCGTGGGCGCGAGTTGGCGCGCGAGATCAACGCCCCCGGAGAAGGCGCAGTGGGTGGCGAGCCGATCAAGTATTTTTGGGAGTTCGAGGGTGTGAAGTGATTTGGCGTCCATGCATGCTTACACGGACGATTCTACACGATTGGTAGACAAGGAGATAGGGGGAAAAGGAGACAAGGGGAAAGGAAATGGGAGATAGGTAGAGAGCCGTCTCACGGATAATTGGAATGAACGGATCGCGATCCGCTTATTCCGTTAATCCGTGCTTTTCTCATCACTCCCAAACTCCTCCATCAACTTCTTGAACTCTTCCATTTCGCGGATGGGGTCGAAGTCGGAGTCGGTGAGAGCCTCGTTGACCAGACTTTTGTCTCGCTCAAAAGCTCGACGTAGCCAGATACAAGCTTCAGTTATCTGAGAAAGAAGAGCATAGCCGCCTGAAACATAATAGGCTGGCCAGCCCTCATCGTTTTTCAGAAACGATTCAACTTGGGCAAAATCAGCTTCGGTATTTGGAAGATTGTTTAGCGCAAGATAAACTCGCCCTCGCCAAGCGAAGTTGTAGCCATTCTCTAGCTGGAGTTCGATAGCTTTGTTGAGGTCGGCCAGCGCGGCGGGGTAGTCTTTCAACTGATAATGAGTACGCCCGCGCCAGTAGTAGTTGTTGCCATTCTCTGGCAGGAGTTCGTTGGCTTTGGTGAGGTCGGCTAGGGCGGCAGGGTAGTCTTTCAGATGGTAGTAAGTACACCCGCGCCAGTAGTAGTTGTTGCCATTCTCCGGTTGGAGTTCGATAGCTTTGTTGAGGTCGGCCAGCGCGGCAGGGTAGTCTTTCAAGTCGTAGTGTGTGAGCCCGCGCCAGTAGTAGTTGTGGCTATTTTCTGGGAGGAGTTCGATGGCTTTAGTGAAATGAATTGATGCGGCTGAATAGTTTTGTATACTGTAATAAATGACGCCATAAAGCTGAAAGCCATAGCCATTTTCTGACTCGTATTCCATAAACTTGTTTAGATCGGCTAATGCAGCTAAATAGTTCTTTAAATCGTAATAAGTGCGTCCGCGCCAGTAGTAGCTGGCCCCATTTTCTGGCTGGAGTTCGATAGCAGTAGAGAAAGCAATAAGCGCTGAACTATAGTTCCTAAGTTCGCGGTGAGTAAGCCCACGCCAACTATAATAATCGCTGTTGTTTCGCTCGTATTGTGTAGCATTAAAGAAGTCAGTTGCTGCCTCGGTGTAATTTGCCAAATCATAATAAGTACGCCCTCTCCAGTAATAGAAATCCGCATTCTTAGATTGGAGATCAATAGCTGTAGAAAAATCGTCTATTGCGGTGTGATGGCTATTCATCATACGGTAGGTGTGTCCACGATTGTAGTAGCTATAAGCATCGCGATGTGAGAATTCAATAGCTTTATTAAACTCCACTAATGCCGCACTATAATTTTCCATCTTGAAGTATACGATGCCGCGCCATCGGTACCCATTGTTGTCCCTGGGCTTGAGTTCGATGTATTTGGCGAAGTCGGCCAAGGCGCCTAAATAGTTTTTTGCGCTTAGGTAAAGACGCCCACGCCAGAGATAACCACTGCCGTCATCTGGTTGAACTGCTACAGCTTTTGCGGCGTCGGCAAGGGCCTTTGTAAAATGGGCGGGAGCACTGGGCGATCCTTCCATTTCAAGATAAACCATCTCGCGCCAATTATAGAAATCACTGTTGGCCTGTTGGAGTTCTATAGCCTTGTTAAAGTCAACCAGTGCGTCGGGATAGTTTTTTACCTTCCAATAAGTATGGGCGCGATTAGAGCGATATTGGCTATTATCAGACTGGAGTTCAATGGCTCTAGTGAAGTCGCTAAGCGCAACAGGATGGTTTTCCATGTCCCAATAAACAACCCCACGCAAATTGTAATGGGCTCCATTTTCGGGCTGGAGTTCAATAACTTTAGTGAAGTCACTAAGAGCGGCGGGGTAGTTTTTCATCATCCGATGGGTCTCTCCTCGACTCGAAAAGCTCATGCTACTATTTGGCTCAAGTTTGATAGCTTGAGAAAAATCATCCAGCGCTTCTCCGAAACGATCCAAATAATAAAAAGCAACTCCACGTTTCTGGTAGTAGCGGCTACTATTCGGTCGGAGTTCGATGGCTTTAGTGAAGCTAGCTAATGCAGATGAAGGTTCATCTGATAATAAGTATTTGATCCCACGTAAGTAGTGGGCATTACTGCTATCTGGATCGAGTTTTATAGATTCGCCAAAGTCGGCCGATGCAGCAGCGCGTTTTTTGGCCTCGAGCTGAACTTGGCCGCGAATCGAAAAAGCTAAACTTCTGTGATGATTATCTAACTCTTGAAAATCGCATAGAGCAGTTGCTGCAGAAATGCACTCTTGTAGTTCATTAGTAGATGCGTTCTCTTCGGGAAGTGAAATTAGCTGCTTGAGCCATATCGCCCAGGTTTTCAAGTTTCTGCTGTCATTTATTTCATTTGACACTTGCTCTAATATCTGAGTATATGTTTGATGAGTTGATTTCTGACCGTCATAGTCGGATATAAAACCAGCTAAAACTTCCTTTAGACTCGATAGATGATCCTCAGAGAGGCGATGATATAAACGTTCCGCTTCACTCTGTTGCCAAATTTCATTTCCCTGCTGCTCATTCTCTGTTGCGCCTCGCCCTTCCGCGCCTCGCTTTCGGTAATGTTCCGCCAACTTGCTATGCAGTTCAGTGCACTGGTGCGCCGATCGCATCCGCAAATACCTCAGCATCAACGAGCGCACTACGTCATGGTAGGCCCAACCCCGCTCGCTGGCGCGAACGAAATGAGCCTCGCTCAACCACTCAAAAGCGGACTTGGCGGCATCAGGGCCGAGAATGACAGCGAGAATGTCCTGATTGAAAAGGCGCGGCACGCTGGCGGCCAACGCCGCTTCACGCTGTTCAGGTGTTGCGCCCTGCAAAAAGCGTTCCACCGCGTCGCCAGACATATCGGCAGGCATTTCTCCCGGCGCAGAGACGAGCAAGGCCAACAGCACTGGCAGTCGGTTGGAGAGCGTCATCATCGCTATGACCTGCTTCTGGTCAGTGATGTTGTTACGAGTAAGATAGTCGCGGGTTTCGGCTTCGGTGAATTCTTCCAGTTCAACTTGCTTGATAGCCTTCTTAAATTTTGTCCACGGCTGGCCGAGGGGGTAACGCCCGGCGATGATGAATAGCACGTTGCCGCTGAATGCGTCAAATTTGCCGCCCAACAAGTCAACCAGCCAGCTCTCTAGCGCAGATGCGGTTTTCTCAAACGTGTCGAAGAATAAGATGACGCGTTTCTCATTTGCGTGTTTATCCAAATCGGTCAAGAAGTGCCGTGTTAGCTCGGATTCGGTTTCGAGCAGTAACACCCGCTCATCTTTGTTGGCGAACTTCTGGGCCACGTAGTTGGCGAAAGCGCTGGTGTTTTCCACCAGCGCATCTTCGGCTTCAGGGGTAAACAGCACATCTGCCGCTTCGCCCGCAACTGGTATACGTTTCAGGCTACGCAGGCCAATGCGGGTCACGCTTCGCAGGGCAAAATCGAGCATGCTGGTTGGGGCTTTGGGGTCGGCCTCTACTTGCTCTTTCAACTCGCGGTATTTGCGATAGCGCTCCTCGAACGTTTTGCAAGGATGATCGGCCTCGGCAAAATCTTTGGCGAAGCGATTCAACACCGTGGGGATACTCGATTGGTCTTCGTTCGTCAGTGCTGTGAACGCCTTGTGTTGCCCGGCCACGCGGCGAAACTGTTCGAGCAGAGTTGTTTTGCCTACGCCGCCCTGCCCGGAAACGTCGAGAATCAAAAACGGCGGGCGGGCCGCCGTCAGCGCCTTCTCGAACAGCGCGATCTGTTCGCTCCGGCCCACAAAAATTTCGTCGGAGAAGTCGGCAAGCAGGTCTTGGAAGGAGGGTGGGTTGGGCATATGCTAACTCCCCAGTTGATGTATGGAGGGAGTATAGCATTGAGCAGGTTTCGCCGCTTACTTTCGAGGGTGTATTTGGGGGATCTCTAATCCGCCCGTCATCTGTTTTCTAAAGTTACCATTTGTTTTGCTGGGGTGCTTCCCCAGCAAACCCAAAGCTAGAGCAGTTTCCGAGTCGGTTTACGTATTTTTGCTCGCGGCGGATTGTCAAATCCAGCGGCGGATTTGACAATCCAGCGGGAGCAGGCCGTAAACGAAAGTGGAATTTGCTCTAAGTGAAAGAACAAAGGTTTGGGATGTTATTTGAACTCTTGCAGGAAGCGAATGTTATTGACCATCTATTCGGCGGAGACGGCGGCTAGAAGATTCAACACCCGCCGCAACAGCTCACCCTGCTCAAGTTCTTCGGAGAGGACGATGCCGGCGTGATCGCGCCCGGCCTCATACCAGAGTTCTGCTAATGGAATGAAATGCTTGATGTTGTAGGTTAGAACGGCCCGGCCCTGTTCTGCCGCATAGCTGAGTTGGAGTTCGTCAGCTAACTCGGCGCGGCCCGCATCCCGCGCGTGCAATGAATCGTAACCGTGTTGCCGCAAAGCCTCAGTCAGTCCGCGCCAGATGTTCTCGTCAAGATAGAGTCTGATCGCGGAGCCGGTCATCGGCTTTGCCCGGTGATGCGTTGGTAACCTGCCTCCCCCAGCCGCTCACGCAAATGCTGGCGGCCAGCCGCTTCTGTATTTTCCGCACACTCTTTGTCAATCTCCTCTTTGTGGTCGTAGTAATAGCTTAGGGCGTCATAAACAGCCGCGAGCGAAACGTGCGGTAGCACGTCCTTTGCCAGGCTTTCGGGCGTCTCGCCTGCTCGTTGCAGGTAGCCTACAATAATGTACACCGGGATTCGGGTGCCTCTGATCATGGCCGTCGCGCCGGAGAGCGTTTGAACCATTTCGATGTAAGGATGCGGCGGCGAAAAATGATGGGCCAGGACTTCATCGGCCAGTTCGTTGGGGGCGCGGTTGGCGCGTTCCGCTTCTTCAGCCAGCAGTTTGAACGTGCGCTCAGAGAGGACGATTGTTGAATCCATAGTTTAACCCTCGCTCGGACATTATACTCCTCACACCCTCCACGCCACAACAAACAGCACCGTAAACAACGCACTGACCATCAATTGCCGCGTGCCAATGACAACCGGGCGAGCGCCAATGGCGGGGTGAAAAGTGCCCCATAACGTCTCGGCCCATTGCAGGGCAAAGGGGATGAAGAGGAAAGGCGGGAGCAAACTGGCGATTGATAAAACAGAGACGGCGGCCACGTTGAACGTGGTGTAGAGCAGGGCGCGGCGGACGAGTCGCAGGGCGGAGAGCAGATCGGGCTGAGTCGTCAACGAGCGTTGCTCCAGCCGCATGTAAGCGTGGACGATGGAGGCCGCCGACTGGAACCAGCACAGCACCCACAACCACCAGCCTTGCGGGTCGGCCCAGCCTTGCGCCACCCACAACCCGGCGGGCGCGGCCAGGGCCAGCACGCCGCTGGCCACCACTTCCACGCCCATTTGCTTGCGCTCGGCGCGGCGGCTGACGAGAACCAAATGCCAGGCGAACACTGGCAGGCCGGGCAGGGCCAGGTATAACAAATAACCAAAACCTTGCGCGATGAGGATGCCAGTTGCCAATAAACCAATAACGCCGTAAACCAAAATCCAAAAACGCGCGGCGGGCAGTTCGTCGCGTGAGCGGCGGCGGCTGTAGACTTTGACAGCAATCGTCACCGGCTGACGGATGAGAAAGGCCGCGAGCGCGCCGACGATGAGCGGCGCGGTGACTGCAGTCCAACGCCCGCCGGCGAAGAGGCCGACGAGGAGCGGGCTGAACAGAAACACCCACGCGCCATGTTCGGCGGGCAGGGCTACGTGACGACGAAAGAGAGAGCGAAAGCTGAGAGTTGTGGTCATACGCGACTAAGCTTGGAGATTGTATACGCGATACTCGAAAGGCGGCTGGCCGTTTGTCACAATCCCGGTGTGATCTCTGGCCTCTCCCGGAGAGAGGTTATAATCGCTCCTGCCTATGAAATTACGCTCACTGATAAAGTGCCTTTGCCTCGCCGCCGCTTGCGGGGCCGCCGCCTGCGGTGGGTCGCCCACAGCGTTTCCCACCGCCGGTGTTACCGTGCAGGCCTTTCCTCAAGTGGAAGTGATCTTGCCCTCGGACACGCCTCGGCCCACCGACACTACTTTGCCGATTCCAACCGACACAGCCACACTGCCATTACCGGCGCCCACCGACACGCCTCTGCCGACCGCAACCGACACGGCCCTCATTCGCCTCATCTTGCCCACCACCGCGCCTACGGCCATTGCCACCAAGACTCCGCGCCCTCCGGCCAGGACGGCCACCCCAACCGCTCCTCCACTCCCTTCGGTCGCCGGGCCGATCACCTTTCGCGCAGTGCAGTTTGTCTCGGCCGTGCATGATGCGGCTCGCCCGCCGGATGGTTCGCAGACCACGCTCTCGGTGGAGTTTGCCGGAAGCAGACCGCCGTTTGCGGTGAAACATGATGGTCAGCCGCTGACCGTCAACGCCAACGGCGATGGCAAGTTTGAGAATGCGGGCGTGAACTATACCTTCATCTATTTCACCATCGCCAAAACGTGTGGCGGCGTCATCACCGGCACGGTCCTCACCGTCAGGGCCCCGGGGGCCACCCCAGT
>CAYSIV010000141.1:8478-14813 GCA_964431175.1 uncultured Anaerolineales bacterium
GGGCAAACGTTCTCGCACGACTACTATGTTCCTGATGCGCCGTGCAAATGATAAGAGCGATTCACCACAAAGTCACAAAGACAGAAAGGCCACCAAGTTTTCTTGGTGAAACTTCGAGCCTTCGAGCCTTCGTGGTGAAACGATTTGCGAACGAAGAACAACTGTGCAAATAGATCGCCGCCTCACCAGCCGCCCTGGCCCTGTGCGCCCGCGCCGACAGTTCAAGCTGAACCTCGGCGGCTTTCGCTTCTGGCTCACCCTCTCGGCCTTTGGCATTCTTGGCGCGCTGGTGATTCTCCTGGCTCAAATTTTGCTCTTCGCTCGAAGCCTGGATCGGATTCCAGCGGGGCAGGTAGTGGCCGGAGTTCCGGTGGAGGGCCTCACCAGACCCGAAATCGAGAGTCGGCTGAACAAAGTGTATGGCTTGCCGCTCACCCTCGACTATCGGGGCAATGCCTTCCAACTCGATCCGGCTCGTGTCAATTTCAAGCTCGACACAGAAGCAATGTTAGAGCAAGTTGCCGAAGTGCAAAGCTCCGGCTCGGCGTGGGCCGACTTTTGGGCTTATTTGTGGGGCCGAACACCGCCGCCGCCCGCGCCTGTGCCTCTGCAAGCCAGCTTCGATCAGGAGGCGCTGAATCAATTCTTGACTGACGTGGCGGCTCGTTATGATGACGCTGGCACGCCCGCGCAAGCCGACCCGGCCACGTTGGGCTTCATTCCCGGTTCAGCCGGCTTCGCGTTGGATATGAGCACGGCCTCCACGCTGATCAACACTGCCCTGAGATCGCCCGCGCCGTCGGATCGGGCCGCGACTCTGCCCGTCAATGACTTCTCGGCCTCGCCACCCACCTTTGATACGCTGGCCGACTTGCTTTACACCGATGTGGGCCTGCATCAATTTGCTGGCACGGTGAGCATTTATATTGCCGACCTCGACACGGGCCGGACGCTCGACATTGCCACGAGTGATCAAAAACCGTTTCCGGTTGGCGATGGCATCGCCTATTCGGGGATGAGCACGATCAAAGTCCCGGTAGCGGTGACGTTCTTCCGCTACAAAGACGGCCTGCCCACGCCCGACGAGCAACTTCTACTCGACGGCATCTTCAGCGACTCGGCCAACGAGTACACCGACATCATTCTCGGCACCCTTGGAGACGGCGGCGGGTTGATTGGCGCCAACAGGGTGAGCGACACAATGGAGACGCTGGGTCTAAGGAACACTTACCTGGCCGGCCTGCTCAACACCCTGGGCGCGATCACCACGCCGCGTGACACGCCCGCCAACCTGCGCCCCGATATCAATCTCTCGCCCGACCGTTACAACCAGACGACGGCCTCGGACATGGGGCGGTTGATGGTGATGATCTACCAATGCTCAAAAGGCGGCGGTCCGCTCATGGAAACGTTCCCCGGCCAGTTCACCGCCGACGAGTGCCAACGGATCATTGATTTGTTGGCCGAGAATAAATTGATCCCCCGCTTTATTGCCGGCGGCTCCCCCGGCGCAAACGTCGTTCACAAGCATGGCTGGGATAGCTCGCCGTTGAACAACGTGGGCGACGCCGCCCTTGTCTTTTCGCCCGGCGGCAATTATGCGATGACCGTCTATGTTCATCGCGACGAGCCGGTTCCGTTCGATACAGCTGATCGGTTGGTGATCTCGCTGGCAACGGCGGTTTACAACTTTTATAACCGACGGTAGGGACGCCGAATGCGACGCCCCTTTTCGACTCGACTCCTGCCGCCCGCCTTGTTTGCCCTCGGCCTGGCGGCCCACTTCAGCCGCCTGCTCTCCTCGCCGCCCGGCATCAATCCCGACTCATCGCGCATCAGCCTTTACACCTTAGATTTTTTGCAACGCAACGTCTGGCCGTTTTACGTCTTTCAACATTTCGCGCCCACGCCGCTTATCAGTTACCTGCAAGCGCCGGTCTTCATCGTCTTTGGCTTCACCCTGGCTGCTCAACGCGGCCTGACGGCATTCTTTGCGGCGCTGGCCGTGCCCGCCACTTACCTGGCCGGCCGCGAGATGTTTGACGATTGCGGCCCGCCGACGGCCCGCCGCGCCGGGCTGGCCGCCGCCCTTGGCCTGGCTCTCTTTCCATTTTGGACGATGATGTCCCGGCACGGCCTGGAGTTGACGCTTGTGCCAGTGCTGGAGTTGATGGCTGTGGCCTCATTGTGGCGCGGCCTGCGGGCGGGGCAGTGGCCCAATTTTTTGCTGGCCGGAATTGCCATCGGCGTGAGCCAGTATGCTTACATCACTGCCCGCTTCTTTCCGGTGGCTCTGGCCGGAGCGTGCGTTGCCGCCTTCATCGCCAACCGTTCACTGCTGGCCCGCTGGCGCGGCGTGGCCCTGGCCGCCCTCACCTCGTTCGTCATCGTCCTGCCGCAACTGGCGCTCTTCATTCGGGCGCCGTACACCTTCTTCTCGCGCACTCAACAGAGCGCCGGGCAATTCATCTTCAGCCTTCCCAATCCGGGCGCGGTCTTTACGGCCAAACTGCTCAACCAACTGCTCATGCTCGGCTGGCGGTGGGACACCGGCTTTAACTTGTTCTCAGGCCGCCCCTGGTTGAACCCGGTTCTTCTATTTTGTTTTCTGGCGGCAGTCGCGACGGCCCTTCTTTCTCAGCGCCCTTCCCACAAATTCGCCCTCACCATCGCCGCCCTGCTCCTGGTTCCCGACCTTATTACCTACGAAGGACTGACACCCTCGGCCAGCCGCACGATGGGCGCGATGCCGTTTGTGTTTATTCTGGCGGGGCTGGGCGGCGCTCTGGCCTGGCAATGGGCAAAGCGAGTTGCCCGCTTCGCGTCGCCCTACATAGCCCAATTAGTGCTGGCCGCCGTGCTTCTCGCCGGCGTGGAGACTCAGTGGGACTTCACGGCGCGCGTCATGCCGCAAGTGAACGCGATGGCAGGGTTGGAATGGAAGGTCAGCCTTGTCGAGCTGGCTGAAGCCGAAGCGATTGCGGCTCACCCCGACTCGCCCATCCTCATCACTGCCAGCGAATATCGCCGCGTGCCGCTGGCCTTCCTGCTCGCGCAACACTTCCCGAACCGGGCCGGCGGATTGACCGCGCCCTTGAGCCTGGGTGAAGATGTCATCGTCATTGAACCTGCTGAACCGGAACGCCCCACCAGTGAAGGACTCCCCGCCGGTTATCATCCCGACGAATGGGTATTGTTGAAAAACGGGACTGCCTACTTTCTGCCGCCACTGTCGGGCGGCCTTGATCGTGTCGCCACCCCCCAGTCAATCATCGCCGGCAACGGCCTCCCGGTGGCCACCCTCACCCAAGCTCGATGGCTCGCGCCGCCTTTGAGCATCACGCCGGCCTCGGCCTCGTTCGCCAATGGCCTCGACCTTGTCGGCTATCAGGCCGGCAGCCTCTCGCCCGGCCAACCGCTCACCGTCACCCTCTACTGGCAACCGCGTCAGCGTATCGCCGCCGAGACTCAACTCTTCACCCAGATGTTGGATCGAAATGGCAACGCCATCGCCGCCATTCACGACTGGCCATTGAACGGCGTCTACCGCGTGAGCGCGTGGCGGCCCGGCGAAGTTGTGCCGCTCAGTTATGCCTTGATGATTCCCTCAGATGCCATGCCCGGCCCTTATCACCTCATCACCGGAGTCTTCGACATCATCCATCAGAATCGGATTCACCTGCTGACGGGCGAAGACGTGGCGACGGTTGCCACGCTCAAGATTCCTCTCCCACCCACAACTTCACAGCCCGCTCAAATACTCTCTGCCGATTTCGGTGATGCAATTCATCTTCTTGGCTGCACTTTGAACGCAACTGTCAGCGAAATGCAGCTGAGTCTCTTCTGGCAGGCGAGCAGGCCGCTTGAGGCTGATTACACCGTCTTTGTTCACCTGGTGGATGCGAACGGCAACATCGCCGCTCAGTCCGACTCGCAACCGCTCAATGGCCAGTATCCCACTTCCATCTGGGCGGCAGGCGAAACGGTAGTAGACGAACGGGTGATCCCGGTCACCCCTGGTACGTATCAAATCTTCATTGGGTTGTATCGTTTGGAAACGGGGGAACGGTTGCCCGCTATATTGAACGGTGAGCGGGCGATAGATGATCAGATATTGATCGGCGAGATGGGGGTGCCGTGAATCAAAACTTCCCGAAGGTTTGAGAACCTTCGGGAAGTTTTTTGTTACGCCTCGGTGAATTCCCCTTCAACCACATCGCCTTCTTCGCGGCGGCCAGGGCCTGGCCCGGCTGAGCCGCCGTTTGCGCCGGGTTGCGCTTCACTCGCCCCGCTCGCTCCGCTCGCAGACAACTGCTGGCTCAGGGCGTAGGTGGCTTGCTGGAGTTGCTCGCTCAAACTGCGAATGTGATTTACGTCTTCGCCTTTGAGGGCCTCGCGCAGGTCGGTGATTTGCTTGTCGATCTTCTGCTTATCGTTGCCCGGCACTTTGTCACCTAGATCATGCAGGGCCTTCTCAGCCTGGTAGACCAGCGAGTCGCCGTTGTTGCGGGCCTCGACCAACTCTTTGCGTTTGCGGTCTTCGGCCTCATTGCGCTTGCCTTCGCTCACCATTCGCTCGATGTCGCTCTTGTTCAGGTTGGTGCTGGCCGTGATCGCGATCTTCTGCTCACGGCCAGTAGCTTTGTCTTTGGCGCTTACGTTCAAAATGCCGTTGGCGTCAATGTCGTAAGTCACCTCAATTTGCGGCAAGCCGCGCGGCGCGGGCGGGAGGCCGTCCAGCCGGAACTTGCCGAGGGTCATGTTGTCGGTTGCCATCGGGCGCTCGCCTTGCATGATGTGAACGTCAACAGCGGTCTGGCCGTCTTCGGCGGTGGAGAACACCTGACTCTTCTTCACCGGGATCGTCGTGTTGCGCTCGATGAGGGGCGTCGCCACGCCGCCCATCGTTTCAATGCTCAGGGTCAGCGGGGTCACGTCGAGCAAGAGCAAATCTTTCACATCGCCAGACAACACCCCGGCCTGAATGGCCGCGCCCACGGCCACCACTTCGTCGGGGTTCACGCCCTTGTGCGGCTCCTTGCCGTTCGTCAAACTTCGCACTAAATCCTGCGCCATCGGCATGCGAGTCGAGCCGCCCACCAGAACCACGTTGTTTAACTGAGCGGCGGTTACCCCGGCGTCCTTCAACGCCTGCTCGAAAGGCCGGCGGCAACGGTCAAGCAGGTCTTTCGTCAACTGCTCAAATTTGGATCGAGTCAGCCGGATCACCAAATGCCTGGGGCCACTGGCGTCGGCGGTGACGAAGGGCAGGTTGATCTCGGTTTCCATCACCGACGAGAGTTCGATCTTGGCCTTCTCGCTGGCTTCGCGCAATCGTTGCAGGGCCTGGCGATCTTTTCGCAGATCAATGCCCTCTTGCTTCTGAAATTCTTCGGCCAGCCAGTTGACGATGCTGGCATCCCAGTCGTCGCCGCCGAGGTGGGTGTCGCCGTTCGTCGCTTTAACTTCAACCACACCATCGCCCACTTCCAGCACGCTCACGTCGAAGGTGCCGCCGCCGAGGTCGAAGACCAGAATCGTTTCGTTCTTCTTCTTGTCGAGGCCGTAGGCCAGCGCCGCCGCCGTCGGCTCGTTGATGATGCGCAGGACTTCGAGGCCGGCGATCTTGCCCGCATCTTTGGTGGCCTGGCGCTGCGAGTCGTTGAAGTAAGCGGGCACGGTGATGACGGCCTGGGCCACCGGCTCGCCAAGATAAGCCTCGGCCTCTTGCTTGAGCTTGCCGAGGATCATGGCCGAGATTTCCTGCGGGGTGTAGGTCTTGCCGTTTTGCGGAATGCGCACCCGGGCGTCGCCCGTCGGGCCTTTGATGACGTCGTAGCTCACCATCTTGCGCTCGCTTGCCACCTCGTCGAAGTGGCGGCCCATGAAGCGCTTGATGGAGTTAACCGTGTTCTCCGAGTTGACGACGGCCTGGCGCTTGGCGGTAAAGCCGGTGAGGCGCTCGCCGTTTTTGTTGAAGGCCACGACCGAGGGCAGAATCCGTTGCCCTTCGCTGGTGGCGATCACTACGGGGTCGCCGCCTTCCATAACGGCCACGACGGAGTTCGTCGTGCCGAGGTCTATGCCAATGATTTTGCTCATGTTGTTCTCCTGACTGTTATTAAGATCGTTTAGAAACGAAATCGGCGATCTGCAAAAATAGGGGCGAAGCAGTCGGAGGCTGGCTTCGAAGTTCTCCGGGGTATTTCCCCGACTGCTTCGCCCTTAAGCCGGGCAACCGGCTTGCATTTGTACTGAATGTCTTCGTGACAATGTACTGAGGAATGAGAATTAATTAATTGTCCGATTTGGGCTTGTGCATTTTCGCCCTTGCT
>CAYSIV010000142.1:0-14786 GCA_964431175.1 uncultured Anaerolineales bacterium
GGTGCGATCCGGCACCAGTGGTGGACGTCGGCGGCACCACGACCGACATCGCGGTGGTGGACGGCGGGCAGGTGACCATCAACGAAGACGGCACAACCGTGGGCGGCTATCGCACGGCGGTCAAGGCGGCCAATATCCGCTCGTTCGCTCTGGGCGGCGATAGTCAACTGTGGTACGACAAAGAGGAGCACTTGCGAATCGGCCCGGCCCGGGTCGTGCCGCTGGCGCATCTGGCCGCGCAGTATCCGCGCGTTCACGACGAACTGGTCAGTCTGGCTCACAAACGCCCGACCGAGTCGCTGTTGGACTCGCTGGAATACTGGTCCCTTCAGCGTCAGAACGTCGGCAATGATCCGCAAGTGCTTCAACTTTTCGATCTACTCCGCGATGGGCCGCGCCCGTTGGGCGACGTGTTGAAAGCGCTGAAGCTCACCCACCCGATGCAGTTCTCCGGCCATAAACTGTTCGAGCGCGAGATCATTGGCCGGGCCGGGTTGACACCGACGGATCTGTTGCATGTTCGAGGCGACTTTGCGCCGTGGGATGTTGAGGCGGCCCGTGTAGCGACCGAATCGTTTGCGCGGATGCGGCGGTGGACGACCGAGGAATTGATGGCTCAAACCTTTGCGACGATGACGGAATCGATCCTGGTCGAGATCATTCAATTTCTGACAGGCCGCCCGTTGGCCGGGCGCGATCTATATTCACTCCGTCTCGATTTGGGCCGCTGGTTCTTTGACAATACCTTCTACCCGACCGACAAATATCTGGCGACGGCCATCAAACTCAAGATGCCCATCATCGGCATCGGCGCTCCGGCGGGCATCTTCCTGCCACGCATTGCCGAGCTTCTACAAACCGAGTTGGTTCTGCCTCAGCACTACGCCGTGGCCAACGCCGTAGGGGCAGTAGCCGGAAGTGTAGTGGCAACGTGCGAAGCCCTCATCTACCCGCGACTGCATGAGTCACAGCCGGTCGGCTACATCGCCCAGGTGGGCGAGCGGCGCGAGAACTTTCGGCGGCTCGCCGAGGCGGTGAAGTTCGCGCAGTCAGAAGCCGCCCGCCAGGCGGAAGCCGAAGCGCTTCGCTCCGGCGCAGTGTCGCCGCACACCCAGGTCGAAGAAATCCCCAACGGCGCCGATTCGTTTCGCGTTCGCGCGCGGGCGGTTGGCAATCCGCGGTTGATGTTCAAGTAAAATAAATCCATTGACGAATCCATCAGGAGTCTAAGAGATGACCAATCACTACAACACCCCTTCCATTGGCCTGCAACTGAGTCGGCTGAGTCAGGAGCAATGTCAGAAACTGCACAACGCCTGTTTGACGATTCTGGAGCGAACCGGCGTGCGCCTCTACGAGCCGGAAGCGATTGAATTGGCGAAGAAGGCCGGGGCCGACGTGTCGGACGGCAACCGGGTTCGCATCCCGGCGCGATTGGTGGAATGGGCGCTTTCCGTCGCGCCGAAAGAGGTGACCATCTATGATCGGAATGGGCAAGCGGCGATGCAGGTGGGCGGCCAGCGCTCTTATTGTGGCCCCGGCTCCGACTGTTTGAATATCGTCGATCCCCGCACCAACCAGCGCCGCCGGCCGCTGTTGAAGGATGTGGTCGAAGCCATGACCGTTTGTGACACACTAGAGAACATCAACTTTGTGATGTCGATGTTCCTGCCCAGCGACGTCAATCAGTCCATTGCCGACCGTTATCAAATGGAAGTGATGCTCAATACTACGACCAAGCCCATCGTGTTTGTGACCTACGACATGTCGGGATGCCTGGATGCGATTGAGATGGCCGAAGCGGTGGCCGGTAGCCCGGCGGCCCTACAGGCGAAGCCGTTCGTCACCTGCTACATCAACGTCACGACCGGCCTGCGCCACAACGAAGAGGCGCTACAAAAACTACTTTTCCTGGCGGGCAAAGGACTCCCGGCGATGTACATCCCCGTGACTTCCGCCGGGACGACCGGCCCGGTGACTATGGCCGGGACACTCGCTTTGAACAATGCCGGTGTGTTGACCGGCCTGGTGCTCTCGCAACTCAAACGCGAAGGCGCGCCCGTCATCGTCCCCGGCTGGGGCGGCGAGGGAATTGATATGCGCACGATGGTTGATCCTTATTGCGGCGCTGATCAGCGTGGTCTGGCCGAGGCGCTGGCTCACTTCTACAACTTGCCAATGTTTAGCCTCGCCGGTTGTACCGACGCCAAAGTGGTGGATCAGCAGGCCGGGATCGAAGCTGCATTGACGTTGATGGTGGATATTCTGGCGGGTGGCAACATCATCCACGACCTCGGCTATCTGGAGTCGGGGCTGACGGGTTCGCTGGCTCAGCTTGCGATCTGTGATGAGATCGTCGAGTGGATTCGGCAGTCGGCGGCTGAACTCGTAATCAACGACGAAACGCTGGCGCTGGAGTTGATTGACGAGATGGGTTTGGATGGCGAGTTTCTGTCGTCGGAGCACACGCTGGCCCATTTCCGCGATCGCTGGTATCCGCGCCTGTTCGAGCGGTACAACTACGAAGATTGGGTGACGAACGGCAGTAAGACAATGGCCGAGCGCGCCGCCGAGCGGGTGGACGAAATTCTGGCGACTCATAGAGCCGAGCCATTATCACCAGAGGCGGCTGCAACTGTGCGTGCGGTTGTGGAGCGGGCAGAAGCGCAGTACCGCGAGTGAACCTACCGGGTTTAACGAGAAACTGCCTTCTCTACCACGAATTGCATGAAGGAAATAAGTCAAATTCGTGTCATTCGTGCGAAGCGATTCGTAGGTAATTTCCCGCCAAAGCCGGGAGAGCCGTAAAACTCTATGGAGCGGCTCAACCGCAGGGCGCTGGCTTCACAACCCGGTCAGCTTTTCCGCCGAGTGCCTCACCGTCTTCATCAGGTGATCAGTCGTGTGCCAGTCGCCCGGCCTTTCCTCTTTTGCGGGGTCGGGCGAACAATACTCGATATCCCACAACACATCCCAGATCAGGCGGGCCTGTTCTTTGGAAGCGTATCGCACTCGTCCGGCCCGCTCCAGCGCTTCGTGCGTCTCGCGGAACAGCCTCATAAACCTTTCAGGCGCTACCTCGCCCGAGGCGGCATCCTGAATCAGTCGCACAAGTTCGTCGGTGTTGGATGAAGAGGTTGAGTTGGTCATGCCTCAAGATTACTTCCGATTTGCAATTGGCACAAGCGCCTGATCTGTCGGGCCGACATACTGCGCGGCTGGGCGGATGAGGGCGGCATCATTATACTGCTCGATCACATGCGCCACCCAGCCGCTCACGCGCGACACGGCGAAAACGCACGTATCCAGATCGGTGGGAATGCCAAGATAATACAGCAGTGGCGCCGAGAAAAAGTCCACGTTGGGGTACAACTCCCGGTGGCGCAGAACGGCTTGCTCCACGGCCAGAGCCATGTCCACGTAATTGCGGCTCTCGCCCTCGGCGGCTTCCATCTTGCGGGCCCACTCCAGCAAGTGCCTGGCCCGCGGGTCGCCATGCTTGTATATGCGATGGCCGATGCCCATGATCTTGCGCTTGGTGGCAAAGGCGTTGTCCACAAAAGAGTCAACTTTATCGAGCGCGCCAATTTCCAACAGCGTGTTCATGGTGGCTTCCGCCGCGCCGCCGTGCAGGTTGCCCTTGAGCGCGCCGAGGGCGGAGGTGGCGGCGGCGTGCAAGTCGGCGTTGGTAGACGACACGACGCGAGCGGTGAATGTCGAAGCATTGAGTGAGTGATCGGCCAGCAAGACAAAGTATAGATTCATCGTCTCGTTCTCAAGCTGGCTCTGCTTCTCACCCTGTAGCATGTAAAGGAAGTTCTCGGCGTGGTTCAGGGTCGGCCTGGGGTTGAGAATCTCTTTGCCCTTGCGGGCGCGTTGAATGGCGGCCACGAGGGTTGCCATTTGCGCCGTGAGGCGGATGCCTTTGCGGCGGGTGGCCTCAATTGAAATATCGTCTACGTCTTTTTCGTAGAGCGCCAGGGCCGAGACGGCGGTGCGCAAAACGTCCATCGGCACGGCCTTCCGGGGCGCGGATTTGATCAGGTCGAGCACGGCTTTGGGGAGTTTGCGGTTGGCGACTAATTCTTTTTTGAGGTCAGCCAGTTGCGAGGGTGTGGGTAGCGTTCCGTAGAGCAACAAATAAACAACTTCTTCGTATTCAACTTTTCCGGCCAGGTCGTGGATGTTCAAGCCGCGATAAGTCAGAACGCCATTAGCGCCGTCCACAGACGAGAGGGCTGTTTGGGCGGCGACCACGCCGGCCAAACCTTTGACAAAGGCGGGAGAGGGGGCAGTCATAAAAGGTGGAAGCTCCTTGAGTTAATCAAAATACGCCGGGCACTCGGCGCTTGGTTAGTAAGACAGTGCGCAACAAACAATTCATGCTGTTGGGCAAAAGTATATCACTCTGAAAAGTGACCGTCAATGACTGGCAGTCATTTTTTGGACTAAAGGCATGATGCGCCGGGGCAGTTACTGACGGGCCGCCCGCCTCTTGGTTGGGACGCCCTCCGTTTTCTTCGCCGCCCACTCGCGGATCGATTTGGCGCTGTCGCGCGTCGCCCGCTTCAGGAATTGCCCGCCGAGAAGGTCAGCGCCCAATTGATAAAAAGTTTTGCGGGTGGTCACTGCGCCGATCTTGAGGCCGCGCTCAATTAGCACCTTGATCTCGCCGCCCGCCATCCGGTGATGATGAGCGCGAATTACCTCGGCCACGCCCTGGTTGATGGTGTCAGCATAGTATTCCTTGGCCGAGCCAAGATACTGCTGGCACACCTTCAACGGTTCGTCGCCAAGGCTTGGCAAGGCAGTAATGGCGGCCCGCTTCAAGGCGCCGGGCGTAAGCACCACCAGCCCCAACGGGCCGACCAGCATTTTTCGGAAGAGGTGAAGTGAGGCGGGCGTGTCAAACGCTTTATCGTCGTCAGTCATCAGCGCATCCAGCGCCGAATCGTATTCGGCTTCAATCAATTCGCGGGTGGGGAGGAGGCCTGAGACAGAGAAACCGGCCTCGGCGGCATGAGCGGTGAAGGCATCCACGTTGCCGCTCAGCAAGGCTTGCATGGCCTCCCACTGAGCCGGCGGCTTGCCAGCCGGGGCATCGGCCAACCAGGCCTCGCACAAAGCGCGCTTGGCCGCCGTGGAAAGCGTCGTGTCGGTCAACAGCACTTCAGCCAGCGAGCGGCACATCGGCGTTGACTCGCAGTTGACGCACAAGTGCCACAACCACCACAGCCGCTCCGACTCGGGGATGTCGGCTTTGGCAATTAGCCACTCGAACAAGCGGCGCACTTCGGCCAATTCCCAGTCGTCGAATAACGAGCCGCCAAAGTCCGCCGCCATCATCAGCGAGCGAAAGTTGGCTGGGTCTAATCGGCCCGCGCCGGCCAGGTAGCTAATCATTACCGGCAGGCCGTGCGGCGTGCCGTATTCTGCGGTGGTGTCAATTTGCTGGGAAGCATATTGAATGATCTTCAACCGTGTTTCCGCCGACAGGGGCTCGCGCCGCACCGCCTCGACCGCGCCAAAACCGAAAATGTAAGGTTCATGCATCCGTTCAGGAATCAAAAAGTCCGGCTTCCGGCCATATTTGTGATAGCCATAAATGTGCTGGTAGTAATGCTCAAGCCCGCGCGTCAGGCAGTCGGCAACAAGCTCTTGATCCTGCTTCGGGATGTCGAGTTGTTTGAAAAAGCTTTTGAGATCGAATAACTTATGGCGGGTCGTTTTGTTTTTAGCCATGCTGGCCTCTTTGGGTTTCGACATTCCACTTCTGGCCCGCATTATATCCCGCCTGAGCGTTTGAAGGGTTATTTCAGAGGCAGGTCAGCCCGAAATGCTGTACTCGTATCGCCCGCGCACCGGCTTGCCCTCGGCGTAACGCGCGAAACGGAACAGGGTTGGGTCGAGACCCTCCGTGCGCTGACCGGTCACCAGGTCGGCCACCATCACTCCGACCGCCGGGCTGAGTTTGAATCCATGCCCGCTGTGGCCGGCGGCTACAAAGAAGCCACTGCCCGCCGGCGCTTCGTCAATCACCGGGTGCCAGTCAGGCGTCACATCGTAAATGCCGGAGAAGCCGCCGCGACTCGCCCCGCGCTCCATGCACGGAAAGCGTCGCGCCAGCTTCATTCCCGAGTCGGCCACAAACTCAAAGTCAACGCGCTCGTTGTAGCTGTCCGGGTCGGCGTGATCATTCGCCTCGACGGGGTCGATGGAGCCGACCAGCGTCAGGCCGCCCGTTTCGGGGCGGAAGTAGGTAACGTTGGGGAAGTCGGCGAAAACGTGGGGAGCGGGTTTCTCATTGGGCGGCGGCTCAAACAGTGAAATCTGGACCCGGCATGGCGTGATCGGCAAATCGATGCCAACCATGCGGGCCACGCGCGCCCCCCACGGCCCGGCGGTGTTGACCACGGCCCCGGCGGCGATCTCGCCCCGGTTGGTGACCACGCCTTTCACCCGCCCGCCTTCCATCTTGATGTCGATCACTTCCGTCTCTTGCAGGATGGTTGCCCCTTTACGTTTAGCCGCTTCGCTGAAAGAAGTCACCGTCAGCGTCGGGTCGGCGTAACCGCCTTCGGGTTCGTAGGCCGCCACCACTAACTCAGGTTCGGCCATGCCCGGCGCGACTTCGCGCAGTTCTTCGGGCGAGAGCAGGCGGGTGTTGATGCCCACCCTTTTCTGAAGCGCCACGTTGGCGGCAATCCCTTCGCGTTCCTTTGACGAGGCTATCACTACAAAACCAACCGGCGTGTAGCCGGACTCGCCGCCGACGATCTCCGAAAAGTTTTGAAAGATGCGCAGAGCAAACAGGGCCATGCGGGCCGTGACCTCGTTTGAATAATGCTGGCGAACAATGGCCGATGATTTGCCGGTGGAGCCGCCGGCCAGAAAACTCTTTTCAACCAGGGTCACCTTCAACCCGCGCTCGGCCAGCCGGAACGCCGTGCTCGCGCCCATGACCCCGCCGCCGATGACGACCACATCCGCTGTCCCATTCATCTCACGTATTCTCCTCATTCTCATAGCTGGCGACGGCCTGCCGGAGTTTGGCCGGCACTTCGCGCTCGGCCCACGTTCCCCGTTCGGCGGCGATGGCGACGATGTAGCCGGTGACCACCTGCCGCCCGTCCGTTTCGGCCCGAACGTCGAACTCGTAGCGCACGCTCCGGCGGCCAAGCTGGGCGATGCGGGTGTGAACTCTCAACACTTCCGGCCACTTGACCGGCGACTTGTAGTTGCAGTGCGACTCGGCGTAGAGCAGATCGACTCCCTCGGCCAGCAAGGTGTCGTAGTCGTAACCGATGGCGGCCATATACTCGGTCGCGCCCACGTCGAAGTAGGTAAGGTAGTGGGCAAAGTTGACGTGGCCTTGCAGGTCGGTTTCGTTGAAGCGGACTTTGAGGGTGGTGAAGAATTTGAAGGGGGCGATCAGTTTGTTCATGCAGGTACACCGAGTTGCGGTAGCAGGCTAACGTTGCGCATCACTGGCCCGCGCGAGCGGGTAGCGCGGAGCGCGAGTCCGGTGCAAGCGCGGGTTGGGTGGCCTGATTGCGGAGGAAGGCGGAAGCCGAAAACGAATACGGCGCTACTGGCTGGCTATATCTATTGTGAATTGAAGTTTGAGAAGATGGCTTGTTCATCTGCATCATAATCTTCAAATCGCCCTAGGGTGTAGATATTGATTCCACTTACTGTGAGGTGAAAAACCTGGATTTCGCCGCCAATAAAGACTCTTTCGTGTTGGGGCCTTGACGCTTGAATTCGTCGCTGTTCGTCCATCATCCTCTTGATATCTGTCGGAAATATATACTTTTCTGGAAGCGTGCATTCTGGCTTAATGCCCACTCCATATTCCAGAGATTCGGACTTGAAGTCCTTGATCGACCTGTATGCATACGAATGAATCAGGCCGTCTTCTTCGGAAAAGCCAAAGTGATAGACGGTAACTGTAAAACTATCAAGCGTTAAGAATTCTTCTTTATATCTACTCCAATTGGCGGCTAGAATACTGGGGGCGTGATAATCGAGATTGTCAATTCCCCTGACAACCATCCTGTCGGTAACTTGGATAAACCATTTTCCGAGAAACCCACCTGCGCCAGTGCCACAAATGACTGCCCTAATGTGAGGAACAACAAAAGCTTTTGTGGTAAACATGGCGGGTTTACCGTCCAGTGAAGTAGCGAGCGTGTCTGTTGCCACAAATACCTGAGTTTGATCAGTGTAGAATATCAAAGACGACATGCCAAATTCCCAGCCCTAATTTGTGCTCAAACCAGCCATCGGTCGATCACCTATGATGCGAGGGCCACCCAACAGTGTAGATCGGCGGCGCAGGACTATGGCCTGTATCAGCTACGATAGCTTGTTGAGCCGTTACTATAATGAAAAGTTTTCTTATAAAGTCAGTTGTTTGGAAATCTCTTTCATCTCGGATTCCAAATCACGCATCCAATCAGGTAAAGCTAAACCATCACGATATATGTGCTCGTGAATTCTCCGAATAAGGCTAACAAGCAAGTCGGCAGTTGCCAGAGCCGTGTCGTAGTCAATCCGATAGAACAAGCGCAATTTGTCATACCCACCAAATCTTTCCGGAGCCGAGAAAGGTGATGGATGCACAAGAGAATCACGATACGGCTTAAGTACGTCAACAAATCCATTGAGTTCTTCATCTGGCTTTTTCCATAGCTCTCTACCTGTAACAATCTCTGGATACTGGCCTAGCTTTTCACGAGTTGACGCCGAAGTTGTATCTTCAAGAAGTTTTCGCTTTCGATTTGACAAACTGGATGTACCATTTTTCCGTATGTAGTCCCACACTAGCCCATTAAGATACGCCTCCATTAAATTGAAGCAACATAAAATAGCAGAACGCACCGCAAACATCTTTTTCCTCATCAACGATGCTATTTCTGCTTTCCCTCTCTCTAATTCAGCGTGAGTTTTTGCTTTATAACGGTTCAGTTCAGTATGTGTTTCTGAACCAAGACGCAAGGCCGAGATCAAGTCTTTGGCAAGTTCATCTTCAGGAAACTTAAATTGCAATCCCCATAAAGAAATACAAACCGTCGCGTGGGCAGGATTGCCTTTGAGGACTTTTAGACGAACACCCGAAAACTTTTCTTCAAATTCCGAAAGAGGCAATTCTAACCCTCGAAAAGCTTTTATCTCTTCATAAAGCAACGAGAGCTTCCTTTCATCCATTTCTTGAAAGTTCTTGGAGCAGAAATCTTTAATTTCTAGGGAAAGTCTTCTTCTAATATCTGTAACTGCGGCCTTGAGATTTCGACGTGGCAAACTTACGAGATCAACGGTGTCAGCTTCAAGAAACTGATGCCAAGTTCGCAATTCTCCCAGCATGAGTTTGCCAACTGCTGCAGCGCGATTAGCTCGACGTATTAACTGAGCTTCTCTTTCACGACCCGCCGAAGGTTTAGACATACTGCTCTCGTGTAGTAGCGATCCAACTACTTCTTCACCCTCTTAATCTCCGCGCTCAACGCCGGAAGGGCTTCGTGCAGGTCGCCGATGATGGCGTAATTGGCTTTGGCGATGATGGTGGCTTCGGGATCAGTGTTGATGGCCAGGATGCGCTTGGCCCCCTGACAGCCAACAAGGTGTTGGGTAGCGCCGCTCACGCCGCAGGCGATGTAAATTTCGGGCGCGATGCGAGTGCCGGTCTGGCCGATCTGGTCGGCGTGTGGCCGCCAGCCAAGGCTTGTCACCGCGCGCGAGCAACCGACTGCCGCCCCCAGGAGTTCAGCCAGTTCTTCAAGTTTCTTGAATCCTTCGGCACTGCCCACGCCGCGCCCGCCGCCGATCACAACTTTGGCCTCGGCCAGCGAGATTTTGCCCTCGCCAGCTTCGACCCGGCTGGTGACTCGGGTACGAAAGTCTTTGTCGGCCAGCGAAGGCGTAACGGTGTTGATTGTCAGTTCAGTCGCTGGCGACTCTTCAGCCTGAAGCGCGTGCGGCGCAACCGTCAACAATTTTACCGCCCCTTTGAGTCGCGCTTCTTCCAGCATACTGCCGCCCCAGCGCACCCGAGTAATGATAAATGGATCGCCCGGTTGCGCTTCAGTGCAGTTGGCGGCCAGGGGCAAGTTGCTTCGGGCGGCTACGTGAGCCATCACTTCGTTGCCGCGATCGCTCCCCGCCGCCAGCACCATCTGCGGTTTGGCTGTCCCGATCACCTCAACCACGCTCTGCGCCCAGGCTTCCGGGGCGTAATCGTCGAGGCGGTCGTGCTGGACAAAATAAATAGTGGAAACGCCGTACGCCTGGAGTCGGTCAGCCAACGGGCGGGCGGCCTCGCCGATTAGAACGGCTCCAAGTGGCGAACCCAGTTGAGTCGCCAGTCGGCGGCCAAACGTCAGCATCTCCAGCGACAGGTCGTTCAGTTTGCCCCGATCGTGTTCAATCAATCCAATGATCATAGTCACACAATCCCCAATTTCTGGAATAACTCAACTGTTTTCGAAGCGGCCTCCGGCCCTTTGCCCAGAATCTCCACCTGATGATCTCGCTCGGCGGGCAGTTTGAGCTTTATCTTCTCCAGGCCGTTGCCGGGCCAGGCAGGTGTCAGGCGCTCAATCGGCTTTTTCTTTGCTTTCAAGCGGCCCGGCAGGGAAGGATAGCGCGGCAGGTTGATGCCTTCCTTGACGGTGATGACGGCCGGCAGGGGAACTTCAAAAATGTCCCAGCCGCCCCCGGCCTGGCATTTGGCAAGGGCCTTGCCATCTTGAATCTTCAGTTCTTTGACTCCGGTGACGCACGGCAAGTCGAGGGCGTGGGCGACTCGAATGCCGACTTGATAGCCGCCCGAGTCTGCCGCTTCGTTGCCGAACAGCAGAAGATCGAACTTGTTGCCGGCCGCCTCTTGGGCCCGAACGGCCTCGACGATGGCCCCCGCCGTTGCCCCGCCGTCCCACTCGCGGCCATCGGTTTCCAGGAGCACGGCGCGCTCGATGCCCAGGGCCATGCCTTCGCGCAGTTGCTCGATGGCGGCATCTGAGCCGAGGGTCAGCACGGTGGAGCTTCCGCCATGCGCTTCAATTAGCCGCACCGCTTCTTCAATCGCGCACTCTTCATGCGGGCTGACGGTGAAACTGAAGTAGCGCGTGTCAATCTCTTGTTCGTCAGCCGTCAGCGACATCTTGCCGCCCGCCGCCGGGACACGTTTTACGCAAACTAAAATGTTCATGGCAGTTGTTAATAGAGAATTGGACGCTTCGCGTGGAGAATTCTCTACGCGAAGCGTCCAATTCTCTTTTTCTCTCAACCTTTCATTCTTTCATTCTTCGGGTCAAATATCGGCGCGGCGTCAGCGGCGGCCACCGTCACCGGGTAGTGCTCGGCGAAGTATTCGACAAGGAGTTGCGTGCCAGCTTTGGCGTATTGCGGCGGCAGGTAGCTCATCAGGATATGCTTGCCCACGGCCGCGCCGAAGCCGGC
Source organism: uncultured Anaerolineales bacterium (assembly GCA_964431175.1). Lineage (GTDB taxonomy): Bacteria > Chloroflexota > Anaerolineae > Anaerolineales > VGOW01 > VGOW01. The sequence continues at coordinate 11,461 of CAYSIV010000142.1, forward strand.
GCTGGTGACATACGACCGGCGGCCACGCCCATCGGCAATCGGTTTGCCGTCGAGGGTGAGGATCGGCTCGCGGCCCATCATGTAGCGTTTGATGCCCGACGAGGAGGTATTGTTATCCACCGTGAGCGTACAGAGGCTGGCGGCGGGTTTTTCGGCGCGCTGTTTGAGATACGCGTCCTTGCCGATGAAATCCTGTGGCTTCACCCGCGGTTTCGCCATGCCCGCCTCGACAAGATTCCGTTCCACTTCCAGTTCATTGCCATAGGCGCGGTAACACTTTTCCATCCGCGCCGACGCGGCCACCACGCCCATGCCGAGCGGCACGACGCCATATCGCTCCGCCTGCCCCGCTTCCCACAAAATATCCCACAGTCGCGCGCCCTGCTCGAATGGCACGTAGATTTCCCAGCCGAGTTCGCCAACGTATCCAAAGCGCGAGGCGCGCGCCCGGATCGGGCCGAAATCCACCCACTTGCTGGCCGCATAAGGGAAGGCGGCGTTCGACATGTCGTCGGCGGTGCAAGCTTGGACGAGACTGCGCGCGTTCGGTCCATACACGCCAAGGGTCGCCCACTTCGCGGTGTAGTCGGCAAGTTGCGCAGAGCCATCGTCCGGCAAATGCTTTGTCAGCCAGCTCTTGTCGCGCGGGCCGTCGAAGGCGCTGGTGATGACGCGGAAGTGAGTCGCGCCGAGTCGCGTGATCGACAGATCGGCTTTGATGCCGCCCACCGGGTTCAGCAGTTGGGTGTAAACGACGCGACCGGCCGGCACGTCCATCTGGGCCACGGCCATCTTTTGGATGTACTCCAACGCGCCAGGGCCGGTGATGTCGAATATCCCAAAGCCGGTGAGGTCCACCAGGCCGACCGACTCGCGCATGGCGAGATGCTCGGCGACGATGATCGGCGACCACCAGCGGGCATCCCACTCGTTTTCGCGCGGCGCGCACTTGTCGCCGTATTTGGCCAACAGATTGGCGTTCGCCTCGTACCAGTTCGGGCGCTCCCAACCGGCGGTCTCGAAGAACACCGCGCCAAGGGCTTTCTGGCGCTCGTAGAATGGGCTGAGGCGCAGGTTGCGGTTGGACGCCCACTGCTCACGCGGGTGAACGATTCCGTAGAACTTGACGAAGCCCTCCCCGGCGCGGCCCCGGACGTGGGGCCAGGTCTTTTGATAATCGTAAAAGCGGGCAATGTCGGAAGCCGTCGTGTCGAGTTCCGGCACGCCGGTCGTCATCCACTCAGCCACCGCGCGGGCGAAAGCGGGCGCTTCTTTGACCCAGATCGACGCGACCGACCACAGGTTTTTCACTTCGGGCGTCTCGCCCAGGCACGGGAAGCCATCGGCGGTGAGGGCCATCAGGCCGTTAATGGCGTAGCGGATGCCCACGCGCTCGTCGCCCAAAATTTCGGGCATGAGTTCGAGGGCGCGCTCGAGGTAGGGATCAAAGTCCTCTTTGGTGAACGGCATCTCGGTCGGGCTGAGCCGCGCCTCTTTGAGGGATGGAATTTCATCCGGGTACATGAGGATGGGGCGATGGGTGTACGAGCCGATTTCCAGATCACCCCCGTGCTGGCGCTCGTAGCCGATCCCATCCATGTCGCGAACGAGGGGATACTTGATCTCGCCGACCGTGTCGGCAAAAGCCGGCACCGGGCCGACACTGATCATCTGATGGACAACGGGCGTGAGCGGGATGGAAGCCCCCGCCATCGCGGCAATGCGCGGACTCCAGATGCCGCAGGCAATGACGACCCCCTCGCAGGCGATGTCGCCCTGATCGGTGCGCACTCCGGCAACGCGCCCACGCCCGGCGTCTACATTGATGCCAGTGACTTCGATGTTTGAGAATGATTGGAGCGCGCCGAGTTGCTTCGCCCGCTCACGCATGAGCGTGCCCGCCCCGAGCGCGTCCACCGTGCCGGCGCCGGGCGTGTAGAAGCCGCCGAGGATGATCTTCTCGTTGATGAACGGGACGAGTTCTTTGACTCTGGCCGGCGAAATGAGTTCGGCGTCGATGCCCCACGATTTCGCCGACGCGACGCGGCGCTTGAATTCCTCGATGCGCTCGCTGGTACGGGCGACCTCGATGCCGCCGGGCTGATTGAACATGCCCATCTTTTTGTACTGCGCCACGCAGTCGAGCGTGAACTTCGTCATCTCCTTCGAGTGATCGACGAGGAAGATGAAGTTTGAGGCATGGCCGGTTGAGCCGCCGGGATTCGGAAGCGGCCCTTTGTCAATTTGAACGATGTCTTTCCAGCCAAGCCGGGCCAAGTGGTAAACCATACTGTTGCCCACAATGCCCGCCCCGATCACGACTACTCTCGCTTTAGAGGGCAAAGAACTCATCATTTACCCTTTCATCCGCTCATTCTTCGGATCAAACACCGGCGCGGGGCCAATCGCGGCCACTGTCACCGGGTAGTGCTCGGCGAAGTATTCGACGGCGAGTTGCGTGCCGACCCTGGCATATTGCGGCGGCAGGTAGCTCATGAGGATGGACTTGCCAATGGACGGGCCGGAGCCGGCGCTGGTGACATACGACCCGCGACCATGCGCGTCCAGGATCGGCTTGCCGTCTGGCGTGAGGATCGGTTCACGGCCCTGCATGTAGCGCTTGAAACCGGACCGGGCAGTGTTATCGTCCACGGTCAACGTGCAGAGAGTAGCGGCAGGTTGCCCAGCGCGTTGCTTGAGATAGGCCTCCTTGCCTATGAAGTCCTGCGGCTTGACCTGTGGCCGGGCCAGACCGGCCTCGACCAGGTTGTATTCCAGTTCCAGTTCAGCGCCGTACAGGCGATAGGATTTTTCCAAGCGCGCGGTTGTGCCGTAGACGCCAATGCCCACCGGCGCAACGCCAAACGGTTGCCCCGCCTCCCACAAAATATCCCACAAGCGCCCGCCCTGCTCCATCGGCGCATAGAGTTCCCAGCCCAGTTCGCCCACATACGAAATGCGCGAGGCGATGGTGCGGATCGGGCCAAAGTCCACCAACTGACAGGTGGCAAATGGAAAGGCCCCGTGCGACATATCGTGGTCGGTGGCCGACTGCACCACCTTGCGCGCATTCGGCCCCCACACCCCAATCGTCGTCCAGGCCGAACTGACATCACTCAGTTGGGTAGAGCCATCGGCGGGCAAGCCATCCGTAAACCACTTTTTGTCGCGCGGCCCGTCGAAGACGCCGGTGACGGCCCGGAAGTGATTGTGGCTGAGGCGCATGATGGTCAGATCGGACTTGATGCCGCCGGCGAGATTCAGCAGGGGCGTGTAAACCACGCGGCCCACCGGCACGTCCATCTGGGCCACGGCCATCTTTTGAA
>CAYSIV010000143.1:0-14618 GCA_964431175.1 uncultured Anaerolineales bacterium
CAGCGCGTCAATCAGCGAAGTGACGCCTAACCCTGCAAACGTGGCCTGCGTTGGCTGGCGATCATCAATCGTCGCCACGGCCACCTTTGCCCCGCGCTGATGCAGTTGGCCGAATAACGTTGGCAGATGAGTCAGCGGTTGAGCCAGCGCCACCGGGTCGGGCATATGCCAGGCAAGTTGCATGGCGGCTTCCACTCGGTCGGCGGCCAAACCGGAGTCGCGAAGCGTGGTCATCATCAAATTGCGAATGCTCTCCGTCGTCGTCCCGGCCAGCGGCCCGTCCGCCACTTTTCCCGAAACGGGATCAAACTTCATCACCCGATACAGCGGATCGGCCACTGGCAAACCGAGCGCCGCTTCAAGTTGTCGGCCAATGCCGGTGAGCCAGCGGCCCCACATCGCATGAAAATCGATCAGCGTGCCGTCTTTATCGAAGATAACCAGTTGCGGTGAACCTATGTTGAATGCCATTACTTGACTTTCCTCGTCTTTGCCATATTCTATAGCCACTCGTATGAACACGCGGCAGATTGTTCTGTTGGAGATTCTGTTTCTGGCAAACTTGGCGGTCTTGGCCGCGCTGGGCGTGATTGCTCTGGGTGAAGGCAGGATTCAAATTCCGGGCGCATTATCTCATAGCAACCCGGGTATCGTCGCTTATATGGTGATCAAAGAAACTACCGCCAACGCACCTGCTTCCACGATCCCGCCGACTCTGGCTTCGACCCTGACTCTGCCGCCAACCCAGAGTCCGAGTTCCTCCCACACCCCAACCCCGGTTCAGTTGGGCCGCGCCCTCTTGCCCAGCGCCACTCTGGCGCCTACTTTAACTGCGCCGACGGTCTTGCTCGACATTATCGGTCATGGGCAATCCCTCCCGCTCTCGTGTGAGTCGCGCTCGGCGGCGGACTGGGCTAGTTATTTTGGCGTGGCGATTGATGAATTGGAGTTCCTGGGCCGCTTGCCAATTTCAGATAATCCTGAAATTGGATTCGTGGGCGACGTAAACGGCAATTGGGGTAAGATACCGCCTGACTCGTATGGCGTTCATGCCGGGCCGGTGGCCGCCCTCTTGGGCGACTATGGCCTGAGCGCCGAAGCCCGCCGCGATTTGACTTGGGATGACTTGCGCGCCGAGTTGGATGCTGGCCGACCTGTAATCGTCTGGGTGACCGGCCACGTTGCCACCGGCAAAGCGGTTGACTATGTAACCGCCGATGGCCAGACCGTCGTCGTTGCGCCTTATGAGCACACCGTCATCGTCGCCGGCTACAGGGCTGACACCGTGAGCATCCTGGATGGCAGTAAAATCTACTCGCGCTCGTTGAATAAGTTTTTGGACTCTTGGGCCGTGTTGGAGAATATGGCCCTCGTTGCCAGCCCATGAAAATCTCACCGCAGATGACACGGATTTCACGGATGAAGAAAAACCTGTGCCCGTAGGGCAATCTGTGGCCCCTCTATTCCTGAAAGGACAAACCCTATGACTGTTGAAGCTCGTCGCACTCGCCGCGAGGCCCGCCGCCCCGGAGCAACTGCCCATTCTGCCGGGGTGAAGCCGCTGCTCAACAAACTGCCACTGACCGAAGTGCTGTCACCCGAAGGCGTTGAAATGATCCATCGGGCTTCAATGCGTTTGCTCAAAGAGGTCGGCATCCTGATTGTGGATTACCCGCCCGCGGCTGAGACTTTCTCAAAAAATGGTGCAAGGGTGGAGTGGGTGGAAAAGGAAGTGACTTACCCCAATGGTGACACCACCCAGGTGAAGGGCCATTTGGTGCATATTGATGAAGAGACCTTGATGCACTTTATCAAACAGGCGCCGGCCACCTTCACTCTGCTGGCTCGCAACCCGGCCAACAACCTCATGGTCGGCGGGCGAAACACTATTTTTGCCCCGGTCTATGGCCCGCCTTTTGTAGGCAGCCTGGACTGGGGCCGCCGTCAAGCCACCCTTGAAGACTTTCGCAACTTTGCCAAAATGACTTACATGGCCGAGCACTTGCATCACAACGGCGGCACGCTGGTGGAGCCGAATGATATTGACGTGAAGGAACGCCATCTGGACATGCTGATGGCTCACATCACGCTGAGCGACAAGGCCTTTATGGGCAGTGTCACCCATGCCGACAACGCCCGCGACACGGTGACGATGTCCCGGATTCTTTTCGGCGAAGAGGCCATGAGCCAGAATCCGGCTACCCTGTCGCTGATCAACGCTTCCAGCCCCATGCGATTCGACGACCGTATGTTTGGCGCCCTGGAAGTGTATGCCCGGGCCAGGCAAGCGGTGCTGGTCACGCCTTTCCTCATCGCCGGCGCTATGTCGCCCAGCAGCATGGCCGCTACCCTGGCTCAACAAAACGCCGAGGCCCTGTTCGGCATCTGCTATGCCCAAATGCTTAACCCTGGCACGCCGTGCATCTACGGCTCGTTCCTGGCCAACATCGACATGCGCAGTGGCGCGCCGTGCTTCGGCACACCGGAGAATGCGCTGGCGCTTTATGGCGGCGCTCAGATAGCCCGGCGCTATAATCTTCCCTATCGTTCCGGCGGCAACTTCACCGCCTCCCGTATCCCCGATGCCCAGGCCGGTTACGAGTCGGCCAGCACCCTCTGGCCCACGGTACAGGCGGGCGTCAACTTCGTCCTGCACGCGGCCGGCTGGCTGGAAGGCGGCCTGATCGCCGGCTACGAAAAATTTGTGATCGATCTCGAAATGTGCGGGATGATGGCCCGCTTTGTCAATGGCGTGGGCCTCAGCGAAGAAGATTTTGCCTGGGACGCTTACGGTGAAATTCCACCCGGCGGCCACTTCCTCGGCGCCAGCCACACCATGCGCCACTACGACACCGCCTTCTATCAGCACAAAGTCTTCAATATGGACAACTACGAAAAGTGGGAGGCCGAAGGAAGCCACGACACTTACCAGAAAGCCAACGCCGTTTGGAAGCAGATGCTCAAAGACTATCAACGGCCCGCGCTCGACCCGGCAATTGAGGAAGAGTTGAATGCCTTTGTGGCCCAACGACGGAAAGAACTGCAGGAGCGCAAACCGCGAACCGAGTGGAAAAGATAAAAGGAACCACAGATTACACGGATTACACTGATTTTAGTTCCTTCAATTCGTGAAATCTGCGCGCTTGGCATCTGTGGTTGCTTACTGAGGAGTCAATGGCAGTCCGAATCCAGGTTTTCAGCGATTACGTTTGACCGTGGTGCTTCATGGCCGAGTCCGGTCTGGACTCGCTGACGAAGACCCGCGAGGTGGCGATTGACTGGAAGGCGTTTGAGCTTCGGCCCGGCGGCAAGTTCCCCGGCTCGCCGGAGCAGGAGGCGCAGCACCGGCAAATGGTTCACGAGAAGCACGGTCAGATGACGGCCTATGCCCGCGAACACTTTGGTCTTGAGATGGGCGAGCCGCCGCTCGGCGTGAACTCGCGCCCGGCGCTCGAGGGTGAACGTTACGCTCGCGAACATGGCCAAGGCGCTGAGTATCATCACGCTTGTTTTGTCACTCACTGGCAAAAAGAGCAACGCCTCGACGATATGGAGGTGCTGACCGGGGTTGCGCGCTCTCTAGGATTGAATGGCGATGAATTCCGCGAAGCTGTGACCGGCGGCAAGTATCGTGACGCAGTGTCGGCCGATTTGCAATTGGCCTACGAATACGGCATCCAGGGTGTCCCCGCCTTTATCTTCGGGAACCGCTATCTTGTGTCCGGCGCCCGCCCGGCGGAGTTTTTGGAGCAGGTGGTAGATAAATGCGTTGAGGAAGGGCTGGTTGAGTGAGAAATTTTCCGGCCCCAACTTCAACCGGCGGCAGAGTTAGGCGCTGTCGCTTGCCGTTTGCCTTACCAGGCCGATACCTGTCACAAGATATTGGGACGATAGTCACTATTTGAGTTGAGCGGATGACGATACGATGATAAGCAGACAATCTGGCTCTGGAGACTCATCAATGATCCATCAACGCCGTCATACTCATCGCCCGACAATGAAAATAGCCGACTCGTTGCCCGACCTGCCGCATGTTCGTCCCACGCTGACCATGTTGAGCCAGGACGACCGCCAGCGACTCCACTCAGCCTCGGGCGAGATATTGCGCACAACCGGGGTGAAGGTTTACAGCGAGAGGGGACGAAAGCTGTTGCAGGACGCCGGCGCAGTCGTGGCTGACGACCTGGTGAAGATCCCACTCGAGTTAATTGAGGCGGCTCTGGCTTCAGCCCCGAAGGCGTTCAACCTCTATCAACGCGGCACGGATAAAACCGCCGTCCAGCTTGACGGCCAAAACGTGTACTTCGGCCCCGGCTCCGATACCCTGCGCTACCTTGATCCACGCTCGGGCCTGCGGCGCGACTATCAACTGGCCGACATCGCTGATTGCATGCACGTGTGCGATGCTCTGCCCGAAATTGGTTTCGTCATGTCGGTTGGCATCCCGCGCGATGTGCCAACCGGCGTTTATTTCCGGCACCAGTTTGCGGCCATGATCCGCAACACCACGAAGCCGGTTGTGTTCGTGTGCAACGACCGGGCCGACATCGAGACCATTGGGGCCATGGCCGCCGCTGTGGCCGGGGGAATGGATCGGCTCAGGCGCTACCCAACGCTCTTGCTGTATTCGGAGCCGACGACGCCGCTCTCACATTCGGACGAAGCGGTGGACAAGTTGTTGTATTGCGCCCAGCACGCCATCCCGGTCACGCATTCTCCGGCGCCCATGATGGGCGGCACAGCCCCGATCACCCTGGCCGGGGCCGCGGCCATTGGCAATGCCGAGATGTTGAGCGGTTTAGTCATGCATCAGCTCGAAAATGCCGGCGCGCCTTTCCTTTATGGCCACGGTGTTCATCATCTCGATATGAAAGAAATGGTGAGCGTTTACGGCGCCCCGGAGTTTCAACTGGCGCGAGTGATGGCCGCTGAGATGGGCCGCTTCTATCATCTGCCGGTGTGGGGCTACACCGGCCACAGCGATAGCAAAGTGGTGGATGGGCAGGCCGCCGCTGATGCCCAGTTTTCGGCCCTGGTGGCGCTCCTGGCCAAGACGAATCTGAATCACGACGTGGGCTATCTCGAAAGTGGCCTGGCCGCTTCACCCGAATTGATGGTCCTGACCAACGAGATCATTTCGCAAAGCCGGAGATTTACTCAGGGCGTGCGAATGGACGACGAAGCCCTGGCGGTGAAAGTGATTGACGACGTTGGGCCGGGCGGGGAGTTCATGAGTCGCGATCACACGATGGCCCACTGGCGGGAGCTCTGGCTGCCCCAACTGTTCGACCGCCAACGGCTTGAGCCTTGGATTCAACAAGGGTCGAAAGATGTCAACGCCCGGCTTCGGGAAGCGACGGTATCGTTGATGGACACCCACCAGGTCGACTCACTGCCAGCCTCGGTGGACAGCGAGATCAACTATATTTTGAAGCAGACCGGACGGTGAGCCTGATGACTCATTTCGATTCTCAGCCTGCCGTCATCACCGGCATTTGTGGCGTTTGCCCGGCCGGTTGTGGAGTGGAGGCGCATCTGGTGAATGGCCGGCTGGATCGTCTGACACCGCTGAAGGATCATCCGCAAGGGATCGTTTGCCCGCGTGGCGTGCCGGCCAAGGAAGTTGTCTATTCTCCGGATCGCCTTCTCTACCCTCAGCGGCGGGTCGGGGAGCGCGGCGAGGGCCGGTTCGAGCGCATTTCCTGGGACAACGCCTATGATCTCATTATTACCAATCTGAGGCGCATTGCGACGCAATATGGCCCGGAAGCCGTTTGCATGTACACCGGGCGTGGCAACTTTGAATATGGCTTGAACGAAGCCTTTGCGCCCAGTGGCACGGTGGAGTCGTCGGCCAACGCCGTGCTATTCCCCTTTGGGTCGCCCAACACAACCGGCGTTGGGGCGTTGTGCTACGTTTCGTACGGAATGATCGCCCCTCGGGCCTGCTTCGGCGATTACATGCGCAACGTGAAAGAAGACATTGATCACGCCGATCTGATTCTGGTGTGGGGTGAGAATCCGGCGACGGACTCGCCGCCGCTCAACCTGCGCCGCCTCAAAGAGGCTCAAAAGCGTGGGGCCCGGGTGATTGTTATTGATCACCGCCGGAGCGAGACGGCCAGGGCGCTCCGCGCCGAATGGATTGGTGTGCGGCCCGGTACCGATGGGGCGCTGGCGCTGGGCGCGTTGCATGTTCTCATCGAAGAGGGGCTTTACGATCGGGAATTCGTCGAGCGGTGGACGCACGGCTTTGCTGAGTTACGCGACTACGTGCGCGACTTTACTCCCGAAACTGTCGAGCAGATTACCTGGATTCCGGCCGAGACAATCCGCGACCTGGCCCGGGCCGTCGGTCGCGCCCGTGGTTGTTCGATTCTGCTGTATACCGGCCTCGAATATTCAAATAGCGGTGCCCAGGCCATCCGGGCCGTGTTGACCCTCCAGGCTTTGGCCGGGCATCTCGACGAGCCTGGCGGCAAGCTGTTTCGCATGCGCGACCGCCTGCAACTCAACCGTATCCTCACCCGGCCACCCTCCAACGCGCCTAAACCGATCGGCGCCGAAGAATACCCGCTGTATTACCAGGTGCGTAATGAAGCGCATGGCGCGATGTTGCCCCGCGCCATTCTTGAAGGCAAGCCTTATCCTATTCGCGGCCTCATCGTCAGCGGCGCGTCGCTGATCACGGCTTGGCCAGACCCGGCTTTGTGGCGCCGCTCGCTGGCGGCCCTCGATTTTCTGGTGACGATCAACCGCTTCCCGACAGCCGACGCCAGGTACGCTGACCTGATGTTACCGGCTACGACCCTGTTCGAGATCGAGTCGTATATGCAATATGACGGCTATGTCCAGCTACGGCGGCGCATCATTGAACCCCTGGGCGAAGCGCGCAACGACTACCTCATCTTCGCCGAACTGGCCCAGCGGCTTGGCTACGGGCACCTCTGGCCGCAAACCGAAGAAGCTCTGGTTGAACACATGCTGGCCGATACCGGCGTTGACCTTAGTGCGTTGCGAGCCCACCCGGAGGGCGTTCAATATCCTGAACCCGAAATGCGCTATCGCAAATACGAAACGGGCGAACTGCGCGCCGACCATCAGCCAGGTTTTGAAACTTCCACCGGCAAGTTTGAAATTGCCTCGGAGTGGTTGCGCCAGAACGGGTACGATCCTCTGCCGGTTTACACGGAGCCGAAGGAAGGGCCATTGGCAACCCCCGATCTGGCCCGGCGCTACCCGTTAGTCTTCAACTCCGGGGCGCGCCTTCAGTCGGATTTCCGTTCCCAGCATCACAATATCCCTTCGCTCCTCAAACAGCAACCGTGGCCGCTCGTTCACATTCACACCGAGGATGCGCGGGCGCGTGGCATTCAGGAGGGTGAAGAGGTGGAGGTGGTTTCTCCGCGCGGACGGGTGACGTTCCGGGCCCGGGTGACTGACGACATTGTGCGCGGGGCGATTGAGGCCAACATGGGCGGCGGCGGCCCCATCGGCGCGGAAGCCTGGCAACGGGCCAACGTCAACGACCTTACCGATCTCGACAACCGTGATCCGCTTTCTGGTTTTCCGGTCTACAAGGCATTGCTGTGCGACGTGGTCAAGCGCGGAGCAGACCTCCGGGCGTAGCTTTGCAGCCCGGAAAGATTTGATCTACCGCCGGGTTGTTCAGCCGCTTGAGGCAGACTTCGGCCAGCACGTCACGATAATCCGTCGTCACCGCCAGGTCGCCGGGCCGACGAGTTGGCTGTCGGCCAGGCCCGGCCACTGGCCGTGCACCTTGTTGCCCAGCACGTGACCGCCCATCAACATCATCAGGCCGGTTCGGGTCAAATCGATCGAGTCGCCCATAAACCCGAATAAATGTTTCCTGGGCCAGGTCTTCCGCGCCGACGGGGCCGCCGCTCACCCGTCAGCCGGTAACAGACATTAGACGTTATTGGAAATAACCTTTTGCGCTCCCCAACCGCGTCCTCGCGGTTGGGCCGCCCGCGAGGACGCGGGCTGGGAGCTAATTTCCGATAAAGTCTATTGTAAACCGACGCTTGATAGCGCCGGACGAGTTCGCCAAAAGCATCAGCGTCGCCGCGCCGGGCGCGGAGGGCGAGGTCGCTAACGTCAGGCATGCCTGTAGATATTAGACGTTATCGGGAATAGCCTTTCGCGCTCTCCAACCGCGTCCTCGCGGTTGGGCCGCCCGCGAGGACGCGGGCTAGTGCCAATGCTAAATTGATGGGTGTCTGATCCGCCGCAGTTGTACTGCGGCGCGGGCGGCAGTGCAACTGCCACCCATCAAAACAGGCTTGGCGGACTACTAGGAGCTAATTTCCGATAAAGTCTATTACAGTAAAATCGGGGGTGAAAGTTGCGCTTTAGGAGGAATATATGAAGATCAATTTTTATGCCACCTTGCGCCCGGTGGTTGGCGGTAAAACCGTCGAGCTTCCGGCGACGGGAATGACCGTGCAGGGCATGATTGAGGCGTTGCTGGCCCGCTATCCCGATTTACGCCCTCAGTTGTGTGATGCGAACGGAGCGTTGTATCCGCACATCCACATTTTTATCAATGGCCGCGATGCTCAGTATCTTGAGAACGGCCTGCGCTCGGTGCTGGGGCCGGAAGACACGGTGAACATCTTCCCGCCGGTCGGGGGGGGCTGTGTTTGAAACGGTCGTGCGCGGCGTGCCGCTATGGTTGCTTCGCGAGTACCTCGAAGAGATTGGCGGACAGTTGCAGGCCGACGGCGGGTTGATGGGCGATGGTTGGAGGGCGCGATTGACTCAGGTGGATGATTACGTCATCGGATCATTGCGGGTGGGACAGGTTCGGCTGGAGTTGGACGGGGAAGCCGCCTCTGTTGAACGAACGCGGGCGGCCCTCGAACCGAAGCTGTTGCGGGCTGGAGGGTAGGGGTCACCGCCCCGGCGGGAAGAGCGCCACTCCGTCGCCCTCATGCACCGATGCCGTAAACCCGCCAGCGTAATCAAGGTCACGCCCGTTGAGCAACACCCGCCAGCCCGGGCGCGGCACGTAAATTGGCGATACTTCCATCCACAACGACTCGGCTTTTTCTTCGGAGCGCCAGACACGATCCAGTGACTCGTAACGGGCCAGAGGGTAGTTGTTGAAGAATTTACGCAGGATGTCGGCCACGGTGGCTCCGCTTCCGGCGCGCACTTCGACCTCGTTTACGCCCACCAGTGGGCGCAATCGGCCAAACACCGAACAGCGAATCGGCCACTCGCCGCGCGCCAGATCGCGCGCCACCCGGTAGCCCAACAACATCTGGTTCAACTGCGCGGCCAGATATTTGCTCCAGGCCGCTGTTGCGCCGGCGATGGCATCTGCTGGCAGGTTGGCCTTTTGCATGTAGCCAGCGAAGGAGGCTTGCACCAGCGCTATCGAGCCAACCACGTATTCAGGCGGCGTGTGAATGCGACGCGGGCCGTGCCCGGCGTGATACTTGCCAGCGCGGAAGAGATAATCGGCGAAGTCGTCACTGGTGTCCAGCCCTAGCGTGCGCGCCAGCCAGATGGTAAAAAAGCGGCGGCGCTCTTCAAGATGCGCCTCATCCACGCCTTGCTCCCAGCCGAGGATGGCGGCAGTCTCAGGAACCGAGCGCAGGTAATCGTAGGTGTTCACCACCAGTTCCGGGCCGCGCCGGAACAAGGCCTCCACCGAACGAGAGGCGGCCAAACCGTCCGACTCGCTCCAGCCGACGAAGCGCAACAAGCGCCGCCATTCTTCGCGTGGGTCAGGGGCAAGATTGCTAATTTCGAGTGAGGTTTCCATCAAGGGGATTATAGGCTTGGTTGCCGGGCGAGGATATGACGCGCATCATAACGCAAGACACCGGGCGCTTTTCTACACCCGGTGTCCTGTTCTAGTGTTTCATCGAAGCCCTGCGGAGCTAGCATCCCCAGATGCGGCGTGCGGCGTGCCGCACGTGGGCGTGCGGACTCCGCAGGTTAACTCGTCGTTGGTTCAGACGACTTGCAATTCCTTCAGCTTTTCCTCAGGCACCACGCCGTTGACCCAGCCGCGAGCCTTGTAGTATTCCTCAAGCATCAGGTCAAGTTCGCACACATGGCCCTTCGAGCCGGGCATGGTCGAAGGCTCTTTGGTGAAGCGCTCCGGCAGGGTGTCGCTCCCCTCGCGGAACCCGGCCAGGTTGTTGTAGTAGCGCTCCAGGTTGTAGACGCGTTCGCCGGCCTTCAAGCCATCGTCAACCGTGAAGGGGACGCCGATCATTGCCGAATACTGCGCCGTGTACTCATCCATGCCTTCGGCAAAGGCGCTGAACTTGCACAGGTCGAGGCTGTCCGAAAAGGCGTGGATGTCTTGCAGGAGCTTGGTCAGGTCGCCCTTGCCCTTCCAGGCCAGCGGGTCGGCCTTGAGCGGAATGAGGGCCAGTTCGCAAGCGGGAGTATAAGCGCGCAGGTGGCAGGCGCCGCGGTTGCTGGTGGCGTAGGCGATGCCCATGCCCTTGAGGCCGCGCGGGTCGTAGGCCGGGATGGACATGCCCTTGACCGTCATGGATATCTCCGGATGGCCGAAATTCTTGGCCGCGGCTCTGGTGCCACCGGCCAGCACCTCGCCCACGCCCTCGCGGAAGGCAACTTTCTTCATCGTCTCCACCATCGCCATGTAATCGCCCCATTTGAGGCCGCCGGCCCCGTTGGTGTATTGCTTCTGGCTGGCTTCCATGTAGGTCGCCAGCACGTCGCCGATCTCGATGGCGTCAAAGCCATAGTCGTTGGCCATATCAATCATCTTGGCTACCGAGGCGATGTTGTCGTTGCCGCAGTTGCCGCCCAGCGCCCAGGCCGGTTCGTACTCGACGCTTTCCATGCGCAGGCCCTTGAACGGCCCGTCCTTGATCTCAACTTCTTTCTTGCAGGCCACCGGGCAGGCGTGGCAGGTTGGATCTTCGACGAGGATGTTCTGCTTGACATATTCGCCGCTGACGTGCTCGGCCTTGTCGCCAAAAGAAGTGACTTGGCCATTGTTGATGGGCAGGGCACCCATGTTGCTGGTGATGTTCATCAGCACGTTGGTGCCATACACCGAGAGGCCGCCTTTGCGGGGGCTGGTGATATTCTTCTCGTCCATGATGGTCGCCAACGCGCGATCGTGGGCCTTCTTCCAGGCCTCCCGGTCGGCGGCTTTGACCATCTTCTTCTCAGCCTTGACGACGATGGCCTTCAGATTCTTGCTGCCGCCCACACAGCCGGTGCCGCCGCGTCCGCTGGCCCGGTCGTCCTCGTTGATCCAGCAGGCGAAGCGCACCTGGTTCTCACCTGCCTGGCCGATGGCGAGCACCGTCAGGTCTTTTTCGCCATACTTCTGCTGGAAGTGTTTCACCGTGTCGTGCACGCCCTTGCCCCACACTTCAGAAGCGTCGAGGATTTCCAACAGGCCATCGTGGATGTAAGCATAGACCGGCTTATTGGCCTTGCCTTTGAAGATCAGGCCGTCGAACCCGGCCCAGCGCAGGCGCGCCGCCGACCATCCGCCATGATGACTGTCGGTCACCGTCCCGGTGAGCGGCGACTTGGTGACGACCGCCATGCGCCCGCTCATATTGGCCTCAGAGCCGGTGAGGGGGCCGTTCATAAAGCACAGGATGTTGTCGGGCGAGAGCGGGTCAACCTGAGGGCCGTTCTCGAACACGAACTTTACGCCCAGGCCGCGCGCGCCGATGTAGAGGCGCGCCCATTCATCGGGCACCTCCTTGTATTCAACCTGTCCTTTGGTCAGGTCAATGTGGGCAATCTTGTTTGCAAATCCGCCTAACGTAGTCATGAAGTTATTCTCCTTTAAGGCAATCAAAAAGCGTTATGCCTGACGCGCATAACGCTTGATGTTGGTTCCGGTGGATTGATCAGCCTGGAAATAGTGTCGCGGCCGTCCACTGGATTGCATATTTAATCCTGAACGCTATTCAGTATGGGAGAAAGGAAAATCCTTTGATAGTAATAACCGTCGTGTTGGCAGGTGATAAATGTCACGAGGCAATGTCTTTCAGATAATGCGAGGAGCCAGCACGCCCACGTGCGGGCCAGGCATCCCAGATGCCTGTCTCCTCCTGGCTGAAGGCATGGGCGTATAATCTTGACCATGCTCACCCTGCGCCAGGCCCTTCAACTACCGGGATTCGAAAAGGCCGTCGTCGTCGCCGGAGAAGGCGGCC
Source organism: uncultured Anaerolineales bacterium (assembly GCA_964431175.1). Lineage (GTDB taxonomy): Bacteria > Chloroflexota > Anaerolineae > Anaerolineales > VGOW01 > VGOW01. The sequence goes on from CAYSIV010000143.1 coordinate 12,195, forward strand.
TCGACCACTTCATCCGCCGGGCCCACGTGGTGGACGTTCCCGGCACCGATTACGCCGACTGGGGCCGGGGGCTGTTGCTGTTCACTGCCGGCTACGGGATTAAGGACAACCCTGCCGAGCAGGAGATTCTGATCCCGGCGCTGGCTGGGCAGGAATTGGCAGGAATGGTGTTCTCCACCGGCTGGTATTTTGAGACGGTGCCCCAGGTGATGCGGTCAGCGGCGGACGAACACGGTTTCCCCATCATCACCCTGCCAGCCGAAGTCCAGTTCATCGATATCATCGAGCGCCTGTATCTTGAAATCCTCAACGAGCAATTTGCGCTGAAGGAGCGCGCCGACGACATTCACCGCCGCCTCACCCAACTGGCCTTGGAGGGCGGCGATCTCTCAACGCTGACCGAAACGCTGGCGGCCATTCTCAATCGCTCGGTGTTGATTGAAAGCCCGGCCTTTGAAGTGCTGGCTTCGACCCTTCATGGCCCGGTGGACGAAAACCGCTTGCGGGCGATTGAACTGGGCTACACACCGCGCGAAGTCAGCCAACGCATGATCAAGCGCGGCGTTTACACGGAATTGCAAGAGAAGATGAGGCCGGTTCGCATGGGAACCATGCCCGATATCGGCATGACGATGGAGCGGGTGATTGCGCCCATCGTCGTCCGGCGCGAAATCTATGGCTACATCTGGATCGTGGCCGGAGATCACCCGCTAACGGATTTGGACGAACTGGCGATTGAACATGCGGCGACGGTGGCGGCGCTGGTGATGGTGATAGAGCAGGCGGTGCGCGAAGCCCAGCAAGCGGCCCGCGGCGACTTTTTGACTCAACTCCTGCGCCCCGACTCTGAGATTGACCCTGCGGTGATGACGCGGGGCAATGTGGTTGGCTACCAGTTTGACCACTCCCATCAAGTTTTGTTTGTGATCAGTCAGATACCGCCCCTGCACATGGCCGCCCGGCTGGATGGCTGGTTGCGCGGCCTCGGTCAGTGGGGCCTGGTCGTTATCCGCGGGCAGGGCATTGCGCTAATTGTGGAGTCGAAAACGAACGCGGCCGGGCAGGCGCTGGCGCAGAAGATGGTAATCGAGATCGGAAACCGCTCTCAACCTTTACGAGCAGGAATTGGGCAAACGACCAACGACAAATCCCTGCGCCGTGCTTATGATGAAGCGGTGGAGGCCGCCGAGATCGGCGGGCGGCTGGACGGGGCACCCGTCACTTGTTTCTGGGAACTGGGTTTGCTCGATTGGCTTTACCGGTTGCCGTCGGAAGCTGTGCAGGCCAACCCGTACTTTGCCATCATCGAATCGCTGGTCGAGCACGACCACAAAGCGAACAGCGATCTGACGCGCACCCTGACAGCCTATCTCGATCATGGCGGGGCGCTGGCCGAGGCCGCCTCGGCCCTCAACGTGCATCGCAACACGATGTTGTATCGCCTGGGCCGGATTGAAGAAATTGCAAAAGTGGACTTGCGGGACGTGAACCAGCGATTGAACTTGCACGTGGCGATGAAGGCCTATTATTTGAGGTCAACCCAAACAACAAAGCTGAGTTCGGCCTCACCATAACGCCCTGTGATTTCCCAGCAGGCGATCAACAATGCCAATGCATCAGTTTCGAAACGCTTCAATCGGTTCCAGTTGTGCAGCGCGCACCGCCGGATAGGTGCCCGATATCAAACCGATCCCGCCGCCGACCAGTGGGGCCAGGAGGGGCGCCGCCGGGTCCAGCACCGGAGTCCAGACCTGGTAAGCCGAGACGGCCACCACAATGAGAACGCCCAGACTGGCGCCGAGGACACCCCCGATAAGCCCCATCGACGCGCTCTCGAGTAAGAACTGTGCGGCGATGTGCCCGCGCGTGGCGCCGATGGCCCGGCGCAGGCCGATTTCACCGATCCGCTCGATCACTGATACGAGTGTAATGTTGGCGATGCCGATGGCGCCGACAATCAGAGACAAACCGCCCAGCAAGACAAACATTGTGTTCAAGTCAGTTTGCACCGTATCGCGCACGCGTTGGGGTTCCGGGGGAAACTCAACTCTGAGAATCTTGGGGTTATCGGGCCGCAACGCCCACGTGGATTGTCGGGCGATGAGAGAGGCGGCGCCAATGCGAGTCTCGATGATCACGGTGCCAGGACCCGCTAATCCAAAATCCTGTCGGGCCGTGCCTTCGGGAATGATGACTGCGCCCAGCAGTTCGGGCTGGCGGGCGACGCCGCGCAGGACGCCAATAATCAGGTAGATGTGATCACCGATAGCGATTGCCGGGAGATGCTTGAGGCTAACAACACCGAGCCGGAGTGCGGCTGTTGGGCCAAGCACAGCCACCCGATCTCCCCGCTCCGAATGTCCCAAATCTGGCAAACGTCCGGTCTCAAGCTCCGCTCTGACTGCGGCAAATAAGCCCGGCGAA
>CAYSIV010000144.1:0-14572 GCA_964431175.1 uncultured Anaerolineales bacterium
CACATTCTCACCACAGAGATCACAGAGTTCACTGAGAAAAACCTATAAAAATCTCGGTGTTCTCTGTGCGCTCTGTGGCAAGACGGGGTTTTACCCCACTTAATCCCAAAGAGCCCTTTTTTTGCCTCCGCCTGGGCTTCCCTGGCACGCTGGCTAAGGTCCAGGCTGGTTTTCAGGCCGGATTTTGGTTGTTAAAGAACGGCTTTTTGCAGTGCAGTCATGTTTGTAATTCAGACATTCGATGTCTTTTTTTCTAGTGCTCAAATTCATTACAAACATCTATGACAAAGTGAGTTAAGTCATGTACTTTGTTGTGTTAAGTCATATACACTCAATAAAGGTTTTACCTTCTTCAATAACCTAAATTTAATATCTGTGGCGACGCCATAAAGGAGTTGCAATGTCTAAGAAACTCGCTTCGCGCTTACACTATTTGTTGAGCATCATGGTCATATTCAGTCTGTTGCTCTCACCGGGGATGGCGTTTGCCCAAACAGGCGGCACGGAGACTCCGACGGAGACGCCGCCACCCACGGAAACGGCGGCTCCCGCCGAGACGGCGGCTCCCGCCGAGACGGCGGCTCCCGCAGAGACGGCGGCTCCCACCGGGGAACCGGCCACTCCTGTTCCCACCGATACCCCTCCTCCCACAGCCGAAGTTCCGGCAACACCTGAACCGGACAGGGGCAACCCGCTTATGAGCGATGTGCTCAACCGGCTGGTGAAGAGCTACCAGGATGGCGGCGTTGCGGCGGCGGCCCAATTTGCCGAGGCCACCGGCCTGGCGCTCTCCATGCAGAATAACGGTGAGAGTGTGCAGGTGTCGGCTGTGCTGGCTTCCGGCAAAACGGTTAACGATGCCCGCGACATCGTCGCCACCTTTAGCGGTCTGGTCGAGGCCGAAGCCGGGAACAACGTCCAAATCAGCATCCCAATCCAACACTTGCAGGCGCTGGCCGCCAGCGGCATTTTTGCCGGAGTGCGGCTCCCGGCTTACGCCGAGGCGTTGGCCGAGCCGTACAAGTCCGAAGGCGTGGACGACTCGGGGGCCGGCGTCTGGCACGATGTAGGCCTCAAGGGCCGAGGCGTCAAAGTTGCCATTTTAGATCTCGGCTTCAACGGCTATGCGCCCCTGCTTGGCACTGAATTGCCGCCATCGGCGATGGTGCATACCCGCTCCTTCCGCGCCGACGGCAATTTGCTGACGACGGACAACCACGGCACGCAGGTGGCGCAGATCGTTTACGACATGGCCCCGGGCGTGGAGATGTGGCTGGTGAACATTGGCACCGACATTGAATTTGCCGAAGCCATGGACTGGCTGGTGAGTGAAGGTGTAGATGTTATTAATGCTTCGATTGGCTGGAGAAATGTTGACGACGGCGATGGGACGGGCTTTTTGGAGGACTCCGTTGAGCATGTCAATAATTCCGGCATTTTATACGTGGCCGCCGCCGGCAACTACGCTAAGGGCCACTATCAAGGAACTTACTCCGGCCTGACTACCGGCGTTTTTCCCCCAACCCCGCAAAACTTTCATCAGTGGGCGGGAGGCGACATCTTCAATAACATTACGAACTGGCCTGCTGTTTACAACGGGTATTACTATTACGTGTCGGTGAACCTGGCCTGGAATGACTGGGGCGATGCAACGCCCGGCAAGGACTATAACCTGTATATCGCCCAAAGTTTTGACGGCGGCGCGACCTGGAGCGTAGCCACTGATTACTATAGCTACTCTGGTCAGAGCAGGAGTGATCAATCTAGCGGCTTCCCCTGGCCGAGCGAGTATGCGAGCGGCTATTTCAGGTCTGGCGGCCAGTTGGCAATTGTGGTGCAGAAATACAACTCCAGCACCAACGAGGTTTTGGAGATGTACACCAGCGGCGGCTGGACATTGCAGGTGGAAAGCCCGGTAAGCAGTCTTGCCCTTCCAGCAGATGCGCCCAGCGCCTTCACCGTCGGCGCGTTCAATTGGCAGGATGACTCCCTGGAACCATTTAGCTCACAGGGCCCCATTAATGGAGCGGGCGGGGGGCCTGGCGGTGTGGCGGTCAAGCCCGACATCACCGGGCCGGACTGCACGACGACGAGCTTCCTGCACAGTGGAGACGGTATCCACGACTTCTGCGGCACATCGGGCGCGGCTCCGCACGTGGCCGGGGCGGCAGCGCTGGTGTTGCAAGCCTTCCCCGGCTACACCAATGCTGACGTGCGTGATTTTCTTGAGACTCGCGCTGATGACCTCGACGGCGGAAGCCCGCCGATTGGATCGGGCAGCCCGGACGACAATACAAAAGACAACTTGTTCGGTTGGGGGCGGCTGAGATTGGGCGCAATTCCGCCCGGCCCTGCCGCCTGTAGTACTGGCACCGCTACCTGCGTAGCCGACATGAGCAATTCCTGGCCGCTCTTCCAGAACTTCCCGCAACGCAGGGGCACCGGCACCGGCGCGCCGGTGGACCCGAGCGCCAGCCTGATATGGACGACGCCGCTGGGCGCGGACGTGCGCTCGGTGGTGATTGGCCCGCCGAATCCAATGTGGGGACGCGGCCTGATCTTCAGCAAGGCCGGGCAGTATGTTTACGGCACCGAACCGGATAGAGGCCCGGGCGGCGGTGGCGGCGCGTGGTCGTGGTCTCAAGCGCCTGGTTCGCCCGATGGCGAGTTTATCCAATGGAAGTTTGATCTGGGTGTGGCGGGCGCGGCCAAGGGCCCCGGTGCTCCGGCCGTTACTGATTACAACGAGAATGGCACACCCGGCGACACCAGCGACGACTCGATGTTCGTCTACGTGGGCAGTGGCGACGGCTACGTTTACAAGCTGGACGGCATTGACAACGACTGGCGGCCCTACGACACCAACGACTCCAACACCTGGGGCGCGCAAGCCGCCTGCAAGTCGGCCAAGCTTGGCACAGACCTGAGCAAGGCTTCGCCTGTCATCGGCGCAGACGGCACGATCTACTTTGTGGACGACACGCTTGCCAAAGATCGGCTGATCGCCGTCAACCCCGACTGTTCGCAGAAGTGGGCCATCGCCCTCGGCGCGGGCGCTGGCACGTCTTCGCCGACTTACGCCAATTCTGCTACGTTCAACACCGAGGATGATCTGATCTTCGTCGGCGCGGATAAACTGTATGCGGTGACGATCTGGGGTGGCATCAAGTGGCCGGCGGCGCTAGGGGCAGGCGCGACTGTACCCAGCACGGCAACAGTTCTGTTGATGAATTCCATCGTGCCGCTGGTGTGGAATGTCTATGCCGTCAACAGCCTGGGTGACTTGTATAGCGTGGATGCAAATACGGGCATTGCGACGTTAGCTTATGATGCGCCAGCCGGGGCGCATGCCAGCGGCTCTCTTGCGGCTTATGACAAGGATGGCATTGGCGGCCCTGGCACAGAATACTTCCTGTACTGGGGACACAACGCAATACTGTACCGGTATGACACGAATGGCGGCGCTACAACTCCGCTCGGGCTTGGCGGCAGCCTGAGTGATGCTTCGCCAGTTGTTGATACCAATAACAACGTTTTCATCGGGTCAAGCGACGGCAAAGTGTATGGGGTGAACGGCAATACGATGGCGGCGCTGGCCGGTTGGCCCAAAGTTGCAGGCATCAGCACGGCGGCTGGCTTTGCCATCTCGCCAAACGATGGCTGGCTGTACGTGCCGTCCTCGGATGACAACTTGCGGGCTTACGGCGCTCTGCCGGGCGGTTGCCCGGACTGTGTGGCCGAGCCCGGCTCTGACTGGCCGATGTTCCAGCGGAACCAGGCCAACACGGGCGCTGGCGGCTTCACTGTTGGGGCCAACCCGTCCTTGCTGTGGCAACGCGCCCCGGGAGGTGATGCTTTCCCGCCGGTAGTCAGTGAGTACAACTGGGATGTCGATGGCGACACTTTCCCGGATTTCCCACAGGGCATCAGCTACTTCGTCACCGGGCGCTATTTGCGTGCGCTCGACCTGGCGACGCGGGCAGTGCTGTGGTCATACGACCTGGGTGTGGCCGGCACGCCGGTTGGGTTCTCGGCTCCGGCTGTCGCGAATCAAGGCAGTCCTTACGGCTTTGGCGAAGGCATCGTGTACGTGGGCGGCAAGGATGGCGTGCTTCACGCCGTCAATGCTCGCTGGGGTTACGACCAGTGGAAGATTGACGTCGGCGGCGACATCTCGAAGGCTTCGCCTGTGATTGGCGACGATGGCACGGTGTACGTCATCGAAGACAACCCGGCCACCGCCGACAGGTTGATCGCGGTCTCACACACAGGCTCGGTGCGTTGGCTCGCCAGCATCGGCATGGGGCCTGGCACCTCCGCTCCGGCCTACGAGAGCGCCAGCGACTGCATCTTCGTCGGCGGCAAGAATCTGTACGGCTTCAATGCGGCCGATGGCTCGGCCTGCTTCACCTGGCCGCTTGGCAGCTATCAACTTGGCGCGGCGACGACAACCGTGCCAGGCGCGCCGCTCATCGCTAGCGGCAATGTGTACGCCCTCAATAGTTTGGGCGACTTGTACCGCGTGCCGCTAGTCGGTGGCGGGGCGACGTTGGTTTCGGATCCGCCAGTCGGGGCTGGCTCTGGCTCGTTGGCGTTTGACCCTGACGGTTGTGGGGTAGGTTGTCTCTACTGGACACTAGGTGGCAAGCTGTATCGCTGGGACATGGGGGGGGCGCCGAACACGACGATTACGTTAAGCGGCGCGACGGCGAACAGCACGCCGGTGATTGACTCGGCGGGCAACGTCTTTGTGGGCACGAGCGACAACAAGCTGTACAGCGTAACCCGCGCCGGGGCGACGGCGACGCTGATCTTCACCGCAACTGGCTCAATGGCGAACGCCGGCGCAGTCACCCACAATCCGTTTGGCGGCGTTCTGCTCTGGCCGTCGGCGGACGATAACCTGTATGCCTTTGGCACGCCGGAAGGGTTGTGCGCCACTTGCTCACTGGCTGATGTCGAGTGGCCGATGTTCCAGCGAAACGCCGGTCATACGTACGATCACGGCGGCCCCGGCAGTGATACTCGCGAGATTCGGCTGTACAACGTTGCCGGAGCGCCGCGCGCGCCAGTGACTGACAATTACGGGCGCATGTACTTCGTGGCTGGGCAATATCTCTACGCTCGCGAGCCATGGAACGATCGGTCGGTGTGGTGGGATGGCGCGGTAGAGAAGAAGTATAACTTGGGTGCAGCCGTGACGGCGAATGCGTTTGGGATGCCTGCTCTGGGTCGGGACACGTCCATGTCGCCCAACCCGTGGGAGCAAATCGTCGTCTACGTTGGCGGCTCTGAAGGTGTTTTACATGCCGTCCGCGGCTCGAACGGCGATCCACTCTGGAAGAGCGATGTCGGCAATAACATCTCGAAAGCCTCGCTCGCCGTTTCCGATCAAGGCTATATCTTTGCTGTGGAGGATAATGCCGCGCCGGCGGCTGACCGATTGCTGGCGATGGACTCGAAGGGCACGGTCGTGTGGTGGAAAGCCATCGGCAACTCGGATGGCGCGTCGTCACCGGCCATAAACAACAACAATACTCCGGGCGATTTCAGTGACGACGTGGTAGCGGTGGGCGGCGGTCTCGGCCTCTATGCCTTCAAGGCAAGCGATGGCACAACTCCTGCCGGTTGGACGACGACGCTGGCTCCTCTTGGACTCGCCAACGGCGCGCCGGTAGCCGTTTGGCTGAACGACAGCCCGACGCCGATCTTCGACGGTTACTACGTTGTGACGAAGGATGGCGAACTGGCCCGAGTGATGACAGATGCCGACTACGAAATTCTGGCCGACGTGGCCGGGATGGGCAAGTCGGCGGCCCCATTAGTGATCGTTCACTGTAGCGACTGGCCGACGTGCTCGGCGTATCACACGCGAACTTTCTTCGGCGTGGGCGCGACGTTGTACGAATACGTGCGCTGGCCGGGGAATGGGGAGGATGGCCGGCTGTACTCGATTGTGCTCGGCGGCGACTTGGGCGACTCGACTCCACTTAGAGGCGGTGCGATCTTCATCGGCTCATCCGACGGGAAGTTTTACGTGGTGGAAGGCGACTGGCAGATCAACCGGGTAGCTTGGTCGGGCGCTCCGGCAGGTGGAAGCATGGCTGGCGCGGGCGCGTTCGTCAACCCGTGGGAGTTTGCCTGGGCGTCGGCGAATGGCAAACTACACGTGTATTCCGGTTCAGGCGGCAATACCGATGCGCCGGATGGCGCGGCGAACGGCCAGTGGCCGCTCTTCCAGCGCAACAGCCAACATCTAGGCGCAGCGGCCTCAACCTTGCCTGCCAGCCCGGTGGAGCAGTGGGCGGTGCCGGGCGCGGGTGATGTGCGCTCGCCCATCATCAGCGAGATCAACCAGCCCTGGAACAACGGTACGCACCCAGACGGCGTCGCCTTCTACGTAGCTGGCCGTTATCTGTACGCGCTCGACGTGGGCACGCACCTGATCGCCAAGCAATGGGATTTGGGCGCAACCAGCGGCGTGTCTGGCTATTCGTCCCCAGCCGTCATCCGCTTAGACCCCCAGAATACGCCTGGCGACCCTAACGACGATGAACTGCGAGTGTTCGTGGGTGATAAAAACGGTGTGGTGAGGCAAGCCGGGGCTTGGTATTGTCCGGCAGTCAACTGTGGCACGGCTCAATGGGGTTGGTGGGATGGCGCGTGGTCCATGGTGGATGTAGGCTCGGATACGTCTAAAGCTTCACCGCTCGCTGGCCGCAACCAGCTAGTGTATGTGTTGGAAGATGCGGCGTTGGATCGTCTGCACGCCATTAACCAGTGGAACGGGGCAATTACCTGGAGCACACCGCTCGGTGCCGGCAACGGCAGTTCGTCCCCGGCCTACTACGACTCGCCCTCCGGCCCGGATCGCATCCTGGTCGGCGCAGACAAGCTATATGCCGTCAACGCCAACACCGGGGCCATCATCTGGTCGCGCAATGTCGGCGGCCCCATCACCTCAGCGCCGATGATAATTGGCAACGATGTGTACGTGCTCACCAGCGCGGCCAAGCTGTACAGGATTCCGGTCACAGGTGGAGCAGTAACGCCTCTGCCGCTGGTCAGCAGTATCGTCGGCGCCGTCGGTTCGGCTTCGATGGCCCGGTACGACGCCGCCGGTGTTGACGACTATCTCTTCTTTGCCGTCGGCAATAAGCTGTATCGCTACAACACCGCCACAACGGCGCTGGACAGCGTCCCGCTGGGCGCGCTCCCAACTAACTTTACTAACTCCACACCGCTAGTTGATAGTTCCGGTAATGTGTTCATCGGCGGCACGGATGGCTGGCTGTACGGTGTGAATGGCCTTGCCGCACCATTTGACATCACGGCTAAGTTGACGCCGACTTACGATCCCGTTACTGGCCTCGGCTGGCCCAAGAAGATCGGCGCTGGCACGGCGGCCAGCAGTGTTGCCGGCGCGCTGGCCATGGATGCCAACGGCTACCTCTACGTGCCTTCGGCGGATGACAACCTGCGGCGCTTTGGCCCGGCAGTGCCAACCGCCTGCGCCGACTGCCGCCTGTACACCGAAGGTCAGTGGCCCATGTTCCAGCACGACGCGGCCCACACCGGGCGCAATTTGACCGGGGCCGGGCACCGCACACCAGTAGTGAAGTGGACGCGCACCAACGGCGCGCCGTTCACCCCACAGCGCACAGCGGTGTTGAGCGCGCCGACCACCAACAACCCCAGCGGCATGTTGTACTACACCAGCGGGCAGTGGGTGTCCAGGCGCTCGGCCTTTGGTTACTGGCGCGGTGGATTCGACCTGGGTGTGGCGGGTAACCCAAGCGGCGGCGCATCACCTGCTTTGCTGTTGCGCAACGACAACAACACGACTAGCTGTCCCGCTACGCCGTCTCAATGCGATGATGACACAGTATGGGTCATCGTCGGCGCGAAGGACGGCTTCCTGTACGCCCTGGACGCGAATCAAACTCAGGCAGACTTTACCGACATCATGACGATGGTCTGGCGCATTGACCTCGGCGGCGACATCTCCAAGTCGTCGCCCCTCATCGGGCCGGACGGCACGATCTACATCGTCGAGGATGCTGCGCCCAACGACATCCTGCACGCCGTGTACTGGAACGGCACCCGCCGCTGGAGCCGGACGCTGGGCGCTGGCACGGGCGCATCGTCGCCGGTGTTGTTTGACACAACAGTTGATAAAGTCTTCGTCGGGTCGGGCAACAAGGTTTATGCCTTCGACCGGCTGACAGGCGCGCCCATCGTCGGCTGGGAAACCGGCATCCCGATCGGCGCGGCGGGCATGGTGAACACCACGCCGGTGATCTTCAACGGCAACTTATGGATGCTCAACAGCCTCGGCGACCTCTACCGCCTCAACCCGGCGACAGGCGCGCAAATTCCGCAATTGGCGTATGGCGATGCCGTAGGCGCAATCGGCGACGGGGTGGCCCCCGCAGTGCAAACCGACACCTACCTGGGCTACGACATTGTCGTCTTCACCGTCGGCAACCGCTTCTATCGTATCCTGTGGAACAACGCCGGCGGCGGCTCGCGGGTGAACTGGCTATGGTGGTCATTTGCCGGGACGGCCGGCACTACTTCGCCTGTGATTGACGCCAATGGTTGGAGCTACGTCCTGGACAGCACCGGTTATCTGCGCGCCTTCTATCGTTTTGGCTATCCGATGGTCTTTGCCAAGAAGCTGGCGACACAGGGGACAATGACCGGTGGTATCATTGTGGGCAACGATGGCAAACTGTACGTCCCGAGTCGAAACGGCACGTTCTATGGATTAGACAGGCCGTAGCATCCGCTAAATTTTTAATTGCCGCAGAGACACGGGGTTCACGGAGTTGAAAGACTCCTTGCTCTCCGTGTCTCTGTGGTTTACTTATGCGCTCCTCTGATCGACAAATTGCTATTATCGTTGGACTGGCGGTGCTGTTCGTCGTGGGCGGCCTGGCCGCTCTGCTCTTCAGCACCTTCTATAACACTCTGCCTCCGGCAACTCCGGTGGCGGTGGCGCCTGCTCAACCGGCCGGGCCGACAAACTCCAACCCTGTTATCGTCACCGCGACCGGCGCCGCTCCTGGGCCTCAATCTCCAACGTTGACAGCGCCCTCGACGGTAGAGGGTCAACCGTCGCCTACGGTGAGGGCCGCCACTGGCAACCCAACCCAACCCGCTGTTGAGACGGCCACCCTTGCCGCCACGCACTCTGCCGCCACTCTGCCGCCTACTCAAGGGGCGGTCGATCAACCCACGGCCACCACTGCGCCTGCCGACACACCTGTGCCGGGCCCGTCGCCGACGTTCGACGACAACCCCAACCTGCTCCTCACCCCCCAAACCCCGCCCACCGAAACAGCCACGCCCGAACCCTTGAAAGATTTGAAAGGGTCAGTGGAATTAGCGGTGGCCCAGGTTCAACGTATGCAAGTTTCGGGCGGGTACGTGGTGATGGTTGACGTTGGTAACCTGACCGACCAGCCGCTCAAAGACATCACCTTGGTGTTCACCAATTCGGCCGGCACACGAATCGGAACGCCCAAGCCGCTCAACTTGTATTTGCCGGCCAACGATGCCCGGCCCGGAGCGACGGCCGTGATCCCGGCCACCGATCCCATCATCGCCAACTGGAGCACTGCGCAGGTTCACGCGGTGGGCACGCCGGTGACGGTGCAACCGGAGCAGGCGGGTTACCCGGTAGCAATGGACATGGACACGCCGGTGGTGACGGTCAGCCAGTCCGGGTATGCCTATCAGGTTGTCATCGTCAACAACACTGGCGGGCGCGTGGCCATTCCATACCAGAACATCTCCTTCTTCTCTAACGACGGCGTTCTGCTCTTCGTCTCGAACCTGGGCGGGCGCGATCCTCTAAACGACGGCGAGTCGTATCAACTCATCGGATCCATCCCGGCCGCCCAATCCGCCGCCGAAGGGAGATCGCTGGCGGAGTTCACGGATGTGCTGGCCATCATCAGCGCCGAAGCTTCGCCTTGATACTTCGCGCCCGGCGTGATAAAATGCGGCCAGTGCCCTCGTAGCTCAGTGGATAGAGCATTTGCTTGCGGAGCAAAGGGCCCGGCGTTCGAGTCGCCGCGAGGGCGCACTTACTAACTCACCTTACGCAACGTCACACCCGCGAAGGCGGGTGTCCAGCCTTGCCACTCCTGGATTCCCGCCTACGCGGGAATGACACCAGAGCGGTTTGCGTAAGATGAGTTATTAAACCGGCAGGATATTCCCGCCGGTTTTTTGATCTGGAGCCTTATGGACATTTTGCTAATTCACAGCCGCCTGGCCAACACCGGTATATTGTATTCTGCCGCCGTGGGTCTGTGGGCGCTCTATCTCGCTTTTCGCCGGCGCGGCCTGGATTCCAACTTCTGGGGGGCGCTGGTCATCAACGAGATCGTCTTTATCGTCGAAGCGGCGCTGGGCGTGACGATGTGGGCCCAGGGCCTGCGGCCTGCTCGGGTCATCCACATCCTTTACGGCGTGGTGGCCGTCATCACCATCCCGGCGGCCTTCGCCTTCACCCGAGGCCAGGCCACCCGCCGCGAAGCCATGCTCTACGGTTTCATTTGTCTCTTCCTGGCGGGCATTGCCATTCGCGCCGCCACCACCGCCGCCCTTACTGGTTAGTTTATCCACAAAGCCGTGAGCCAAACTACCCGAACGCGGCCAACTGCCGTCGGCCTCTTTGCCGTTGCCTTGCTGGCGACAGCCCTGCTCGTTTTTGCCTTCATCCGGGCGCGGCCTCAGGCAGACACGCCGCTCGACCGGCCAGGGCCTTTTGAGGGTTGGCGGTTGCCCACGACCGAGACAGCTTCATCGTTCTCACTCACGGCCATCATCCTTGCCGATGACTCTTATCATCATCCTTCCGGCGCGTTCAGCGTGCGTTATCCTCAAGGCTGGCAGATTGATGAGACCGAAGATGCCGCCCTGTTCACTGCGCCCGACGACTCGGCCTCGTTCAGCGTGAATTTCATGGCCGCCGACCCGACGGTGGGCAACGACCTTGCCGCTTGGGCCGAGGCTGATCTGCGGGCGGGGTGGGGTGATCTGCTGGGCTTCACTCTGCAATCGGCCTCGGCATTCTTCGCCGACTACTGGTCTGCCGGGTTCACTTACGACCAGCCTGCCGCGCCGGATCACCCGGCCATGCCAATGACCGGGCTGGGCATTGTTCAGTTGCGCGAAGGCGTCATTTTCAGGCAAACCTATCTCGCCCGGACGGATTTGGTAAACAATGTTGCTAACGCGTTTCAAGCTATTTACGAATCGCTGGTTATAGATTCCCACGCCGCGATTTCCAACTCAGAGTAAAATAGCCGTACTCTGGAGTAACAGTATGCCCAAAAAAGTTCTGGTGATTGACGACGAGATCGATACCTGCAAGATGCTGGCAACCGGACTCAAATTGCTTGGATTTGAAACTGACTTTGCCCTTTCGGCTTTGCAAGCCTTCAAAAAAATGGATGTTGAAACCCCGAGCGCGGTGGTGCTGGACTTGATGATGCCCGACGCCGACGGCTATGAAGTGATGCGCCGGATGCGCGCCAACCCGGCGATGGCTAAACTGCCCATTGTCATCGTTTCGGCCACGGCCCAGCCCAACGCCGAAGCCGATTGCAAAAAAGCCGGCGCCAGCTTCTTCATGCGCAAGCCGGTCAGCCTTCAAACCCTGAGCGAGATTATCACGAGCCTCATCTAACTCTGTAGGGCGAATTGTCAATTCGCCCTGCAATTTCCGAATTTCAAAACAGGCTCTAACCCATCTTTGAACGCTAATCTCGCGAACCCGTTTTCCGCCGCTGGCGCGAGACGGGTTCGTGCTAATTCTGAGGAGTTATCGAATGATCGAGAAAACCATCATTGTCCTTGAAGGCGACCAGACCGGGCAGGAACTGCTCGAAGAATCTCTGCGCGTGCTCGACTCGGCTGTGACCGGCGTGCCGACCCGGTTCGAGCGCTTCGATCTTTCACTTGGCCAGCGTCGTGAGACCAAAAATGCCGTCGTTCGCGAAGCCGCCGCCGCCATGCGCCAGAGCGGCCTGGGCCTCAAAGCGGCCACTATTACCCCCGAAACCAAAGGCGATGTGGGAAGCCCCAACGCCATTTTGCGCGAAGAGATAGACGGCAAGGTGATCCTGCGCACCGGGCGGCGCATTCCGCGCGTGCGCCCCATCGGCGGCGTCCACTCACCCATCGCCATCGTCCGCATGGCTGTGGACGACGCCTACGGCGCGAAAGAGTGGCGAGAGATGGCGGGCGGCGACGAGATCGCCTACCGCACCGAGCACATCAGCCGCGCCACCAGCCGGGCCGTGGCCGAGTTTGCCTTTCAATATGCCGAGCGGAACGGGGCCAAAGTGTTTGGCGGCCCCAAGTACACGGTCAGCCCTGTTTACGAAGGCATGTTCAAAGAAGAGATGGACGCCGCCGCCAAGCGTCACCCGGCGGTGCGCTACGACCCGCAGTTGATTGACGCCACCTATGCCCTCTTGCTTCGCAACGACGGCGAGTCGCTGGTGATCCCGACTCTCAATCGCGACGGCGACTGCATCTCGGACATGGTTTTGCAAATGTTTGGCTCGATTGCCGGTTCGGAATCGCTGGTGTTAGGTTTCGACGAGAGCGCCACGACAGTGAAAACGGTGATGGCCGAAGCGCCGCACGGCACCGCCCCCAGCCTGCAAGGTAAGAATATCGCCAACCCCATGGCCATGATTCTGGCCGGAGCGGCGCTCCTCACCTACTTCAAACTGCCCGCCGCCGACTACGCCTCGCGGGCGATTTACGAATCCGTCTTCGAGTCGGTCTACGAAGGCCATTCCACCGCCGACCTGAGCGGCCACGCCACCACCACCGAGTTCACCAATGAAGTTATCCGCCGGGTGCGAACGAAGCTGGAAGTGTGGGGATCGTTGGCGTAGTTTTAGGTCGTAGCGCAAATTGCCAATTTGCGCTACAAATGACCATTGATCTCATCACGAAACGAGTAAGACGCTTATGCCTCGGAAACTCGCCATCATCCTTTTTCTTGTCGTTCTCGGCTCGGCAGCGCTAGCCTGTAACATTTTATCGGTTACCATTGGAGGCGGAGTAACGGTGACGGCCATAACAAACCTGACTGCGTTGCCCAATGTCGCTCAGACTGTGGCCGCCGAGGCTCTTACTCAAGCCGCTATTACTCCCGTCGAGTCCGCCTTTGCCCCCGGCAACGCAACGGCCATCCCATCGTCAGTGCTGACCGGCACGCCGCCAGCCTTCAATATTCAGCCTGAAGCCATCCTCATCATTGACCCGCCCATCAGCGCTTCGGTAACCTCACCCGTTCATGTGGTCGGTGAAGCCGGCCCCGCTTTCGAGCAAACCGTCGTCGTGCAAGTCGCCGACGCCGATGGCAACATCATCGCCACTGTGCCAACCACCCTTCAAGCCGACGCCGGTCAACACGGGCCGTTTGTCGTGGATGTTTCTTTCACCGTGGCGGCTGAAGGACCGGGCCGCATTTCGGTTTACTCGACCAGCGCCCGCGACGGCGGCATGACTCATCTGTCATCGGTCGAAGTCACCCTCAAGCCCTGACCTTCTTCTCTCAGAGACTGTTTCTTAAATCGCTGGCGGTTAGAAACCGCGCCTCTCAGAGACTGTTTCTTAAATCGCTGGCGGTTACGCACAGCGCCCCTGTGGGGGAAACCGCGCCTACGAGAGCACGAAGTCGGCCTTCGCCGACTGCATTTAGCCCGCGCAGGCGGGCTTCGTGCCTTATGTTGCCGCGATTTCAATCGCCGGAGTGAATTTCAAAACACTCTCTCAGAAAAAGTTAAGGCTAAACTCTTGTATCACCTCTCAATCCGCGCTACAATCGCAAACAATGAGTTTGCTTTGCTCTACTTTGAGCGTTGAGAGAACCAGTCTCGCTTCTGCCTTCCATGTACAAGAACGCATTGACGCGCCCACCGCCGGCTTCTTGCGAAGCGGCCCTGATCACGACCCGCCTCTTTCCTTTCAATCTCCAATTCTCTAATCTCTAATTACCAATCACGAAACGACTGAAAGGAGAACTCCTATGACCACCCCCACCCGCCGCGCCAAGTTTTACGCCGATGTGCCAGATGAAAAATGGAACGACTGGCGCTGGCAAATGTCCAACCGCCTCAATACCGTTGGTGAATTGGCCCGCGTCCTCGACCTCAACGAGAGCGAAAAGAAAGCTCTTGAAGCCAGGAACCTCTTTCGCGTGGATGTCACGCCTTACTTCGCCTCACTCATTGACCCCGACGATCCCTTCGACCCGATCCGTCGCCAGGTCGTCCCCACCGACCGCGAGATGGTGCCCTTCACCTCAATGATGGAAGACTCGCTGGCCGAAGACCGGCACTCACCCGTTCCCGGCCTTGTCCATCGTTACCCGGATCGGGTGCTCATGCTTGTCACCACCCAGTGCGCCTCGTACTGCCGCTACTGTACCCGCTCGCGCATCGTCGGCGACCCCAGCCAGACGTTCTCGCGCAAGGATTTTGAAGCCCAGATCGCCTATCTTGAGCGAACCCCGCAAGTCCGCGATGTCCTGCTC
>CAYSIV010000145.1:0-14461 GCA_964431175.1 uncultured Anaerolineales bacterium
TCAAATATCACATGAGCGAGATCATCGCCCGACTCCAAATGGAGAACCGCGCCCAAGTGATCGAGTATGCCCGCAGGACGGGGTTGGTCAGATAGTTGAACCCAGACCCTAAAGGTTTTTGCGAAGCACCCCGTAGTGAAACGGAGGGGCAAAACCCTTAGGGCCTATCCAAATAACCGGAAAGACCCTTAGGGTTTCCGAAACCCTAAGGGTCTTTCGGATAGGCTCTTAGGGTCTTTCAGTACAAAGTACAGTCTCTGACCTTTCAGAGACTGTACTTTTTTTGTCCCCGGACTGTCTCTCGGGGACATGGTCATCGAGTGGGCTTCGTAGTTAGATAGGTATGCGAAAGAACGCGCAATTTGCGCCTCCCCGCAAACCAAGGTTCTCATGACTCACACGCGAACGGTCATCCTTTACGGAAATTCCCTGGCGGTATCCAGCATCGGCGCGAGCCTGCGAGAGCGCGTCGGACTGCGCGTCCTGCCTGTGGACGCGGCCCTGACTGACGCGGCGCGCCAGTTGTGCGAACTCCACCCGGATATCATCCTCTTCGACCTGGCAACGGCTCGACCCGATTTTGCCATCGCGCTGTGGAAGGCACAGCCCGGCCTTTTACTGATCGGTGTTGACTTGCTGATAGGCAAGGCGCTGGTGTTCTCCAGCCAGCCCTCCCGCGCCCTGACTACCGACGATTTGTTGCAACTCATCGAGGCAGGCATGAACTTGCCGAAGGAGGGTGTTATATAGGAATTCTTCTTTGACCATCCAACGACCAAACTACTCAACTACGTGACTATCAAACTAATCAAAAGGAGCAAAAAAATGAAAACCAAATTCTTTCCCAACTGGTTGCGATTGATGACCATGTTCATCATGGTTCTCGCAACTCTCGCGCCTGTGGGCAGCGCGTACGCGGCAACCTGTACTGTCACCACCGACGCGGACAGCGGCGCAGGATCACTACGTATAGCAGTTGATAATTCCGGATGCACTACCATCTACTTTGACGGCGACCATACGATTCGCCTGGCCAGCCCGCTCGAACTTCGGATTGGGAGAAACCCCCTGACGATTGATGGCGCGGGGCATGCTGTTACCATCAGCGGCGACACGGACGGCGACGGCACTGCGAATGTACGCGTCTTTATCGTCAGGCAGACTGTGACGCTGACCCTGAACCATGTGACGGTAACATCAGGCAGCAACGGCCTGTACAGTGAGGGCACGCTCAATATCAGCAACAGCACCTTCTCCGCGAATAGTGGCGGAGAGGGGGGGGGCCTCTATATTAATTGGGGCACGGTCACCATCAGGAACAGCACCATCGCCGGGAATACCGCCTCCAGCTTTGGCGGCGGCATCTACAATTGGAGCGGTAACGTTACCCTGATCAATAGCACGCTCTCGGGTAATACTGCGTCCAGACAAGGCGGCGGCATCTATTCCGCCTTTGGTACGGTCACCTTCCGTAACAGTATTATCGCGAACAACGGGACGATTGTGAACTGCTGGAATGGGGGCACCACGAATTGGGTTGATGGCGGCGGCAACTTACAGTACGGGGGATCGGACCCCGATTCCTGTGGCACAACGATCACACAGGCCGATCCGATGCTCGATGGCCTGGCAGATAATGGCGGTCCCACACAGACGATGGCTTTGCAGGCGAATAGCCCCGCCATCGATGCTGCCGTGGCCGCCAACTGTCCCGCCACCGATCAGCGCGGCGTTGCGCGTCCGCAAGGCACCCATTGTGACATCGGTGCATACGAGTACGAGGTAACGCCCATCGACAGCACGCCGCCGGTCATCACCTCCCAAATCGCTGGCACATTGGGTCAAAGCGGCTGGTACGTCGGCGATGTGACCTTGAGCTGGACTGTAGTGGATGAGGAATCAGATATTACATCCACCTCCGGCTGTGACCCGGTCTCGATCACCAGCGACCAGCCGGAGACCGCGTACACCTGCACCGCCACGAGCGCGGGCGGCACAAGCAGTGAAACAGTAAGCATCAAGCGAGATGCCACCGCACCATCAATATCCGTTACGCCGGATCGGGCAGCCGATCACGGCGGCTGGTACAACCACGCGGTCAACTTCACGGTCAGCGGCAGCGACGAACCTTCTGGGATCGCAAGTTGCATCGCTCCCTTCGGCTACAGCGGCCCGGACAATGCCGCGGCTTCGGTCAGCGGTGTCTGCACCGATCAGGCTGGGAATGTGGGCAACGGTTCGTTCTCCTTCCAGTACGACGCCACGGCTCCCTCCGTAACCATCACCCCGGATCGGGCAGCCGATCACGGCGGCTGGTACAACCACGCGGTCAACTTCACGGTCAGCGGCAGCGACGAACCTTCTGGGATCGCAAGTTGCATCGCTCCCTTCGGCTACAGCGGCCCGGACAATGCCGCGGCTTCGGTCAGCGGTGTCTGCACCGATCAGGCTGGGAATGTGGGCAACGGTTCGTTCTCCTTCCAGTACGATGCCACGGCACCCTCTGTCACTGTCACACCGGATCGGGAAGCCGATCACGACGGCTGGTACAACCACGCGGTCAACTTCATGGTCAGCGGCAGTGACGCACCCTCGAGTATCGCTTCTTGTACCGCTCCTTTCAGCTACAGCGGCCCGGACAATGCCGCGGTTTCGGTCAGCGGTATCTGCACCGATCAGGCTGGGAACGTGGGCAACGGTTCGTTCGCCTTCCAGTTCGATGCGACTCCGCCGGTTGTGGCTGTCACGGGCGTGACCGAGGGCAGTACTTACATCCTCGGCGCGGTCCCAAAGGCGGCTTGCTCTACCACCGATGAAGGCTCGGGCGTGGCAACTGAGGCTACACTGAGTCTGAGCGGCGGCAACGCGCTGGGCGTGGGCAGTTTCACCGCCACCTGCTCCGGCGCGCTGGATAACGCCAGCAACGCGGCTGAACCGGTCAGCGTTCAGTACAACGTCACCTTCCTGTTTACCGGGTTCTCCTCACCGGTAGATAATCCGTCCGTAATGAATATTGCCAAAGCCGGGCAAACCATCCCGCTCAAATTCAGGATCACGGATGCCAACGGCAACCCAATCACCAACCTGACGGGCGTGACCGTGACGGCGGTGAGCCTCTCCTGCTCGGCAGGGACGACCACCGACCTGATCGAAGAGTACGCCGCGGGTAACTCCGGCCTGCAGAACCTGGGCAATGGCTACTACCAGTGGAACTGGAAGACTCCAACCACGTACGCCAACTCATGCAAGACGATGAAGCTTAACCTTGGGGAGGGCGCGGGCTACGAGCACATTGCGCTGTTCCAGTTCAGGAAGTAAACCCGAGCAAGACCGAAAAGATTAACACCATTCGTTTGTGGACCGGGTTCGAAGCCCGGTCCACAATATAGACTCAAGCCGCCATCCCTCGTGAAGCGCCCCCGGGACGGGGGCGTTTTCATTGCAAATCTTGCGCCGTCCACGGCACAGGGAACAATCTGCCTGACGGTGGCAGCATCGGGGTAAATGGAGTTTGGCAGGTAAAAGTATTGTATCTGCCTCAACAAAGCAGTACAATGAAATCAGCAATTTCGTGAACGCTCATGGCCGCTCGTTTCTTCCAGCAAGCGCCAATTGATTTTGGTTTCACCGGGAAGGGACATGACCTTGTATTACGAGTACACCCCCTACATCTGGCCGATGCTGGCCTCGGCTGGCTTTAATGCCGCCTTGGGCTTGTATGCCTGGCGCCGCCGCAAAGTGCCCGGCGCCTTGCCGTTTGCCATTTTGATGCTGTTCATGTCGCAGTGGGCAATGGGCGCTGCCCTCGAACTCGCGGCAATTGATATCCCCACCAAGATCTTTTGGTTCAAGTTCCAATATTTTTGGCAGGGTCCTGTTATAGCCATTGGGCTGTGGTTTGTGTTGGAATATGCCCAACTCAACCGGTTCTTGACCCGCCGCAATCTGATCCTGCTGTTCGCTTTTCCCCTTGCAGGTTCTTTGTTGATTCTAACGAACGATGCTCATCACTGGATTTGGCTGGGTTTCTCGTTTGACCAGGGGATTCAGCCGTTGCGCGGTAGCGGAAACTGGATATTGACCTCGGTTGGCATCCTGCTGACCTTGATGAATTTTCCAGTCCTCATCTGGTTATTCATCCGTTCGCCGCAACACCGTTGGCCGGCTGCGCTCATTCTGTGCGGGCAGCTCGTGGTGCGCGCCGCCTATGTATTTGATGTGGCAAACGTCAACCCTTTTGCGCCGATGGATCCCACTGTTCTGGCCACGAATTTTAGCGCCACGATGTACGCCATCTCGTTATTCGGCTTCCGCATGTTCGACCCAATCCCGGTGGCGCGCAGGACGGTCATCGAGCAGATGCAGGAAGGTATGTTAGTGCTGGACATGGCGCAGAAGATCGTTGACCTGAACCTCGCGGCGGAAAAACTTTTGGGTTTCCCCGCAGCGTACATCCGAGGGCGGGATGCGGCCGAAGTTTTGCCCGCGTATGCCGGGGTGAACGAACAGACGGATGATACGAGTACGGCGCAATCCGAGATCGAACTTGGTACGGGCGCTACTGCCCGCTATTGCACACTACATCTTTCACCGCTCAAAGATCGAAGCGGCCATACACTCGGTTACCTGATCCTGCTCCACGATATGACCGAGCAAAAGCGGGCGCAGGCGCAACTCATGGAACAACAGCGCGCCCTCGCCGCGTTGAAAGAACGCGAACAAGTAGCCCGCGAATTGCACGATGAGCTTTCGCAGGAGCTGGCGTTTATCAATCTTCAGGCGCAGGCGGCAAGCGAGTTGTTAACTGCCGGTGAGACTCTGCAAGCGAGGGCGCATCTGGCGCGCCTGGCCGAGGTGGCACGCGAAACACAAGTGGATGTGCGCGAGCAGATTTCCAAGTTGTCGTTGAGCATCCTCCCGGAAGAGGGATTCATCGGAGCGTTGCGCCGGTTTCTTGAGGCGTTCCATCGAACCTATGAAATCCAGGCTGAATTGATTTTCCCGGAGGGTCAGCTCACCGTTTTGCTCGAGCCGACCGCCGAGGTGCAGTTATTACGCATTGTCCAGGAGGCTTTCACCAACATCCGCAAACATGCCTGTGCCAGGAGTGCGCGTGTTTCCATGGCGATGGAGTCGGATGGGATGGAATTGGTCATTGAAGATGATGGTAATGGCTTTGACCTGCGGCAACGCGCCGAAAACGGCGAGACGTTCGGACTCCGTATCATGCGCGAGAGAGCCGCGGAAATCGGAGGCAGTTTACAGGTCGAGTCGGAGGCGGGGCGCGGGACGCGGGTTATCGTCCGGATTCCGATAAAAGACCCTAAAGGTCTCTAAGACCTTTAGGGTCTGCAAAATAAGGGAGCAACCATGAAAGTGCTGTTGGCTGACGATCATGCCCTCTTTCTGGAGGGATTACAGAACCTGCTCACGGCTCGCGGCGTTCAGGTGGTTGGAACGGCGCGGGACGGGTTGGAGGCGCTGGAGAAGGCGCGCCAACTCTCCCCGGATATGATCCTGATGGATGTGCGTATGCCGGGCTGTGACGGGCTGGCCGCCACGCGCCTGATCAAGGCCGAGCGGCCTGAGATCAAGATCGTTATGCTGACCACTTCCACCGAGGAAGCCGACCTCTTCGAGGCGATCAAAAGCGGCGCCTGCGGTTACCTGCTCAAGTCGTTGGAGGCCGAGCCGTTCATGACCTACCTGAATGGGGTGGTGCGCGGCGAGGCGGCGGTCTCGCGTGAGATGGCCGGGGCGTTGTTGAAGGAATTCGCGCGCCAGCCGGAACCAGCCTCGAGCGGTGCAGGCGAGGCGGAACTGACCCCGCGCCAGCTTGAAATCCTGCAACTGGCGGCGCAGGGGCTGTCTTACAAGGAAGTGGCCGGGAGGCTTTGCCTGAGCGAGCACACGGTCAAATATCACATGGGCGAGGTTCTACAACGCCTGCACTTGAAGAACCGCGAGCAGGTTGTGGCTTACGCCCTAAGAACGGGGTTGATTAAAAACTGACCCCCACCCTACCCTCCCCCTAAGACTAGTCCTGACAGTTCAGGACTAGTCTTTTTTTATTCCTGGGGGGAGTAGTAAATGTAAGAGGCTTCCTTTATATTTATTGTAGAAACCGAATGTTCCTACCGAGTATATCCATGATGCAAACCAAGAAAGTTCTCCTGTGCGGCAGTTCGCTGTTCATCACGGGTCTACAGGCTAGCCTAGATGCAGTCGCGGGGTTGGATCTGCGGCGCGTGCAGGCGCAGCCAGACTTGTTGCAGAAACGGCTGTGCGAAGAAGCGCCGGATGTGTTGATCCTGGAGTTGGGAACCTTGCCGGGGGATTTTAGTTTGACCCTATTAAAAGAATTCCCCCATCTCACGCTGCTTGGGCTGGATCCGGAGAGCGACCGCCTGCTGGTGCTCTCCGGCCAGTCCCGGCGCGCCCTGACGGCCGACGATTTGCTGCAAGTAATTGAAAGCCAACCGGAGAACGTGGAGGTTACCGCTCACATGTCACACCGCGCCCCCAGGCTCCCCCGAGGGTGGGCGCAGGCCTTACGGCCCCGCAAGAAGGCGCGGGGCAGGTGAGCAATCCCCTCCACTGCCTGAGAGACTGACGACATGACTACTCGACCAACTCTTTGCTCTTGAAAGGAACAACTCATGAAATCCCAATCCTATAAACTCATCTTTCTGCATACACTGCGAGTTCTTACCGCAGTGATAGTAATAGTAAGCTTGGCGCTTCAGGCTACCCCGCAGGTTGCACAGGCTGCTGGCGTCGTCCGCGTAACGACGACTGGCGCGACGACCTGGCCCTGCGGCGGCACATGGGTGAATGCCTGCGCCTTGCAGACCGCGCTGGCCAATGCTGCATCCGGCGACGAGATCTGGGTCAAGGCAGGCGTCTATCACCCCGCCGAACCGAACGGTGACCGCGCGGCCAGTTTTATGCTCAAGAGTTTTGTGACTCTCTATGGCGGTTTCAACGGGACCGAGACCAGCCGCGCCCAGCGCGATTGGACAGCTAACGTCACCATCCTGAGCGGCGACCTGAACGATGACGATTCCAGCGGCGGCAGTAACGCCGAGAACAGCTACCACGTAGTCTGTGCCAATACGGGAGGCCCCGACACCGTGCTGGACGGCTTTACCGTCACCGGCGGAAACGCCAACAGTTCCACTTTTCCAGATTCCTCGGGCGGCGGAATGTTGAATATCGGTGCTGGCCCGACGCTGGCGAACCTGACCTTTAGCGGGAACTCGGCAATCGCCGGTGGTGGGATGATGAACCAGGCAGGCGCCTGGCCCAATCTCACCAACGTGACCTTTAGCGGCAATACGGCAACCGGCTCCACGAACGAGCAGGGCGTGGGCGGCGGGATGTGGAACAACTATTTCAGCAACCCAACGCTCACGCACGTGACCTTCAGTTCCAATCACGCCCCGCACGGCGGTGGGATGGGAAACACCCAGTCCGCGCCGACGCTCAACGATGTGACGTTCAGCGGCAATACCGCGGATTATGGGGGCGGGATGGATAACGGCTTTAGCAGCAACCCCACCCTCACGAACGTGAACTTCAGCGGAAACACAGCCGCGAATCTCGGCGGTGGGATGTTGAACTATGATAGCCGTCCCAGCCTCACTGACGTAACCTTTAGCGGCAATACGGCGGACGCCGGCGGCGGGATGAGAAACTACAATAGCGATCCCACGCTCAAGCGCGTGACCTTTCGGGGAAATATCGCAGACAGCGGCGGCGGGATGAGCGGCGAGTATCACAGCGCCCCGACGCTGATTGATATCCTCTTTGACGCCAACTCGGCCCGGTTGGGCGGAGGCATGGACAACGCCATTACGAGCAGTCCAACGCTCATCAACGTGACCTTTAGCAATAATACAGCAGATTATGGCGGAGGGATGCATAACTCCTGGGACTGCAGCCCAACGCTCACGAACGTGGTCTTTTACGCCAACACCGTGACCAGCTCAGGCGGCGGGATGGATAATCACTATAATAGCAACCCGGATCTTACTAATGTGACTTTCTACGGAAATACGGCGGCAGACACGGGCGGCGCGATGTTCAACTGGGAGAGCAACCCGGAGATCTACAACAGCATTCTGTGGGGCGACTCCGCGCCGGAGATTGCGGAAGGCGAAGGCACGACGAGCATCACTTTCAGCGATGTCATGGGACTGGAAACGGGCAACCTGTACAACATCAACGCCGACCCGTACTTTGTGGATGCCGCCAACGGCGACTTGAATCTCCAGGAAGGCTCGGCGGCCATCAATGCCGGGTCCGGGTATTATCTGCCCGCCGATACCACCGACCTGGACGGCGACGGGAACACAACCGAGAAAATCCCTTATGACCGGGACGGCAATGCGCGCGTCCAGCAAAACCAGGTGGATATGGGCGCTTACGAGAGCCCTTATGCTACACCGCCCAATACCGCCCCGCTTGTGGAGGCCGGGGGCGACCAAACGGTGGATGAAGGCAGTCCGATCACCATCGTAGCTCACTTCACCGATCCCGATACCGCCGATACCCACGTGGCCAGCGCGAGCTGGGGCGATGGATCGCCGGTCAGCGAATGCACGGTGAACTACTTCGACCAAACCGCTACCTGCACGCATACCTACAATCGGCCCGGCTTTTTTACCGCGACCGTCACGGTCAAGGATTACTATGGCGCGACCGGCGCGGACAGCCTGCTCGTGAGCGTTAGCGATGTTTCCGAAACCTGGTTTGTGGACAGCGGCGGCGCGGCCGGGAACGGCTGTACCTCGTGGGCCGACTCCTGCCCAGACCTGCAAACCGCCCTGGCGCAAGCCCAGCCCGGCGACGAGATCTGGGTGGCGGGCGGCAGCTATCGGCCAACCGGCGCGAACGGCAATCGAACCATCAGCTTCACGCTCAAGAATGGTGTGGCTCTCTACGGAGGCTTTAACGGCGCCGAAACCAGCCGCGAGCAACGCAACTGGAAAACCAACCTCACCGTGTTGAGCGGCGACCTGAACGCCAACGACTCCGGCTGGAACAACATGGACGAGAACAGCTACAGCGTGGTCTTTGCGTTCGGGGTGGACGCCAGCGCTGTGCTGGACGGCTTCACCATCCAGCGCGGGTATGCCGATGTTTCGAGCATTCATCAATCCGGCGGCGGGATGAGGAACCGCAATAGCAATCCCACGCTTGCCAATCTAGTCTTCTTCCGCAACCACGCAGAGGCGTACGGCGGCGGGATGTACAACCTTTCCAGCAACCCAACGCTTATCAACGTGACGTTCCGCGGCAACCGGACGTCGGGAGACGGCGGCGGGATGTGTAACGCTTCCAGCTACCCAACGCTCACGAACGTAACCTTCAACACCAATTGGGCGGGATCCGGCGGCGGGATATACAACAGCTACAGTAGCAACCCAGTGATTAGCAACAGTATCTTGTGGGGTAATACCGCCCTCATATCAGGACCGCAGATCTACAACGACAGTAGCACAGCGTTCATTTCCTACAGCGATGTGCAGGGCGGCTACTCTGGCGCAGGCAACCTCAACGTTGACCCCCTGTTCGTGAATGCCGCAAATGGGGACCTGCGCTTGCAACCCGCTTCGCCGGTCGTGAATGTCGGGAACCAGGCATTACTGCCCGCCGATACGCGTGACCTGGACGGCGACGGAAACACAACGGAAAAAATTCCCTACGACCTGGATCGGAACCCGCGCGTGGTGGCCGGGCAGGTGGATATGGGCGACTACGAACGGCAGAGTATCCTTCCGGTGGTGACCAGCCAGCCGCAAAATCGGACGGCCTACGCGGGTGACAGCGCCAGTTTCGGCGCGGCGGCAAGCGGCGTTCCGACGCCAACCGCCCAATGGCAGGTGAGCGCCGATGGCGGCCTGACCTGGAGCAATATCCCAGGCGCGACCTCCGCCACACTCACGTTCGCCGCAAGTTTCTCGCAAAACGGAAACCAGTACCACGCAATTTTTACCAACAGCGCGGGGAGCGCCACTTCGAACGCGGCGACGTTGACGGTCAGCAAGCAGAGCACGAACGTCACGATTGCATCGTCGGTTAATCCATCCGGGCTGGGCCAATCGGTCGTCTTCACCGCTACAGCGGCGGGACCGGGCGCCATTCCGACGGGAAGCGTGGCCTTCAAGGATGGCGGCGCGAACATCGCCGGTTGCGGCTCGCAGCCACTGAATGCAAGCGGGCAGGCGACCTGCTCCACCGGCGCCCTCGCGCTCGGCACGCACACCATCACCGCCGTCTACAGCGGCGACGACATTCATGTTTCCGCCAACGGCGCCCTCTCGCCCAACCAGCAAGTGAACCGGTTTACCGCCATCGTGGTAACGAACGCCAACGACAGCGGCACGGGTTCGCTGCGCCAGGCGATTTCCGATGTCGCCCCCGCAGGTACGATCACCTTCGGCGGCGATTACACCATCGTTCTTGCCAGCGGGTTGACGATTGACAGGAATGTGACGATTGACGGGGCGGGACACAGCGTCACGGTCAGCGGCGACGCGAACGGAAACGGCGACGCCGATCTCGGCGATGTGCGCGTGTTCACCGTGAACTTGGGCGTTACCTTCAACCTGAACCACCTGACGGTGACAAATGGCTTTAATGGCACGGGCGGCGGCCTCTACAATGATCATAGCACTGTCAACATCACGGACAGCACCTTCGCGGGCAACCTCGCGGGAGGCTTCGGCGGCGGCCTCAATAACAATCAAGGCACGGTCAATATCGCCAATAGCACTTTCTCGGGTAACAGCGCGGGTGCAGGTCGCGGTGGAGGCATTTACAACTGGGGCACGCTCACCATCGCCAACAGCGCCTTCGCGGGTAACTATGCCAAATTCGGCGGCGGCATCCACAGCGGGGATGGCTCCGTCACCATTACCAACAGCACCTTCTCGGGCAACTCCTGGGGCGCTATCCAACCTTTTGGCGGCAGCCTCACGCTGCGCAACACGATCGTCGCCAACAGCCAATACTGGAACTGCGATACAACGTTCGTAGCGATCGTGGACGGCGGCGGCAACCTGCAATACGGCGGGAGCCCCGTCTACCATTGCGGCGCGACGATCCCCACCGCTAACCCGAAACTCAGCCCGCTCGGCAGCTACGGCGGTCCGACCCAGACCTTCGCGCTCCTGCCTGGCTCGGCGGCCATTGATGCGGGCGATGATTCTCTCTGCCTGGCGACCGATCAGCGCGGCGTGACGCGCCCGCAGGGCAATCACTGCGACAGCGGCGCATTCGAGTCGCAGGGATTCACCTTTGGGGGCCTGACCGGCACGCCGCAAAGCGCGGCAGTCAACACCGCGTTTGCAACACCCCTTGGCCTGACGGTTACGGCGAACGATGCAGGCGAGCCGGTAGATGGCGGCACGGTCACTTTCACCCCGCCCGCCAGCGGAGCCAGCGCGGCAATCACGGGCAGCCCCGCCACCATTGCAGGCGGCATGGTAAGCGTCACTGCGGCGGCAAACGATACGCCCGGCGGTCCTTACGAGATCGTCGCCAGCGTTGCCGGCGCGACCAGCGTGAATTTCAGCCTGACGAACACGGGCGTTGCTGCACCGGCCATCACCGGGTTGAGTCCAACCTCGGCCTCGGCAGGCGGCGCAGAGTTTATCCTGTCTGTGAACGGGACCGGTTTTGTTGATGGCGCAACCATCCGGTGGAATGGCTCGAATCGAACGACAACATACGTGAGCGACACCCAATTGGACGCCACAATCCCGGCGGCGGATATTGCCGCGCCCGGCGTCGCCTACATCACGGTGGTCAACCCCGGACCCGGCGTTGCCTCGAACCCGTCAGCCTTTTACACCACCCAGACTGGCGCGCCCGTCACTGCCTCGAACACGGCCAGCGGCGATGATCCGACCACTGCGGTAGGGGGCGCAACCGGCGTGTCCGTCTCAGCAGAAGGGAGCGGCACGCTCAGCGTGGCGCAGTACGCCGCCAACCCCGGCGGGACGCCGACCTTCAGCAGCAGTGACGCATATATTGACGTTCACCTCGCGCCACATAACAGCTTCAGCGCCCTTACCATCGTAGATTGTTATCTCAACGGCGGCACGCACGTTTACTGGTGGAACGGAACGGCTTGGGCGCTTGCCTCCCACCAAACCTATGAGAGCACAACCGGCTGTGTCACGATTCAAGTAGATGCAGCCACCTCACCCAGCCTGGCCAACCTCACCGGGACGGCGTTCGGCGCGGGTTTTCAGACGGTCGCGCCGAGCATTACCGACGACCCGGACGATGTGGCCGCGTTCATGGGCGAGGACGTCAGCTTCATTGCAGCGGCGAGTGGCACTCCAACACCGACCGTACAATGGCAGGTCAGCACGGATGGCAGCGAAACCTGGAGCGACCTCTCCGGCGAAACCTCCACCACCCTCACTTTGTCTAACGTCAGCCTGTCTCAAAACGGCAACCAATACCGTGCGGTCTTTGACAACGGCATCGGCGATCCTGCCATCTCGAACGCCGCCACGCTGACGGTGAACAAACTGACAGCAACGGTCACGCTCGCCTCCTCGCAGAATCCGTCCATTGCTGGAGGATCCATCACGTTTACCGCGACCGTTGCGCCAGGCACGGCAACTGGCACGGTCGCGTTCAAGGATAACGGCGTGGACATCACGGATTGCGCCGCACAGCCATTGAGCGGCGGACAGGCGACTTGCACCACATCCGCGCTCACACTTGGCGCGCATACCATCAGCGCGGTCTACGGCGGGGATGACACATATAATTCTTCGACAGGCACGCTCTCGCCCAATCAACAGGTGAACTGCTCCAGCGCTATCACCGTGGCGAACGCGAACGACAGCGGCGCGGGGTCCCTGCGCCAGGCAATTGCGGACGTGTGCGCAGGCGGGACGATCACCTTCGACGGCGATTACACCGTCACGCTTGCCAGCCAACTGACGATTGACAAGAACCTGACGATTGATGGTGCGGGTCACAGCGTCACCGTCAGCGGAAATAATGTCGTGCGCGTGTTCTACGTCAACTCTGGCTTCACCTTCAACCTGCAAAACCTGACCGTGGCGAATGGACATACGACTGGCGACGGCGGCGGCATCTACAACTATGGCGCTTTGAATGTGACCAACAGCGCCTTCTCCGGCAACTATGCCGGTGGGGCTTGGGGCGGCGGCGGCATCTACAATGACCATGGCAAGACACTGACCGTGCAGAACAGCGCCTTCTCCGGCAACTCTGCCCGCTACGGCGCAGCCATCGCCAACGATGGCACGCTGACCGCGCAGAACAGCGCCTTTTCAACCAACTCGAGCACCCAGGAAGGCGGCAGTATCTATAATACTGGCACGCTGACTGTAACGAACAGCACTTTCTCTGGCAACCTGTCCAGCAGTCAAGGCGGCGGCATCTACAACGAGTCTGGCGCCGCGAATGTGACGAACAGCACCTTCTCCGGCAATCGCGCAACCACCGGCGGCGGAGGCATCTATCGTTACAATGGGACGGTGACGGTGAAAAGCACCATCCTTGCCAACAGTACGGCGAGCGGAAACTGCATTGGCACGATCACCGATGGCGGCGGCAATCTTCAATTTGGAGGCACAACGGCGAACTCGTGTGGCGCGACGATTCCAACTGCCGATCCCAAACTCAGCGCGTTCGGCAACTACGGCGGTTCCACCCGGACCTTTGCACTGCTTCCCGGCTCTGCGGCGATTGACGCGGCTACCAGCAATTGCTCAACAACCGACCAGCGCGGCATCGCGCGTTCTTCGCCGACTTGCGACATTGGCGCGTTTGAATCGCAAGGCTTCACGCTGAGCAGTCTGACCGGCACACCGCAAAGCGCGGCCATCAACACCGCGTTCGGGACACCGCTTGGCTTGACTGTCACGGCAAACGGCGCAGGCGAACCGGTGAATGGCGGCAAAATCATATTCACATCGCCAGCCAGCGGAGCCAGCGCAACAATTACGGGCAGTCCCGCAACGATTGCGGGCGGTACGGTCAGCGTCAATGCGACTGCGAACGGCGCGCAAGGTTCCTACGATGTTGTCGCCAGTGCGGCAGGCGCGACGAGTGTGAATTTCAGCCTGACCAACACCGGCGCTCCGCCGGTCATCACAACCCAGCCGACCAACCAAACTGTGAACGCTGGAGAGACGGCAACCTTCATCACAGCGGCGAGCGGCACTCCGGCACCAACCGTGCAGTGGCAGGTCAGCACGGATGGCGGCGCGACCTGGAGCGACATCTCCGGTGAGACATCCACTACACTCACATTTACTGCCAGCCTGTCTCAGAACGGATACAAGTATCACGCCGTCTTTACTAATAGTGTTGGCACTGCCACATCGAACGCCGCCACACTGACGGTGAACAAGTTGACAGCAACGGTCGCGCTGTCGAATCTCGAACAAACCTACGACGGCAC
>CAYSIV010000146.1:0-10160 GCA_964431175.1 uncultured Anaerolineales bacterium
TGGCGAGGATGATGACTTCGAAGTATTGGTTGAGCGCGGCCATCACGTCTTCGGGTGCGTGTTGCTCGGCAAACGCCGTCGAGCCGCGCATGTCCACGTACAGGCAGGTGATGGTCTTGCGCTCCCCGCCGAGGGTGACGCGCCCCGCGAGGACGGCTTCGCTGACCTCGCGGGAGAGGTAACGCCCAAATAAATCGCGCATCCGCTCGCGCTCGTTCAGGCCCTTGACCATATCGTTGAATGAGCGCGACAGATTGCCTAACTCGTCCCAGCCCGTTTCGGGGATACGCTGGTTGAGGTCGCCGCGGGCCACGGCCTGGGAGGCCTCTGCGATTTGGGCGACGGGGGCGAGGGCGCGGCGGGTGAAGAGAATGGTCAGGGTCACAGTGACAGCTAGGGCCGCGATCATTGTCCACAACGAGCTCAGGAGGATGTCGCGGATGAGATTGTCAATCGGCTCGGTGGAAACGCCAATGTAGGCCGTTCCCAGGCGTTTACCCGCCTCGTTTTCGAGCGGCGTGATTCCTTCAAAGACCCGCTCGCCCGTCCAGCCGGTGAGGCGGACAGTGGACGAGGAGCCGGTGAGGGTGACGGTGTCGGTAATGACACGCCCGTTCAACTCTGCTTTGTCAGTGAAAACAACTTTGTCTTCGGCGTTCACGATGAGGAAATACTTCAGGCCAAATTTGTAGGGCGAGTTCCCGCCTTGAAACTGAGCTTGCAACGATTCGAGTTGCACACCGGCGTTCTGCAAGAGCACGGCCAGAGTTTGCGGTGAAAGCTCGTCAACTTCAGGCGCGCCATACTGCTCACGACTCGTTGCCGCCATGAAGTCCAACTGCCGGGCCATGAGCGACTTGGTGTTGTCCTCGAGCAATTGCCGCTCGTAGTTGACGCGCACAGCGGTGAGGGCGGCGATGGTGAGGACGAAAACAACGCCGATGATAAAGGAGAGTTTCGCGGAGAGCGGCATGCGCGCGGCGAGGCCGCGCAGGCCGGTGGGGCCGAGGTGCGCGGCGGGTTTCAAGAATCCGGTTGCGCCCTCGGCGCGCATCGCCTCGGCGGGGATCACGTTGGCGGCTCTATCAGCGGGCCAGAGCGCAGCCAGCATGGCAATGGCCGGGCCGACGACGAGGGCCGTGCCCGCAATCGCCCACGGCATCGGGACCTCGAAGTTGGAGATGCCGTACTCGCGGCTAAAGGTGACGGCGAGGGTGCCGAAGGCCCAGGTAATGGCCAGCCCGCCCAACACACCCATCACCGCGCCCGTCAGACCGAGGATGCCGGCCTCGGCAACGACGAGCGCCCGTACCTGCGCGCGAGACATGCCCAGCGCGCGGAGTGTGCCGATCTCACGCTGGCGCTCCAGCACGGAGGCGACGAGGGTGTTGACAATGCCGAGCGCGGCAATCAGGCTGGAAAGGGACGTTAACCCGGCGAACAGAGCGAGCGTGGTGTTGAAGAGATTGTCGAGCGTGGCCTGGGAGAATTCTGCCGCGTCGGGCGCGATGGCGAGGTCATAACGGCGCGCGATTTCTTCCAGGCGGGATTGGAGTTCGTCTTTGCTCACGCCCTCGCGGGCAGTAACCGGGATGACGGACGGATAGGAGCGCAAGTATTTTGCGCCGGCTTCAGGCGTCATCAGCGGAATTGCGCCGCCGACGAGGGCGACGGTGAACGGCGTTTTGCCCTCGAGCGTGTCGAGCTCCACCACGTCGCCGGGATGCAGGTTGTAGCGGCGCGCGGCGATTTCGGGCAGAGTGAGCGCGGGGCCGGAGGCGAAATAACGGTCGGCTTGGTCCCAAGTCCCTTCGACGACGATGAAGTTGGGGTTGTCACGAAAAATGTCGAGGCTGGCCGCGAAACCGATGTCCAGTCCGGCAGTGCTATAGCCCGGCACATGAATGAAGGCGAGCGACCACACCTCGGCGTCGGTTTTGAGCGCGTCCAGGTCGGCTTGCAGTGCGGGCGAGAGCGGCGGGAAGTTGGGGAGGGCGGCGAGTTGATCGAAGGTGAGGCCGCCGGGGAGGTTCCGCACCAGCAGAAAGTCGGGTGAGAAGAGGGAGACAAACGGGCCTTTGGCCGACTCGTTGGCGACGAGGGTGAGGCCGGAGAGGGCGACGATAAGCATGAGGCCGAGAGTGACCGTGGCGGCGGTGAGCGCGGCCCGCGTTGGCTGGCGGGCCATATTCCGCACGGCGAGGCGAACCGGCGCGCCCCATTGCACTCCAATGCGCCCAAAGAGCCACAAGGCGCCGCGCACCCCAAGCGGGAGCGCAAACAGCGTTAGACCGGCAAGGGCGAGGGTAGGCAGAAAACTCAGGGCGAAGCCGCTCTCGCCGTTGCCGCTTTCCATCATGTTCAAAGCAACGGCCAGCCCGATCGCGCAAACGACCGCCGAGACGAGCGCGCCAATCCACCCCCGGCGCATGTACCAACCCTGCTTTTCGGCGGATGTCACGTCGAGGCGCAGGGCTTCCAGCGGATTAACGCGGCTGGCGGCGCGCGCCAGACTGAGTGTCACGGCGAGGGTGATGAGCACACCCGCACTCACCGCCAGCAACGCGCCGTCGAGGGGAACGGTGACATTGGGAATGGGTTGATTCTGCAAGAAGCCGACGAAGACGACGACCAGCCCGCGCCCCAACCCGAAGCCCAACAGCAATCCAATCGCCGACCCGGCGAGTGCCACGGCCAGGGCCTCGGCCAGCATTTGCCGCAATGTCTGCCCGCGTGTCATGCCCAGGGTCCGCAGTTGGCTGATTTCTCGGCGGCGCTCGGCGAGCGAAATGGCGAAAGCGTTGTAGACGAGAAAAGAGCCGGTGAGCAGAACGGCGAGGCTGGAGAACGGGAGCGAGAGTTGGACGAGCGTGCCGAAGAACGAGGCCGAGCCGGATGCGCCTGACGCGCTGGCGACGATGTATTGTGAGCCAAGCGCACCCTGCAACGAATCGCGAGCCGAGTCGGGAAGTATGCCGGGCTTGAGCCAGACGAAGATGGACGTAGCCGCGCCCGGAGTGCCGAACGCGGCCTGCATTGTTTGGATGGGGAGCCACGCGGTTGGCTGGCTGGTAAGCGTGTCCTGCTCCTGGCGCAGACCGACGACGGTGTAAGTGTGAGATTGGTTGCCGGTTGTCAATTCAACTGGATCGCCAACTCCGATTCCGTGTTGCGCCGTCCAAGTCGTTGGCAGGATAACTTCCCACACCAGACCCTTCGAGTCTGGCGGCGCGAAGAACTTTCCGGCGTCGAGTTCGTAGCCGGGCGCGCGAGCCGGGTCAACGCCGAGCAGGGTCAGCCCGGTTCCGCGCAGTCCAAGCCCAGGCCCCAACACGCTGGTGGATGTGCCAAGTGACTCGCGCGAGGCGGGCGCACCTTCGAGGGCGCGGTAGGTCGGCGCGGCGAATTCGACTTCGGGCCGGGTGGCGAGTTTATCGGCGAATGTATCTTCCAGATACGCGCTCGCCGCGCCGCTCACTTCAAGGTCGGCTCCGGCGAGACGGCTGGCGCGGGCCTGGCCGGCCGACTCCTCCAGCGCCATGCCCACGATGCGCATGGCGAAGATCATGCCCACGCCGAGGGCAATGGCCAGGGCGGTGAGGAGCGTGCGGGCGGGGCGGGCGCGGAGGTTGCGGTAGGCAAGGAGAAGCATTGGTCAACTCCCAAATTCCCAAAAAACCAAAACTTCAAATTGATCGAACTATACAACATTTGCCAAAAGGGGTATAATCTCGCCAACCAAAATGGTTGGTTGCCAAGTTTGTAAGACTTTGCAACTCGGCCTGTGTCGCGCAATTTGCGAGTGCAGTGCCGATTTTTCTTTGTGGGGAGCGCTAGATAATTTATATGGCCGGCACAAATAACAAGAAAGAAGAAAAAATAGTCGTGGAGGGCACGGTGGTCGAAGCCTTGCCCAGCACCCAGTTCACGGTGGAACTGGATAACAAGCACCGGGTGCTGGCCTATCTCTCCGGCAAGATGCGCAAGTATTACATTCGTATTCTGCTGGGCGACCGGGTGAAGGTCGAACTCTCGCCTTACGACCTGACTCGGGGCCGGATCACGTTCCGCTTCAAGCAACATGGCGGCCAGGTGATGCCGGAAGAAGTGGCCTAAAGTTTGCCTTGCCTTGATAAATACAACGGCCGACGGTTCAATCGTCGGCTGTTTTTTTGTCCTCTAGCCTTATCCAGACCTCACAGGTCTTTCGCGAAGCGGACCTGTGAGGTCTGGACGGGCAAGCAAAGTCATGGCAACTGCACTGAAGTCACCATCTGTTCAAAGCTCTTCTGCTCTTTCGCCATCAACTGCTCGTCAGCGGTGAAACTGAGGAGCCAGTATTCAGTGGGTGTGTAGATCACATAGTCAAGGGCGTGGACGACGACGGGCAGGGAAGCCCGGAAGGGCTGGTCAATTGGCTGGACGATGTAGGCGTATTCGACGATGCGCCCCTCAGCGCCGCCAACTGTGTCAGGGCGAATGTCCAGCAGGTGGTAGCCGGTCAGTTCGTCGCCGTGTTGTTGCACCAGCCGATCCACTACCGTGTCGATCACGGTTGGACTCTCCGGGTCGAGCAGAAAGGATTGGCCGAGGGCGGTGGATTTGTAGACCGAGTCAGCGCGCGGGTTTTCGGCAGAGAGGAAGGTGTCCGCCGACTCCAGTTCGTGAGTGAGCCAGTGCGACGGCAAACTCACCTTGAATTGCGAGTTAGGGTCAACGGTGACTGTCACCTGCGAGAATAGGGATTCTTTATAGAACCAGCCGATGGTCAAGGCGACGGCGACCACGAGGGCGACGAGCAGGTCGGCGCGGGTATCTTCGGAGAGTTGACGGTTGGGGGCGGCGGTGGTCACATCAGCCTCCTTGCGAAGCGGCACTGCTGTTGAGGGTTTGAGCGATGGCGCGGCGGATGAGATACATGAGCGCGCCAAAGGTGATGACGGCGACGACGAGGGCAAACAGCAGGCCGCGCCAGGGTGAGACGGAGAGACCGGCCTGATTCACTTCGGCCAGGAAATATGAAAACAGGCCGTTGAGTACAGCGGCGATGGTCACGCCCAGCGGCATCCACCAAACCGGCTCGCTGGTGAATTTGGCTTCACCCAAAAAGTAGCCGACCACGCCGCCGAACGCGCCCTGCGCCAGCGCGGTAACGACGACGTAAATGACGCCGGATGACAGCGCTGCGCCGCCTGATTCGAGAATGAAGTTCAGGTTGATCATCGTCGCCACGCCCAGCCCGGCGGCAGTGCCGTAGACAATGCCATCCATGCGTTCGTCGAACTCAAGCGTGGGATAAACCGTGAAGCGGACGATGGCGTATTTGATGGCTTCATAGGTGAAGCCGACGACGAGAATGTAGCCGACCAGGGCGCTGGTGTTGTCGAGCGACAGCCACTCGCCGACGTGAAAGACGTTGTTGAGCAATCGCCGCCCAAGCACATCGCTGACCAGCAGGGCCAGGAAGAACACGCCCAGGACATAATGGCGCGGTTCCGGTTCCAGCCGGTCTTGCTGATAGAAGAAGCCGAGCCAGAGCAGGGCTGGAACAAACGCCAACAGCAGGCCGACGATGAGCAGGCCGGCCTCGCTGAAGTTGACCGGGACAAGAGCGGTGAAGGCCGAAACGGCCAGGGTGAAGACGGCGATGAGGCCGATGTTGATCAGGCCTGACCGAGTGAAGCCGCGATTCACGCGCATCGCGTTCTCGTAATGTTCTTCGCAATATGGGCGCCCCCCAAGCGCCTGGGTGGCGGGCTTTTCGTGGCAGACACAGCAGATTTGAGAGGTCATAGTTGTTCCTTGATGAAATTACTGCGTTTGAGGTTTCACGTTACCGCTTTTGCAGCTGCACTTCCAAATCCACCGGGTCGGGGTCGTTGGGTAGAATTTCAAAGGCGCCGTCCACGGCCAGGGTCTTGTAGCCGTTGGCGATGACCACGACGTTGTAAGTTTGGTTGCGCGGCAGTTTGACATTGAGCTTGAACACGCCTTTGCGGTCGCTCGTCCCCTTGGCCAGCACTTCGTCGGCGGAGAGCTTGCCATCTTGGGTTGCTTCGGCGACAGTGACTTTGAGGACGTAGAACGTCGCGCCTTCGATGGGCTTGCCGCTGGCGGCGTCGGTGATCTTGCCGGTGACGGCGATGGTTGCCCCGCCAATGGTTGGGGCGGCGGCGCTGGTGCAGGCGACCACGCTCACATCATCTACAAAGAAGTTGCTCAGGTTGCCGCGCACCATGTTGGCGGTGAAGGCCAACCGTACTTTCTTGCCGGCAAATTGTGAGAGGTCAATGGTGGACTGCACCCATTTTTCGTCAGATTTACTGCTGGTCAACTCCTCAAGCGTGGCCAGAACATCGCCGCTCTTGGAGTCAGCCAACAGGGCATCGAATACAGCATCCGGCGTCCCGGCATCGGCGTTCTCGGACAGGTAGTGCCAATACGTCAGAGTCACCTTCTTCAAGTTGGCGGCGATGGCGATGTCCTGATAGACGTATTGGAAGGATTCTTGATCGGTGCCGCCGAGCCACGCGCCCTTCTTGCCGGTGTGCGGAAAGTCGGCGCCGATGATCGAGGCATTAAGATTGGTCTTTTCCACCCACGGGTCGGGGCGGCCATTTTCAAATGTGCCGTTGGTGGCTAGCTCGTTGCACCCCGAGCCGACGACGGGTGCGGGCGTGGGCTGAGTAGTGGTCTGGGCGGCGGCGGTGGGCGGCGGCGTGGGTTGAGAGTTGGCGCCGCCACTGCCTTTGACGATCCCCGACTCAACGAGAGCTGACTTCATGGCATTGGCTTCTTTGCTGTTGGCACCGTACAAGTCTGCCGCCGACTTTTGAATCGCGGCGGCGAAATCGGCAAAGTCGGACTTGGGAGTGAGGTAGGTGCTGAGGGCGCGATACCAGATTTGCTCGGTTGCTTCACGGCTGGAAGCGGTGGCGGCTAGATACAAGACGTGATTGGGGATGCCGCTGTTGACATGGACGCCGCCCCAATCGCCGTCGCGGCTGTTGGTCAGGTTGGCGTAGTCTTTCATGAACGTTGGCTGGCCGAAGCCATCGCGCGGTTTCTTGGGGTTATAGTCGCCGCTAAGCGACGGGTCTTGCATGTCGCGCAACCAGGGCACGGGCAGTGGCGGCGCGGCGGAATTGTCTTCGAACAAATGCCAGTCGTTCCGGTCAATCATCACGGCGAACACGTCGGCAAACGATTCGTTGAGCGCGCCTGACTGCGTTTCGTAGACCAGATCAGCCGTGTACTGAACAATGGCGTGGGTGAACTCGTGACCCATAATGTCGAGCACGAGAGCGTCATCCTTGTTGGTGATGTAGTCGTCTTTGTCGCCGAAGACGAGCACCTGACCGTTCCAGTACGAGTTGCCAAGTTCGGGCGAGTGGACAATCAAACCGATGGGGCCGCCATTGTCGTCGTAGGAGTCGCGGCCAAAAGTGTTCTTCCAGTAGTCGTAGACGAGGCCGGCATTTTTGTAGGCCGCCGCCCCGTCGGGGTCGCGCGGCACTGTGCCTTCGCTGGCGAGGAGTCTGCCGGGCAGGTTTTCTTTGAGTTGGGCATCGTACACTTCGCGATATTTGTCGCTGGCGGTGAGCGGCGTCTCGTGCACCACACCGCCGTTCACTGCGTCCACGAAGTAGGCAGTGTTGCCGCCGGGCAGGGCGGTGTTGATCTTCACCTGCCACGTCAGATACGGGCTCCCGTCGTCGCCGATGTAGATCATCAGGCGGCTTGGCGTATAGACAAGAGGCGCGTCGCCATAAGCGGCGGCCAGGGCTTGCGACTCGGCTTCACTGGCAGTGACGGCTGGAACGGTGGACAGGGTGAGATCAGGTTGGAAGTCGCCATTGATTCCCAGCACTTGAGTCTCGCCCAGGTGCACCAGCATCACCCGGCTCCAGACGGGGACGCCGTCTCTCACTTGTTGCAGTCGGACGTGTTTCTGGCCCAGCTTGTCGGCGTCAATCCGGACAAGCTCAAATTCGGCGTTAGCGTTCTGGATGCCAAAGAGTTCGTGATAGAAGCTGAGGGCGCCGCGGGCGGCGAGTTCGGGGTTGGATTGCTCGGCCTCAGAGAGGGTGTAGGGCAGGGGGCCGTCCAGCCAGTCGGGCGTGTTAGTCGTCTCGTTCCATTTGACTGTTGCGTTTGGCGGCGGCTCAACCCGGCGACGAGTTTGACTTTCTGGCCACAGGAAGGGCATAGCCAGGCTGAGGCCAACAAGCAAGCCGCCGATTAGCAGGGCATAAGGGCGAAAGGTTTTGGGCATACGACCTCTGACGTTAGGTTGGCAAGAACAACGGAATTGATTTTAGCCAGACCCTAAAGGTCTCCGAGACCTTTAGGGTCTGGTCCGAGAAGTACGGCCTATTGTAACCGGATTCTGGTTTGTGCCAATTTCAGAAACCCTCTGATTTTACAGCAAGAGAGTTTTTGTCCTATCACCCCTAATCCGAATTTTCTCCGGTGTAGCCACATACCCCAACTCGCGGCGAGTTGACGACCGGCAGGAGCATTTCCTCGCCGCACTCGTGTTCTTCGGCATGCTCTTCGCACAGCCAGCCCTCGTCTTCATAAACACATTGAGTGCAGATGGCAACAGCAGGCTTGCCGCATAATTGGCAGAGTATCTCCGGCGGATTATTTCGGGCCATAATTTGAACGGTCTTGCCTCTGAATTCGCCTTCGCGTTCTGAGACGACCTTCAACGCCAGTTCGGTTGTCGAGCCAAAGTCGTATTCGTGGCGGAACTTCAGGCCCGGATTCAGAACCCGGCTAAGCGGGAAGTTCATGCTTTTCTCGCGGAGACCCAGGAAAAAGTCATTCATCGGTTGCACCGTGTATCTCTCGCCCTCGATGGTAAACGCGCTCAGGTGACCGCAACACTCGAGCCAGGCGTTTCGCAAGAACTGATCGAGCATCTGGAGGGTGTCGTCGGCGGGCATCTCGAGGTGCATCCAGTATTCAGGCGCATACCGCCCTTCTACTACCAAATGAAGGATTCTTGTGTGCCGGGGTTTGCTCTTGCCTGCCGCAGAGGTTGTTTGCCTTTGCTTGCAAGTTTGCGCGTGCTTCGTCATTGCCCGCTTGCCAAACGTGCCGCCGCAAAAACTGCATGTCCCGGTTGAGGATTGGCTTGTCATGGTTCCTTCAACTCCTTGTCAAAAAACTCAATCATGCGCTCGACGAATAACGCATCACCCTCGCCGTAAAACGTATGCAGCTGGCCGGGGTAGGTGAAGCACTCAACCGGCTTGCCCAGCGCTGTCAGCCGGTCGCACAGGTCGAGCGACCACTCCAGCGGCACTACATTATCGGCCTCGCCGTGATGGATGCTGACCGCCGCCGCCACTCGATCTAGAAAGAAGATGGGCGAGATGTCGGCGAAGGCTCCGGCGGGCGTGTTGAGTTCTTCGAGGCCGCGCGTGCCATTGGAGAAAACCTGGTTGATACGGTCATAGTTCTTTTGCTCGTCGCCGCTCATCGCGCCGTAAAGCACAACTGCTTTCACGTCCGGGCTGACGATCATCACCCGGGTGGAGACACCGCCGCCCATACTGTGGCCCCACAGGCCAATTGCGTTTGAGTTTGTCGCTTGGAGTGACCCCGGCTGGCCGCCCTGGGCTTTCACCAACGCGATCAAATTCAACACATCAATCGCAAAGCCGACGCGGAAGAGATTGTCGCCATCATCAGAAGAAGGCGAGTAGCCGCGCAGGTTAGGATGGATGACGAGGTACCCGGCCCGGGCCAGCGAGTCGGCGTAACGAGTCGTGTAGTCGAGAGTGTTATAAACTGCGGGATCAATATAGCCGTGTAAAGCAATGATGACCGGAAACGACCCGCCGGTGTTGGGAATATTCATGAAGCCGTAAATGGTCAGGCCGTCGCTTGGGTAACTGATGATGTAGCGGGTGAAGGCCTCGTCGACCGCAAACGTTTCGACGATTTGTAGTTCGCCGCCGCCGTAATTTCGGGAGGCGAGATGGGCGATGGTGTAGGCGGCGTAGGGATCAAGAGTTGGAGTAAACGAGTGAGTTGCGGTAGAGGTTGGAGTTAGAAGCGCGGTAGCGGTGAGAGTGAAAGTTGGCGAGATGAGGACGGGTGTAGCTCGAGGGGTGGGTTGCGCGGTGGCCGTTGGCGCGGCGCTGGTG
>CAYSIV010000146.1:10170-14427 GCA_964431175.1 uncultured Anaerolineales bacterium
GATAGCGACGAGAAGAAAGAACTTCAGGCCGGTCAAGCGGATCATAATCGTAGGGGCGAAGTGTTCGGAGCGGGGCTGCGATGGACTGCAAAGTTTGCCCCAAATGCTTCGCCCCTACGATGGTCTCACCAGGAACGGCGAGGTGTGCCGCCGCCGCGCTTGTTGCGGTCGCGGTTGCCGCCAGGGCCACCCGGGCCGCCCGGGCCGCCATGGCTATCGCGCCGGCCACCGCCCTGAAAGCCGCCGCCGCCGCTTTTGAAGCGGTCCTCGCGCGGGCGAGCTTCGTTGACGGTGATAGTGCGGCCTTTGAGGTCTTTATCGTTCAAACCGGCAATAGCGGCCTGAGCCTCGGCGTTGTTGGGCATTTCCACAAAGGCAAAGCCACGCGACTCGCCGCTGAATTTGTCTTTGATGATGGAT
Organism: uncultured Anaerolineales bacterium; assembly: GCA_964431175.1. Taxonomy (GTDB): domain Bacteria; phylum Chloroflexota; class Anaerolineae; order Anaerolineales; family VGOW01; genus VGOW01. The sequence continues at coordinate 10,591 of CAYSIV010000146.1, forward strand.
GCTGATGATACTTGCCCGAATGCGCCAAACGCTTCGCGCAATTCATCCTCGGTCGCCTGGCGAGACAGATTTCCTACATAGAGATTCATTGTATTCCCTTTCGTTGCCCCCAAACAGGCAACTGCTAATAATTTGGCGACCAATCCGACTCGCCAATGCCGATTGTCCTCGCACGCGCCAAGCGCATCCTCATCAGTTCAATATAGGTTCCTTTCCAGCCGTTATTGTACTTCAATAACCGGGCTAAGGGACAAAGAAATTGCCAGTCACTTTTTGCTTGTTGCCGCCATAGCCACCCAGTCGCCAATTTGTCTTTGGTCAATCACGGTCAGGTCGCTCTGGTTAAGGGCCGTGTTCACGTCGCCCGCCTGCTCAGCCAGGATGCCAGAGACAATCAAAATGCCGGGGGTTTCGCCCTGCGCCAGTGTTTGGCCCAATCCTTCGCCCAACAGGCGAATGATGACAGGGGCGATAATGTTAGCAATCGCAAGATTGAAAGTTTGATGGCTTGTATGTTGAATGTTGGCCAAAGAGCCGGGGTAGCTTTCAATAGAGGCGGCTGCCCCGTTGAAATTGGCATTCTCTTTTGTGGCCCGGATCGCTTCAGAATCAATGTCAACCGCCAGAACGGATTTCGCGCCTAGCTTGGCGGCGGCGATAGAAAGGATGCCCGAGCCGCAACCCAAATCCAACACAGCGTCGTCCGGATTGAGGTGCGCTTCGATGAGAGCCAGGCAGAGTTGGGTGGTGGGGTGCGTGCCGGTGCCAAAGGCCATGCCGGGATCCATGAGGAGCCGGATGACCGGGTGGTCAGGTCTTCCGGCAGCCGGGTCGTCGATGTAGGAACCGGCCAGCCAGGAGGGAATGATGACGAGACGCTCGCCAACGCGAATGGGCTTGTAGTTGGCTTTCCACAGCTCGGCCCAATCGGCGTCGGCCACGGGCGTGTAAACCGGCGCCGGGATGGGGCGAATCATGTTGAGGTAGAACAAGCCCTCTTCAATTTTGTGCTTGATGCTTTCAAGCGCCTCTAAGTCGTCGGCAGGCAGATAAGCGCGGACGCGCAAAGGGCCAATCACCCGGCCTTCATCTTCGGCGTTGGCTTCAATGGCCGTCGACTCAATTGAAACGCCCTGATGAGCGTAAGGGGCAAGCACATCGGCGACGGACTCAGCCAACTCGCTGTCGAGTATCAGTGAAACTTCAAGCCAATTCATGAAAGATTGTTACAGAGCCCAAGGGCCCAACGACCGAAACCACCAAGTTTTCTTGACGCCTTAATGCTCTGGGGTCTTCATGTTCGAGAGAGCGCGGCTCTAATCACCAAAGAAGTCGGAGAGAGTGTCAAGGAAGCTCTTCTTCTGGCCGCCGATGTTAGACGCTCCCGTGCTGTCAAGGCTCTTGCTTAACTCCTTGAAGAGCTTCTTTTGTTCGCTGGTGAGCGAGGTGGGAATGGCCACGGTGATGACGATAAACTGATCGCCGCGCCCGTTGCGTTGCACGTGCGGCACGCCACGGCTTCGCATCGGAAAGATTGAGCCGGGCTGAGTGCCAGCCGGAATCTTGAGCTTCTCTTCGCCGTCAATCGTCGGCACCAGAGTCTCTGCGCCCAACGCGGCCTGGGCAATGTTGACGCTGTATTCAAGCCAGATGTCGTCGCCCCGCCGCCGGAAGATAGTATGCGGCTCGACGTTGATAACCACATACAAATTGCCGCCGGGACCGCCACTTGTGCCCGGCTCGCCCTCACCCGATAATCGAATCTGTGTGCCAGTGTCCACGCCCGCCGGAATGTTCACTTGCAGGCGGCGCTTGTTGCGTACCTGTCCCCGGCCCTTGCAGGTGTGGCAGGGTGCGGTGATCACCTCACCAGCGCCCCGGCAAGTGGGGCAGGTGGTAACGTTGACCATCGAACCCAGAAACGTCTGGCGCACCTGGCGCACTTCGCCTGTGCCCCGGCAAGTCGAACAGCGCGTCGGCGATGTGCCCGGTTCGGCGCCGTTGCCACTACAGGTGGCGCAAGTCTCAGCGCGGCTGACTTCGATTTCTTTTTGGACGCCATGCACGGCATCGTTAAACGAGATCGTCAACTCGTAGCGCAAGTCCGCCCCGCGCCGGGGCCCCCGCCGCCCGCCAGAGGAGCGCCCGCTAAACCCTGTGCCAAAAACCTGTTCGAAGATGTCGGCGAAGTCGCCAAAGCCAGTGTAGTCGGCAGACCCGGCGCCCTGGAAAGCAGAGTGGCCGAAGCGATTGTAAGCAGCGCGCTTCTCGTCATCCGAGAGGATGCTGTAAGCCTCGCTCACTTCCTTGAATTTTTCCTCGGCCCCGTTTTCCTTGTTGACATCAGGATGATACTGCTTGGCCAGCTTGCGGTAAGCGGCCTTGATATCGTCCTTCGTTGAGTCACGCTGGACGCCGAGAATGTCGTAGTAGTCGCGTTTGGTTGCCATCTTAATGACGAATGACGAATGACGAATGACAAATTGCCATCATTTGTCATTCGTCATTTGGATTTTGTCATTCTTACGCTTCTTTGAATTCGCCGTCCACCACACCATCGTCGGTGGGGCCGCCACTACCGCCCGGCTGGCCACCCATCCCGGGGCCGTCTTGCGGACCCCCTTGTGGCCCCTGGCTGTAAGCCGCCGCCCCCAGCTTTTGCACGGCCTGGTGTAAAGCCGCAGTTGCATCGCGCATAGCGTTGGTGTCTTCACCATTTATCAGCCCGCGCAGGGTTTCAACCTTGCTCTGCACTTCCGACTTGGCCGCTGGATCGGCTTTGTCGCCGAGATCGTTGATGGCGCGCTCGGCCACGTAGATCGCCGAGTCGGCGGCATTGCGGGCCTCGATACTCTCGCGGCGAGCCTTGTCTTCAGAAGCGTGTAGTTCGGCTTCCTTTTTCATGCGCTCGATCTCGGATTTTTCCAGGCCGGACGAGGCGTGAATGGTGATATGTTGACTGCGGCCCGTGGCTTTGTCGGAGGCGCTGACTTTGAGGATGCCGTCGGCGTCAATGTCGAAGGTCACTTCGATCTGCGGCACACCGCGCGGGGCGGGCGGGATGCCGTCGAGGATGAACTTGCCAAGCGACTTGTTGTCGTCGGCCATTGGGCGCTCGCCCTGCACCACGTGAATCTCCACCGAGGTCTGCATGTCGGAGGCGGTGGAGAAGATTTGACTCTTCTTGGTGGGGATGGTGGTATTGCGCTCAATGAGGGCCGTGGCAACTTTGCCGTAGGTCTCAATACTTAGACTGAGCGGCGTCACGTCGAGCAGGAGCACGTCTTTCACATCGCCGCCCAACACCCCGGCCTGAATGGCCGCGCCAACGGCCACCACTTCGTCTGGATTCACGCCCTTATGCGACTCTTTGCCAAACGTCTTGCGGACGATCTCCTGCACGGCCGGCATGCGGGTCATGCCGCCCACCATCACCACTTCGTGAATGTCTGCCGGTTTCAACTTTGCGTCGTTGAGAGCGCTCTGCATCGGATTGATGGAGCGCTCCACCAGGTCGCGCGTCAACTGCTCCAGCTTGGAGCGGCTGAGGCTGAGGGTGAGGTGTTTGGGGCCGCTGGCGTCGGCGGTGATAAAGGGCAGGTTCAGTTCGGTCTGCATCACCGTCGAGAGTTCGATCTTGGCCTTCTCGGCGGCCTCTTTGAGCCGTTGCAAAGCCTGGCGGTCGGAGCGCAAGTCAATGCCTTGATCCTTCTTGAACTCGTCGGCGGCCCAGTCGATGATGCGCACGTCAAAATCGTCGCCGCCGAGGAAAGTGTCGCCGTTGGTCGAGCGCACTTCAAACACGCCGTCGCCCACCGAGAGAATCGATACGTCAAA
>CAYSIV010000147.1:0-14410 GCA_964431175.1 uncultured Anaerolineales bacterium
GAAGGGTCTCCGGCCCGGCAGAGAGATGCTTCGCTTCGTTCAGCATGACAAACCGGCGAGGGATTTCCGCTGGGGTGTACTAGGGATGCCTGCCTCGTGTCACCCTGAGCAGAGCGAAGGGTCTCCGGCCCGGCAGAGAGATGCTTCGCTTCGTTCAGCATGACAAACCGGCGAGGGATTTCCGCTGGGGTGTACTAGGGATGCCTGCCTCGTGTCACCCTGAGCAGAGCGAAGGGTCTCCGGCCCGGCAGAGAGATGCTTCGCTTCGTTCAGCATGACAAACCGGCGAGGGATTTCCGCTGGGGTGTACTAGCGGTCTGGCTTCACCCAAATGCCCCGCTCGTGCATGAGTTTGATCTGGCCGGCGATGACTTTCTCACGATATTCCGCGTGCTTCATTGGCTCGCGATCCAGGTACAGGTTCTTGGGATAGATAGGTTGCTCATACAGGAGTTGGTAAAGTTCCGTGCGCAGGTCCTTCAGGTAGTTATCCCACTGGGCACGGGCGCGATGATCACGCAGAGCCTCGACATCAATCACCCCGGCGACGTAGGTCGAACCCGCCCCATAGTCCTGCCGACCGACAATTTGGCCTTTGTAATTGATAATAAAGGAACGCCCGCCGAAGGTGTCAATAGGTGTGGTCTCTTCCGGGAACAGGTAATAGGTCCCCATATTCGGAGCCACGATATACATGTTGTTGTCCAGCGCCCGGGCCCGGCTTTGAATCTCGAACATGTCATTGCCAGTGGCCGGATGCGGATAGGAGGCCCGATACACCACTTCGGCGCCGTTGAGGGCCAGCGCCCGCGCATTTTCCGGATAGGAGCCTTCGTTGGCCATCATAATCCCTAAGCGGCCAATCTCGGTATCCACCACCGGCCAGAAGGCATTGAGATTGCGGCCATACTTTTCCACCCACCAATCGTAGACATCGTGGGGGCAGACGGAATGCTCCACCGGGAAGAGCGGCGACACCTTGTAATGCTTCAGGATGATCTCGCCTTTCGGGTTCAGGATGAACCCAACGTTGAAGAAGCGATCCGGGAGATCGGGATGGCGCGCTTTGGCCTGGGCGATGATGAAAGCATCGTAGGCGCGGGCGATCTTGCCCAGCTCGTCGGTTTCTTCGCCCGGGATGTCGATCGCGCACTCACGCGCGAATTGGACATGGTCGAGGTCGAGGACTTCGTCATTGAATGCCTGGAGCGCCCCTTCCGGAAAAGCGATCAGCCGGACCGGCAAATCCAGGCTGGACAGCCAGGCCGCCGCCTTCACTAAATGCGACAGGTGTTCGAGGTTGATTTTGATATCGGCCCGTTTACGGATGCCCCGTACGGTGGGAATGAGACCGACAGCGGTATAGGGTTTTATCATGTTGGCCTTCTTTCCTTGATAGTCGCTAGTCTTTGAGGTTAGGAATAAGCCTGCCAGTGTTCCTTCTGAACATCACAACCGACTCTCTCACTTGCTGCCTAACGGTAGGCATCACCCGCGCGCCGCGTCGAGACCATGAATGAAATGCCAGAGCCGCTATCCGTTGCACCGACTGGTTAGGTGCCATCTGAGATATATATTTGAGACTCTATCCACCTTGCAAAATCACCCATTCCTAAAGGAGGGTTTCTCAGGACGCGGGGTTGACGCATGGCCTTACTCAGCAAACATTTCCGCCAATACTTCTAAGACGGCTTTTTGCGTGGCGGGACTAATCCGTCCAAGCGGCTTGACCAACCGGGCCTTATCTACGGTTCGCAACTGATCCAAGACGACTTGTCCGTCCTTGCCTTGAAACCGGCAAGGCACTCGAGTTGGGTAAAGATGGCCCTTGGTCGTCATTGGCGCTATGATAATCGTGTTGATATGGCGATTCATTTCATCTGGTGAGACGACAAGACAAGGGCGCGTTTTCTTAATTTCACTGCCCGCCGTCGGGTCAAGATTGACGAGATAGACTTCAAAGCGCTTGACTACCATTCCCACTCATCCTGCTCCCAGCGAGTGGGCCTGGGCTGATCGAGCAATTGGTCATCTCCCTGGGCCGCCATCAGGCTGAACTGTTGCTCCCAGCTATCACGCGGGGAATGGGCCGGGCGGATAACAATTTGATCGGACTCGACCGCCATCTCAACTTCCTCGCCCAAGTCGAGTTGTTCAAGCCATACCTTGGGAATACGAACGCCGTGGGAGTTGCCGATCTTGATAATCCGAACTTTCAATACCGTGCTCATACGAATCGCCTCCAATTCGCCCTAAGTAATTATATTGTACATACACCGGGCGCTGCTGTCAAGCGTGAGGGTCGAAACTCGCGTCGTGCGCCTGACGGTCGGCGTCAGCGGCTGGCCGAGGCCGCCAGTCCGCTGCAATCACCCCTGCCGCCTTGCGGCATTCCCTCGCCAGAGAAACCGTCATGCCGCGCCGTTTCGTATCGTCAACTTGCCCAACGGTTTCTCAGCAAGCGGGTGTTGGGTGCCTGATTAACCAAATGCTACATCTGCTTTAGCAATTCAGCTTTCTTGCTCTGAAACTCTGCCTCGGTCAGCACACCATGTTGGCGCAACTCGTCCAGTTGCGTCAACAAATCCACTGCGCTGCGCGTCGGGCGGCCCGGTTCGACCTTCGCCGGAGTACGCTCCAGGTTTTCCTTGGCGTTGATCATGGCCATCTTGTACTTGATGGGCTGGCCGATGCGGGTGAACTTGTTCACGCCCAATTCGCTGGCGGTCAGAATTTCGATATCGCCGTAATCCAACAGCCGCCCCAGGGAAGACTGACTCATCTTCACATCATTGACCTTCTCCAGCGAGGAATCGGTGACGTTCTTACTGAACACGCCGGCAAGTTGGATCACCCGGCGGCTGGTCACCAAATACTTGCGATTCGACCAGACGAGACTGTCCCGCCACAGGCTGAGCAATGGGAAAACGAGCAACAGGTATCCCAGGGCTACCAAAACATTCGGCACCCACAAAGCCCAAATGATGGAAACCAACACCACCCACGCTACCGACAAAATGCTCTCGCTCAAAATTTCGCCGGCCAGCACCAGCCAGTGCTGACGGGTCACAAAAAGCACCTGTTCATTTTCGCCCAACAAGCTTTTTAGATAGGTGTCACTCATGATCATCCCTCCTGCAGATTTTCTTCTGACAAACTGCCCCCTCGCGAAGCTCGAAATCTCGTCTGGTTAACAAGCACCCAACGTTCGGCATAACCCGCTCGGCGGGTCTAGTCCAAGACGGTGGCTAACCCGAACTTATGCGACACCATGACGCTGGTATAACAAGGCGTAGCCGAGTCGGGTGCAAGCGGTTGTTGGGTGCGCCTTGGCCTTGGGTTTGGGGCTACACAATGCCAAACCCTTCTGCGTGAAAACTGTACACACTCTTCTTTACTTCAATATTCGTTTTTCGGCCACTTAGCCATCTATCTTTCCAATAGCTGACCAACTCACTTAATGGATAATCACATCGCTTTAGTTTCCCGTGCTCGCCATTGAGAAATTCTCTGAAGTTATGAGCTAGTGGCACCGCATATATTTCTCTTTGAAATGAATGCTTGAGCAAGAAGTCAGCATCAAAACCTAAAACATCTGCCGCAGTCCGTATTACTCTCATTCTCCATATCGGCCCATCGCCAAACCTGTTTGTCACCGAGATATTTTGAGACTCTAGTAAATCACGCATAGCGTCGAAGGTTTCATTGGTCAAATGCAAAGTACCATAACCTTTTGTGTAGCCGATAGGGATATATAGCAAATGATCGTTGTATTTGACGCGGTTGTACTGGGAACTTTTACCGTATAGGCTTGTAGTGAAAATGCAGGCGAGTCTATTTGCTATGCGCTTAGAAATGTTGGTAACTTTGCCTTTGTACTTGCGCTCGTAAATACCTCTGACTTCGTTGGACGCGATGATGTAAGAGATGAGTTTGCCGCCCAAAAGATAATTGTAGGGTGGTAATGCTCCCAAGACATAGGCATCCATTGCATATACCAGGTTCTTTGTGCGTGTTTCTTTGTCCCATCCTACCCACTTGTCCCGGTCAGGAATATGCACAATTGAACTGCCAAGCGCCGCAATGCCTATTAGCGGCTTACTTGGCAAGGCATTATCACGAATTAGGAGCTTAATCCTCCGCCCAACATACTCGCTGTAAGGGGACGACCAATAAAAACGGAAGATTCGGAAAACATCAAGTTGCGTTTGTGTTTCGCAAACTTCAATAACGGGTTCTATACTCGATTTCCAAACCAAAGCTCCATCGGCAAGGTTTTGTCTTGCAAGCTCAAGATGTTTACTAATCCAGGCCGCATTTTTTGTGAGCAACTCTTGCCTTTTGATTTGCATTGAGTCTTTGATAATTTGCTTGTCGTAAGAGTCGGGTGGCTTTATGAGAACTCTGTCAGGTTTGAAGTTCATTTCCCAGCCCAGCCGCAACAAATCGCGCACTATCAAAAGCTTGACCTTTTCCTCTGGAGATTTCGTGTGGATAGAAAAATCAGCCCTTTGTTCAGAAAGGAGTTTTTGTAAAGGGCTGTTTCGCTTGAACTGGATGTCTAGCATGGCTTATTTTGCGAACTTGGACTCTTTGTAAACTTTGCTTTCGACGAGTTTTTCAAATTCGGTTACTCGCACTGGCAAAGCAAAGGCTTGATCCGATGAGACCATATAGAGATTGCCCGCTATTGTCTCTCGCTGTATGAAGTTCGCAATCACACCGTCATAGTTGATATTTGATTTGATTAATGCTTTGATATCGTCTGAATTGCCCATATGCAAGGCGAAAAAGTTTTCGGCCTGAGTTCGTATCTCTTCCGAGATGGCCGATGGGCGCTGAGTAATTGCCACCAATCCCAATCCAAACTTGCGACCTTCTTTTGCAACCCTGACAAATGGATTCGCGTTCGACTTTACAAACTCTTCCGACAAAACATTCTGTGCTTCTTCCACAAATATAACGGTGTTGATAACCTTATCGAGCTTGTCTGACGTGAAATTCTCCTTGTTGTTGTCAAACAGCTTGCGTACAAGAATTGTGGAAATAATACTTGCGTCCATATTGTCTTTGAGCGATAGGTCAATGACAACCGTTTTGCCTTGCTTAAGATACTCAAAGACATCTTCCACCAGTTTCGACGAACTGGAATGCAATCCTTTGCCTTCGTCTATCAAGTATCTTATGCGTTTTCTGATAGCGGCTATGGTCTTTCTTGCGCCAACCTTTTTAACCTCCGCATCATCAAAGAAATCAGGGAAGTCCTTATGCAGTTGTTCCGGATTCACAACATAGCTGTCGATTTTCTGAATGAAATCACCTACTCCTTCTTCATCAAGATAGAGCAAGAAGGATTTCATCACTCCCGAAAAGCTGGCTCCAAAATTTAGAATGTCACCTACTGTGAGGTGCTTGTGCATATTCAACAATACCTTACCGCCGTGTACAAAGCGTTTGGAGTCTTTGTATTCGTTGGGAAGTTCCTTGTCGGTATAAACAACGACGTTACTTTTGAAAGACGGGTCGTCAATATCACCCAGTCCGTAGGTTGCCGTACCTCGCAAAAAGTATTCGCCGTTTAAGTCGAAAACGAGTTTGCCATAGGTCAAGTTTCCTGTCATGTAATGTAAGAGAACCTTGACAAGATTCGTCTTACCAAAGCCTGATTGAGCAAAAATCATCGTGCGCTTGTTGCGCAACTTATCAACTCTAAAAAGAATCTGCCCTTTGTCCTGAAAAACTGTTTCCCCGATACAGAGGTAGCCTATCGGTGCGCCGTTCTCATTGGCCCTGTTTAATATTGCCTCGATTTCGCGTTTGTTCAGATGCCGTGCGATATACGAAACTATAGGCAACTTTCTGACGGCGGTTGTAAAGGATATGGAAGTGCCATTATCTGTGTAGGTTCCGAGGATTCTCACCTTGTATGTATAACTGAACATTTTCTGCTTATCACGTTCCGAAAGTTCTCTTTCAGCAATACGGGCATAGTGAACGGCGATGAGTGTCTTGTCCTGTGATTTGAAGATGGGATCTTCGTCATAAATCTCGGCTTCAACACGAGCGAGATACTTTATACTTCCTTCATCTTTCGGCGTTAAAACAATGAAGTCACCTGTTTGGGGGCTGGCTTTGGCGTCTTCGTAAGATGAGTAAATCAGTAAAGCGTCTTCTGTAGTCTTCTGGCCGTAGAGGACGCCGAAATCAGCTTGTTTGCTCATTGTTTGTCTTCCTCCTAAAACCTGTCATGCGTGTCAAGAAACAAATTCTCAATATCTATATTGTCCATTCGCTGGTCTTTGTATAGCGAATATTTTAGGCGATTGACGATTTCTTCTTTGAAGTTTTTCTTGAGGGAAATGAAGTTATGCGCTTCGGCTAATGGGTAGGGATAACCCAAGATGTAATGCTCTTGGGTTAATCGTGTTAGCTCTTTGAATATTAAGTCAAGTACAGCTTTGTCGCGGTCTAGCAGCCCTGACTCAATTTCGGGAATTGCGTCTGCAATTAGCCAGTCGTAATTTTGAAGTTTTTCAACATAATCCAATCGGGCGGCTATAAAGAGACCAAATCCACGCGCGCCACTAATCGCCTTTTTGAAAAATTGTCCGCCTCCTGGATATGCTGCTGCTAGAACAGGCGTAGGTACTTCAAACCAGCAGCACAGCTTTTTTCTTTTCGGGTCTGTTTCGACAAAAGGATATTCGCGCTTAAGCTGGTCTTGGAGATACGTGTCAATCTGCTTGAATGTATACGACAATTCCATTTTTATCGGAGACTGCTTAGTAATGGCGACAATCTTGATGCCCTTCTTATGCAAATACCTTCCTAGTCGAATCAAATAAGATTGCTTTACTTGAATCGGGCGAAGCGTTCCATCCCGTAGGATAAAATCCCCAAGTTTTGTATCTGGGTGTTCTGCTACCTCGAGTATGAGAGCTATCTCTAGAATCTCTTGGCAAAACGAGAGTAATGTCGAAAGATTTACGCAGACTTGCTCTTTGCCATACGCGAAAACCCTATTTAGTGTGTCGTCCGGTTCCTTAGTCCAAAATTCTACGAGCCGCTTTACGGGCGGCATTGTAAACAACTCATCATAAATTTCGGCAAGATGATCTTCGTTGGTTACGAGGATGTTGTTAGGCGTATATGTTTGCCCTAGAATTACGGGGTCATCGCTTGAATTCATTCTTATCTGTTTACCGTGCTGGTAACAAATATAGCCAGCGGAGTATATAGCGATAGCTAAACCGTTATAGAACTCTTGGCTGTTGTAGCTTCCGTCAATCGCGTAAAAACGTCTATCTGTATTGTCAATTTCGCCAAAAGGGAGAATTTCAAAAATCTGAGGCGTTTCTATATTGTCCTCATTCCCAATGGGATTGATGCTGTAGTTCTTGTTGCTGCGATTGTTGATGTGCCGGGCAACCGCTTCGATGGCGTCGTCGGGAATTTCTTTTTGTGACATGGCCTATCTCAAACCTATGATTGCAGGAAGCGCACCCAACGATTAAGGATTAATGCCACGCGGCGTGTACGAGATCGTTTCAGGCTGACCGCCGCCGCATAATCCTGAGTTGAACTAAGCCGCCGTCGGTAAGGTTGCCCCTAAAACCGAGTATAGGCCGCAACCGAAATCTAAGCCACAGTGTAAGCCCAAATTTACCCCTGTCAATTCGCGATACCCCCTTCGGCTGGCGGCGGCGCGTCTTCTCCCAGCACGGTACTGCTTCCGGCGATCAGCGCCCAGAAGGCCAGTGGCAGGCCAATGGCGATGAAACCGTTTTGGGTAATCTGGTCGTTGGTTGCCATCGCGCTCACATCGTGCGAGGCGGCCAGCCAGTTGATGCTGGTGACGGTGAGCAGAGCGTAGCCGAAGTACATCAGGCTCCGGGCATAACGCGGAAAGCGATCCGACTCGGCGTTGAGGGCAAAGCGATTGCCGGCCGCCATCACGTTCAAGAAAATGCTCACGCTGATCAGGGCCGCCTGCGCCCCCAGCAAGCCAAACGCCGGCGAGAGCGGATCGGACAGAAAATCCTGAAACTCCAACAGCCACAACACTAGCGCCGCCGCCGTCAGGTAGAGCAGAACGCCCGAGTTCAACCGGCGCTTTATGGCGCTCACGAGCAGACAGCCGAACAGGACCGGGGTCATAAATGTCGAGAGGTCGCTAAAGCGGAATGACAACACGCCCAGCGGGCGGTTGCCGCGCGTGAAAATCCACCAGGCCAGCCACAGGCTGAAGATGAACAGGAAGAGGGCGGTGGGAGGCAAAGGCCGCCGCTTGAGTCGCGCCCGAAGCCACATCACCAGGCCGATGAACAGCGCCAGCCCGCCGACGAATATTTCGTTCCACTCGCCCAGGAAAAGCATGAAGCGCGAAAAGAGCCCCAGAATCGCGTTCGCATCCTGGCCCAGGGCAATGGCGGCCACGCCCAATCCGGCTTCCACAAAGCTGATGATCTGCAACCCAAACAAAACGGCGTAGAGCGCAAACGCCGTGAGCGGGATCACCCACCAGGGCAATCCTTCTGCGGTTGGCTCGCGCCGCACTCGGGCAAAGATGACGAGCAGGAGCAGGGCAATGACCACAGCTCCCCAACTAAAGGCGATGTCACCATGATTGAAGAGCGGGGCGATCCACTGGGCACTCAGCCGAAAAGAGAGGAAGGCGACCAGGGCGATGATCCACAGTCTTTGCCCCCGGCCACCTTGAGTCTGCGGGGCGCGCCTCAGTTGCCCGGCAACGGCTTCGGTGAGGCCCAGGCCAAAGGTGGCGACTTCAACTCCGGCGATGAGCAGAAAGGGAATCAGGAATGTGCTGATCAGACTCAGCGCCTGGGTAAGCTGCAGGCCGCTGGACTCGGCTTCGACCTGGAAGACGCCGGCGCTGAACAGGGCGCTGAAATAGCTGGAGAACAGCAGAGCCGCCAGCACCAACAATATGAGCGGGAACTCAAAGCCAAGCGCGATGGGCCGCCGCCAACGAATGACGAAGAGCGCGAGCAGAACCAGCCAGCCGCCAAGTTGAATGAGGAGCGCCAGACCGCTCCACAAGCTGAATCCCAGGCCGGAGAGGATCAAGCTGACTTCGAGAAACAGGCCGGGGATGATGTGAAACCCGAAGCTGAAATCAAACAGGCCGAAGAGGCACAGGATCAAAAGTTTGGCCGCCCACTGGGCGTGGAGCGCGCCGCACAGCAAATACGTCCAGGCCAGGGCCAGCAAACCAATGGTGACCGGGATAAAATAGGTGGGCGCGTAAATGCCGGCCAGGGCATCGGTGTAAAACAAAAGAGGTTGCAGGGGTGAGATGACGCGCCAGGCACTGCTGAAGAGCAACATGATCAGCAAGCCGATGGTGAGCCACAGGCCGAGACGGATGAGGGCGCGGAAACTGCGCGTGGTGTTGGCGAGGGAAATTGACCCGGCGCGGAGGTTGCCCCAGACGACCATTTCCCAGCCGGTGCTGGCCAGCGTCCAAATGGTTTGGCCGGCGGCCCGGAGAAGACGGCCGGTGGGAGAGATGAGGCGGCTCAACATGGTCTATCGATCCACATCCAACGCATACAACGTTGTGCCGTGCACGGCGTAGACTCGGCCCGGCCGGACGAGAGGCGCATTGTAGGTATTGACGGTCGTGCCGGGTTTGAAGTTGGAGAGTAGGTCCCCGGTTTTGGCGTCTACCGCGTAGAGGGTGCCGTTGAAGGTGGTGAAGATCACCACGCCCTCTTGCGCCTGAATGTTGCTCTGAATGGCGCTATCGGCCTGGAAGCGCCAGCGTTCCTCGCCGGTCCCGGCGTCGTAGGCGTATAGCTGACCGTTCATCGCGCCGAAGACGATTGTGCCGCTGGCCGGATCGTAGCCCGGGTTGCTGGCGGCGAACAGAGCCTCCTCTTTTCTTTGCCACACGGTTTCGCCGCTGGCGGCGTCCAGGGCAATGAGGGCGTCGCTCTCCGGGTCGGCCCCGCCCGCGTAAACCAGGCCTTCATACACCGCCAGACTGCCCAGACTGGTGAACGGCGTGGAGCGCCACTGGAGGTCGCCGGTCGCCGGGTTGAGGGCGAGGATAGCCTCAGCGCTGACATACAAAAGGCCGTTGCCCAACACAGGTGTGCTGCTGCCCTTCGGCGCGTCTAACTGCCAGACGATTGCGCCCGTGCGCCGATCCAGCGCATAAACTTTTTGATCGCCCCCGGTGCTGTGAACATAGACGCGCTCACTATCAACCGCCGGGCCAAAGCGGAAGTTGCCGCCCGTTTGAGCGCGCCACAAAGTTTGTTGGCGGTTGAGGTCATAAGCCAGCACACTCCCGGCGCGGGTGGCAATAAAGAGAATGCCATCACTGTAGACTGGCGTGCCCTCAATCTTTTCGCCAAACTGAGCCAGCAGTTGACCGCCGCCGTTGGCGGCGTCCACGGCGAGCAAGTCGCCGCCGTACAGTGCGGCATAGATTATGTTGTCCACCCCCACCGGATCGGCATGGAGCGTTCGGGCAAGGTCGCCTTCCGTCGTAAACGAGTATTGCCAGACTTGGTGGAATGAGAAGCCGGCGATGTCATCACCCGCCTGGAGGGCCAGCACTTCCCGCTTTTGGTTGGTGATGAAGACGGTGTCGCCGCTCCAGGTGGGCGACCCGCTCACGCCGTCGCCGACGTTGATGTTTTGTAGGACCTCTCCGGTCCCGGCGTCGAAGACAACCAGCGCCCCCGAACTGCTGGCGGCCAGCAACAGTTTACCGAGCAGTAACGGCGAGCTTGAAAAGTAGTCGCCGTAAACGCCTTGCCACTTCCACGCTACTTCGCCCGTCTGTCGATCGTAAGCACTCACCGCGCCATCCTGATCGGCGACGAAGACAAATTTTTGTCCTATGGCGGGCGAGGCGTCGAAGCCAAAGCGGGTTTCGGCGGACCAAAGCTCGTCTCCGGTGGCGGCGTCCAGGGCGGCCAACTGGGCACCGGTTGAGACAGCGTACACGATTCCATCCGGCGAGACGGCGGGCGTCCCCTCCACGGGTGCGTCGAGAGCATAACGCCACAGCGTGTCTCCGCTCCGGGCGTCGAGCGCGTAAAGCACCGCGTCGTCCGAGCCGAAGAAGACGCGGCCCCCGGCCACGGCCGGTGAACTGATGATGCGGTCTCCGGCGGCGAAGGTCCACTGCTCGGCGCCCGTGAGCGCGTCGAGGGCGTACAGTGTCCGATCTTCACCGCCGACGAACAGCGTGCCATTGACGACCACCGGTGAGGTGGCTACATTGTCGTGAAGACGATGACTCCACAGGAACAGACCGCCACTCGCTTCAAGAGCATACAACGTCTTGTCACTTGCGCCGACGTAGACGATGCCGGCCGCCACTGCCGGGGCGGCCACGATCGCGCCTCCGGCTCCAAACTGCCAGCGGGGCGTGCCTTGCCGGGCATCGAGCGCCGTCAACATCCCGGCCTGATCAGCTACGTAAAGCAAGCCGTCGGCAAACGCCGGCGAGGCGGTGAAGGCGTTGTCGAGCGTAAGACGGTAGGCGATTTTGAAGTCCGGTTTGGCGATGTTCGCGTCGAGGTGCGCGCCGGTGCGGGCGGGATCTTCGCGGAAGAAGGCGACGGAAGATGAGGATTGGAGAATTGGAGGAGTGGCGGCCCCGGTGAGGCGGGTGCTGTTGAGGAGTTCGAGACGCTGGGTCAATTTCCCTTGAGCGTCATACTCCTCGTAGCGCGCGACGCCAATGCCGGGCGCGTGCCACGTTGAGGCCCGGCTCAACACCTGATTCTGAAACTGCCATTCAGAGGCAACTTTCAGCGCGTCAACCGTTCGGCCATCTGGCAAGGCCATCGGCTCTTCGCCCTCAACTTGCTGGCTGTAAGTGAACTGATTGTTGTTGACGGTGGTTTGGCCGCTGATAGGCTCGTTCAGAAAATTGGGCGACCAGGCCGTGATAGGCGGGTTGAGTTGGGTGGTTCGGCCCTGCGCCTTTTGGGCGACGAGCGACAAAATTTGGCCGTTTCGGCTGTAGTAATCGTCGCGGGTGTAAGTTTCCCCGTCGCCCTGCCAGTTGGTGTAAATCGAGTGGACTTGAACCGCATCGCCGTTGTAGAGCGCACCGTAAGTGATGCCGTCGTTGTCAGGCGGTATGACGTTGACCGAGAGGAAGCCCTGACTGCCGTCGGCGTAGGTGACGCGATAGAGGCTGGCGTCGCCGGGCGTGAGCGGCAGGTAGCGGTCGAGTTGGTTAGGGAGGTGGTCGGCGGCGCTCAGGCCGATGGCGAGACAGACGCACAGCGCCAACCCAAACAGGCTGAAGATGATGGCGAAGCAACCACGCCAGTTGTCGCGGGCAGGCGGTGGGGTGGGAGCAGACATGCCCCGTATTGTAACTGCAACTTGGATCGCGCGCTGAGTAGAACGGAATGAACGGGTGCATTTCAAGTCGGGGGCGAGTTTCTCCGGCTCGCGGCGGATTGCCAAATCCGCCGCCCCTGCCGCCGGATTTGGCAATCCGGCGGGAGCGTGATTTGCTGGGCTTGCAAAAGTCTGCCCCCAAACGGAAATGCACCCGAACGAACAGTATTACACGCCCTTGTCGTTCAACCAGGCCAGGGTGTAGTCGGCGACTTCTTCCCAGCCTTTTTGTCCGATAATGAAATGCGTTCGCCCGGCGAATTCCTTGAAGTCGGTGATTGAGGCGGATGGCCTGTATTTCTCGTAGTTGGCTTTGTTGAGCGGGGCGGGGATGATGTTGTCGTCTGAACCGGCGGTCAGCAACAACGGCGCGTGCGGCTTCTTGAAGTCAACCTTGGCAATTCCGCCTAATGATTCTCTTGGCACCATCCGCGACTCTGGCACGACGTACTTGTTATAGGCCGCTTGTTGCTCGGCCAATGGCAGTGTATTCACGAACGCGTATTGAAAATCTTCAAACGACATCTGACGCGGTTCGTGCCCGGAAATGAGCGGGTTAATCATAGGCCAGTTGGATTTCAAAAATGAGAACCGGGTGGTGAACACGCCCGCAGGCGGCGCCGAGTCAATGGCCACACCGGCGGCGGCTAAGTCGCGCTGAAGCAGGATTTGCACGATCAAGCCGCCCATCGAGTGGCCGATGATGACGGGCTTGTCACCCAATTTTCCAATGACGCCGGTAAAATGCTCGACGATATGTGTAAGAGTGAGCTTGCCCAACTGTGGGTCGGGATGATTCTTGCGGAGGGCATCAATTGACTGGTCTCGACCGGGCCAGGCGGGGGCGAGGCACTGATACCCTTTGGCTTGATAATAGTTAACCCATTGCTCCCAGCATAGCGGGGTCATAAACATTCCGTGTACGAATACGATGGTTTTCGATTTCATCTTGATGCTCCAGGCTCCTTGTGAATGGCAAGTTGTGAAAAAGAAGTTTAGCCCGAAACGCCTTGCCGTCAAGACATGACTCGGCCTCATTCACCGTCAGCCCCAACGCCTCACGATAACAAGCCAGCGCTTTGTCGGATGGAGAGGAAATGTGGTAGGGTGGGGGAGAGGAGCTACTATCGTTGCCTTGTGCCATCCCGATTCTCTGTTCTCGCTTCATTGTTGCTATTACTCTCGTCATCGTGCGACTTGATTATAAAACTCATAGGCGACAT
The DNA here is from genome assembly GCA_964431175.1 of uncultured Anaerolineales bacterium. Lineage (GTDB taxonomy): Bacteria > Chloroflexota > Anaerolineae > Anaerolineales > VGOW01 > VGOW01. The sequence goes on from CAYSIV010000147.1 coordinate 13,620, forward strand.
CGTTAGTTCGGGACTCTTGGGGATGTTGCGGCTTTCTATCACTTGTCTTCGCCGTCTCCAGCCTTTGATATTTTCATACCAAAGTGCTAACAGCGTAATAGCAACAGTCGCAAAGTAAAGAACAACAGTAGTGGTTGTGGGGTGTTGCGTAAAAATGCTCAGAATCCAGCCGTATAAGAGCCCAATGAGAGGAGGATAGTAATTAGGTGTGGCAAGCGGCCAACTCTTTATCACATCTACGACGCTTTGGACTCCGCTTAAAGAGAAGATTACAGCAACCAGGGTTGTCAAAATCTTGACCAGTTGTTCACGGCTTGCACGATGCCTCTCTTCTGCTCCTTGAATAAGGCTTTCGATGCCTTCAAGTTTCGTTACGAACAGCTTACGGAGGTCGTTTATTCTGAAAGTCTCATGGCCGCGTTTGATGATGTCATGGACGCTCCCGTAATAACTGATGTCAAGCGCTTCAAACTCTTGAAGGGCTAAGATATATTCCTGCTTGAGGTTGGTTAACTTGGCGATGTTGTATGTTGCCTGACTGAGTTGATTGTTGAATGTGAACAATATTGCTCTCTGAAAGAGTAGCATGTCAATCACCACAGTGGTCAAGAATTTCCTACGAACCCATTCTGCTCCAATGGCGTCAGAGGGGGCACCTAATTTGTAATTGTCATAGTAGATGACCGTTCCGCTCCCCTCCGTCAAATAAAGAGAGTAGTCGTCGGTAATGCTTATGTGTCAATAGTCACGACATCGTGCGCGGTTTCTTGCTCACGACATCGTGCGCGGTC
>CAYSIV010000148.1:0-14247 GCA_964431175.1 uncultured Anaerolineales bacterium
GAGATCTTCGAGGCCTGCGTGGTCGGCGTGATCGCCGGCGGCTTCGTTCCCGGCGGACCGGGCATCCCCTACGCTTTTGAGTACGCGGCGAAAGTGCTCGACATCGCCGCCAAGCACCGCAAGGGCGAAAAGTGGGAATACCTGCCCGCGCCGAAATTCGATCGCGGCGTTTACTAATAACCACTCCTGCGATTCAGACGGGGGCCGCCGACCGGTCGTCAGGCTCCCGTCTGTCCCTTTGCCTGTGAATCGAGAACAGTTATTGGCCGAATTGTCGGCGCTGATCGAAACCGACGGGCAGGCGCTGGAGACAATTCTCAACTATCTTCGGCAACGAGATGGCGGGCTGGGGCTGATGTTGAGCGTTCTCAGCCGCCGCCCGGAAGTTTTTGTCCCTCACGTTTTACAGGGAGCTCAACTGTATGATGCTCCTAAAGCGATTGACCCCAAGACCGCCGAGTTGGCCGCCGTGGCCGCCTCAGCGGCGCTGATGTGCGAGCACTGCCTTGATGCCCACATGCGGGCCGCCCGGCGCAAGGGGGCCACCCTCGAAGAAATCTTCGACGTATTGTTGGTCGCCGGGGCCATTGCCGAGTCGTCTACCCTGTCGGTGGCGTTTCGCCGCTTCCGGCAAATGGAAGAGAAAGAGAAGGGGGAGAAGGGTGAAACCGCCGAATGAAAAATCTTGTCCCCCTTCCCTATCGGCGCGTCAGCGTCCAGCCCTATGCGGGCGAGATGACCGAAGCCGCCATCCGCGCCCACCTTCTGGGCCGTGAGGCTTACCGCCGCACCGACTTCGTGGTGTTGCGCCGGGGCGAAGCTACGGCGGTGGTCGCCGTCACTGCGCCCGATCGCGAGTCTTTATTCAGCCCGATTGATTCGGTTGAGGTGCTTGCTCTGCCGGATACCTGCGTCTTTGCCGAAGCGCCCGATACTGATCCGGCCAACCCCTCGGCCCTGGCCGCCAAAGCGCGCGAACTCGGGGTGGGGCCAGAGGGCACATTGGTCGTCAGCGGCAAATATGGGCACGTCAACTTTATTCATCGCCCCGACCCGCTGATCATTCGCGTCGTCGAGGTTGCGCCGCCGGAGCCGCCCAAACTCTTCGGCCTGGCCCAGCACGTTCTTAGTTATGCGGAACTGCCGCCGATCCGGTTGGAACTCGAACGCATTGATCTAAACGATTTGGCCGCTGGATACCACCCGCCGGCCTTCCTCGTCCCCTGCCGTTCCGGCGGGCTGGACAGACTTTCGGCTCCGGTGTATTTTTTAGACGAGCGCCCGGAGGGACGCCAACCGTGGACGCTGATTGGCTGTGAGCGCAGTTTGCAATTCCACCGCCACTATTATGGCGACGAGCCGCCGCGCATCGAAATGTGCCCGCGCCGGTTGGCCGGGGAGCGAACCGGGCCGACCCTGCTCAAGTGCTGTTTGCTCGAGTTTGATATTGAACTTGATCACCAGGCCGCGGTCGTGCCGTGGGGGGCAGATTTGAAGATGGTGGAAGAAGCGTTGCATCAATTAATTTCAAACACCAAAACTCAAACTGCAAATGACTTTGAGTTTGAAGTTTGAAATTTGAAGTTTGGAGTTTCCGTTATGAAGGCCTGGGCTGATGTTTTTTCTCACTTAAATGATCGTTCCCGCAAGCCGCGCACGGCCGGCGTTACGATGATCATTGACAAATGTCAGGGTCTCACCAACATGGCCGACTTACTGGCGCTGACCGGCGATTACGTTGACCACTGGAAACTTTCGTTCGGTACCTCGGCGTTGTTGGACGAAGACGTGTTACGCCGGAAAATTACGCTGGCGCGGGACAACGACTTGCTTGTCTACCCTGGCGGTACGCTGACGGAGTACGCCGTTCTAAAGGGTGTGTATCCCGAGTTCGTGCGGCGGACGTGTGAACTGGGTTTTAGTGGTCTTGAAATCTCGGATGGCACGATTCACATCGCGCCAGACATCCGCCGTGAATTGATCAGTATCGCGCTCGAGGCCGGACTCACGGTTGTGTCTGAGGTCGGCAAAAAGGATCCGCGCGAACAACCGTCGGCGGCCAAACTGGCCAAACAGGCCCTGCTCGATTTTGAGTCCGGGGCGTCGTGGGTCATCGTCGAGGCGCGGGAGTCGGGCAAGGGTGTGGGCGTGTACGGCGTGGACGGCAGTGTCCACGAGGGAGACGTAGATACTATCGCCGCTATGCTCAACAGCCATCTGGATCGCCTGATCTGGGAAGCGCCGCTCAAAAATCAACAGGAATATTTAATTCTGCGCTTCGGGCCGGATGTGGGGCTGGGCAATATTCAGCCGCGTGAGGTGCTGGCGACCGAGGCCCTGCGCGCCGGATTGCGCTTCGAGACTCTGCGCCCGCTGGTTGAGAAGATGGAACAAGATGAGCCGTTGACCCTCGCCGAACGCATCTCGCAGATGTTGCATCGCAAAGTGCCGGAAGCGTAAGTGAATGTACGTGTAATCGCTCGCTCGTGTGCTAACCCTCAGTGTCCTGAGCGGAACGGAACGAAGCGGAGTGAAGTCGAAAGACGCGGCCCCTTTGCAAAAGCCGCACCCTTCGACTGCGGGCTTCGCTTCGCTACGCCCTCCGCTCAGGGTGCTGGCTATGTCTAATGCGCCTCACTGACCCGCCTGCCGACGAACTTATCCACACCGCTTATGCGCGTGAGACAGGCGACGCCGCCATTCTGTACGAGGGCATGAGCCTGGCCGACATCGCCCACGTCGTCGGGCTGATCGAAGCCAACGTCATTCCGCGCCAGGCCGGGGGCGAACTGCTCTCGGCCCTGCTCGCCATTCATCCCTCGCCGCCGCTCGACTTTGCCCTCGACCCGGCACGTGGCGATCTCTATTCCAATCGCGAAGCCTATCTCAAAATGCTCGCCGCGCCGGTGGGCTGGTTGTCGGCCGGCCGCGCCCGGCGCGAGGCGACCACTATTGGCTATCGCCTCGCCGCCCGCACTCGCCTGCTGAGGTTGACCGCCGCCCTCGGCGATTGCGCCGTCGCCGCCACCGAGTTGGCCGCCACCCACCGGGCTACCCTATTCCCCGATTACACCTACCTGCAACCGGCCCAACCCACTACCTTTGGGCATTATCTGCTCACGTTTGTCTATCCACTCCTTCGTGATCTCAGCCGCGCCCGCGCCGCCTTTGCGCGGGCCAACGTCAGCCCGGCGGGATCGGGTAGTGTCAACGGCAGTCGGCTTCCACTCGACCGGGCGCGGCTGGCCGAATTGCTCGGCTTCGACTCCGTCATCCCTCACACCCGCGATGCCATGTGGCAGGCCGACGGCCCGATTGAAGTTGCCGCCCTCCTCACCGCCGCTCTGGTCAACCTCGACCGCCTCGCCGAAGATTTGCAAATTTTCTCCACCGCCGAGTTTGGCCTGGTGGAACTCGCCGACCGTCACACGCGTACCAGCGTCATCATGCCGCAGAAGAAAAACCCTTACGCGCTGGCGTATCTGCGCGGCGTGTGCGGCGAGTCCATTGGCACGCTGGCGGCCATGGCCGCCGTCGGCAAAACGCCCTCCGGCCAAATTGACAACCGCATTTTTGCTTATGGCGACATTCCCCGCGCCCTCGACCGGGCTATTGGCGCGGCGTGGCTGATGGCCGACGTTCTGCGCGGCCTCACTGTGAACGCCGGCCTCGCCGCCCGGCGCGCCTCCGAGAACTTTATTGGCGCGACCGATCTGGCGGAAGTGATCATGCTCAACTGCGGCCTCGACTACAAGGCCGCGCACGACCTCGTCGGCCACGCCGTTCGCGCCGCCCTCGAGTCCGGCGCGACGGCCCTCACCGCCGATCTGCTGGCCGCCGCCGCCGTAGAGACGCACGCGGAGCGTGTTGCGTCTCTACAACGCCTGACACCGGAAATCATCGCCGAGGCGCTCGACCCGGCCCGCGTCGTCGCCGCCCGCAGTGGCCCCGGCGGCGCGGCAGAATCTTCGGTGAAGCAAATGATTGACGAATGCCGCGAGTCGCTGATCGATCATCATCAGTGGCGCGAAGCCTCGCAGGCGCGTATTGACACCGCCAATGCCTTCCTGCTAATGACCGCCTCCGCTCTACGCCTCGAACCTGCGCGCAACACTGCCGAAGACTCGCCGGAAGCGCATGGTGAAGATTGGGACGAAACTTACGGCGACTTGCCCATCCCGCCGAACCGAAGGCGATGGGGGTTTGGCGGATAGTTTAGTTGTATGCCTTCTTGTTGCTAAAGTGAGAGCCTATGCCACTATTTGAGATTTCTAATCAACGTCTAGCCGCGATGGAGCAGACCAACTTTTCAGCAGAGAAGGCATTGCAAGATCTGATTGAGAAAAACTTGCAGATTGTTTTCAATTGCCGCCTTGTAGCATCTGAGTTCCCTACAGGCGCACAACATGCAGGCAGGATAGATACCCTGGCGCTCTCCGAAGACGATAATCCGGTGATTGTCGAATACAAGAAAGTTGAATCATCTGAGCTTATCAATCAGAGTTTATATTATCTCTCGTGGATTAATGACCACAGAGGTGACTTTGAAATCGCCGTTCAGAAGACCCTCGGCAATTCAGTAAAGGTAGATTGGTCGGACGTACGCGTCATCTGTATTGCGCCAAACTACAAAAGGTATGATCTATATGCCGTGCAGGTAATGGGTGCAAATATTGAACTCTGGACTTATCGCCTTTTCAGAAAACAATACTTGTATCTCGAAGAAGTGCTACAGAAGTCTTATTCACCGCCTGATGCAATTCCTGCCAGCAGCAAAAACCCTGTTATGGTTGCTGCCGGAAAAAAGGCGGCTATTACCAGAGCGACAGCCAGTTATAAGTTTGAGCAACATCTTGAAGGGAAACCCGAAAAGGTAAAAGAGTTAGCGTTAGCAGTTCAAGAATTTATTATGGGCCTTGACCCGGCTATGGAAGAAGCTCCCAAGAAGCAATATGTGGCTTATAAAATTTCTCAGAACATAGCTTGCTTGGAACTTCAGAATCAGAGAGTGCTTTTGTTTCTGAAGTTAAACCCCAAAGAGATAGTACATGCGCCTAAGATTGCCAGAGACATGACTGGCAAAGGTCATTACGGCACCGGAGACTTCGAGATGACTTTAAAGTCAATGGATGACTTTGAAGTCGCCAAGCCTTTTATCGAAATGGCGTATCATAAAGTCGGCGGATAGAAAACAGAGCGGCACACAACCAACACACGAAGGCGGTGATCCGATGTTAGAACAGAATGCCCAGCCACTCAGTTTGTCGAACCTCCTCCGTCCCGAGATTCGCGCCAATCCCTACCCCTTCTACGCCCAACTTCGGTCTCAAGACCCGGTGCATTGGGATGAAGCGATGGGCTTCTGGGTGCTGACTCGCTACGACGACGTTGCCACGGCCTTCAACGACCCGCGTTTCTCTCGCGCACAAGGCCTCATGGGCGGCTTCAAACGTTTGCCCGAAGCCGAACAGCGAATCGCCGAGCCGGTTTATCACGCTTACGCCCAGTCCATGCCCTACACCGATCCACCGTACCACACCCGCCTGCGCGCGCTGGTGAACAAGGCTTTTACCCCGCGGGTGGTCGAGCGGATGCGCCCGTACATTCAACAGGTGGTAGATGACTTGCTCGACGCGGTTGAAGTGAAAGGCCGCATGGATGTGATCCGTGATCTGGCCTATCCCCTGCCTCTCGCCGTCATCGCCGCGATGCTCGGCTTCCCAATCGAAGAACGCCAGCAACTCAAAAAATGGTCCGACGACTCCTTCGCCGTCCTGGGCATCATCCGCCACTCGCCCGAACTTATGGAGGGGGCGGCGCGCAGTATGGCCGAGCTGTCGAACTACATCACCGCCCTGAGCCAGAGCCGCCGACTGCAGCCCCAGGAAGATTTGCTCACCGCGTTGGTCACGGTTGTGGACGAAGGCGAGCGCTTGACTCAAGACGAACTCATCGCCAACGTCAGCGTCCTCCTCGCCGCTGGACATGAAACGACCTCCAACCTGATCGGCAACGGCGTGCTGGCCTTCCTTCGCCACCCCGACCAACTGCAAAAACTGGGCGACGATCCTGCGCTCGCCGACTCCGCCGTCGAGGAAGTCATGCGCTATGACAACGCGGTGCAAATCGTCTACCGTTCGGCGATCGAGGAGGTTGAGCTGGGCGGCAAACGAATCGGCCCGGGGCAGCTCGTCAATATGATTCTCGGAGCGGCGGATCGTGACCCCGAGCATTTTTCAAAGCCAGACCAGTTTGATATTACGCGCGATGAAGGCAAGCACGTTGGTTTCGGCCTCGGCATTCACTTCTGCATCGGCGCGCCCCTCGCCCGCCTCGAAGTCCAAATGGCTTTCACAACCTTACTGCGCCGGTTCCCCAACTTGAGACTGGACATGGAGGCGCTCGAATGGCACGAACATCCCACCTTTCGCGGCGTCAAGTCGTTGCCGGTTGCTTTTTAGAGTGTTACTGTTAGGCTGCTTGTCAGCGCGAAGCCCCTAAAGAAAGAGTGTGTCTCATGTCTAGCGCGAAAAAGGTGTCATTGAAGGCTTTTTGGGATGCGGTGGAAGGACGGTTGGCGGCCTATTCCGCCGATGAACTTCGCGCCATCTTGCGCCGGTTGGCCCAGGAGACGCCGCCAACGAATCGCCAGCCATTCCTCGATAAGTTGAAGCCGACGGCGGGAACGGCCGCTCTTGCCAAGAAGACCCTTGAGCAGGATGATTTGTTGGCGGATATTGACGATGTGACGAACGAACTCAAGGCGCAGGCGAAGCAGGCGGACGTTTTGGAAGAACGGTACGACTGGGACGACTATGACGATGACGAAGACAGTCTGGGACCCTACGAGGAGTTCATAGAGCCACTGGCCGCGTTGTTTGACCGGGCGCAGGCGGCCTTCGATTACGATAACCTTCCCCTCACCCGGGCCGCCTACCAAAAACTGTTCGGGGAGGCGCTTCATCTTGAAGACGACTACGGACGCGGGGTGAGCGCCGATGACTTGAGCAATGTGGACATCGGCGAAGCCTGTGCGCGCTACTTGCGCGCAGTCTACGAGACCGAGAAAGCCGCCCGCCGCCCCAAGGTGCTGTTTGAGCAGGCGCGGCAGGCGCAGTCGTGGCTGGCCAAACCGCGCCCGATGCTGGACGATATTATTCAAATCTCCCCTAAGCCGTTGCCGGATCAAGACCGTTTCCTCCAGGATTGGATTGCCTACCTGCGGCAACAGAGCGGCGCTGATGCGGACGCCTGGCTGAGGGAAGCGATTCGCCTCTCCCAGGGCACACCGGGGCTGGAAGAATTGGCGCGAGCCGAGGGGAAGAAGCGCCCGCGAGCGTATTTAGACTGGCTGGCGGCGTTGGCAGAGGAAGACAAGCACCGTGAGGCGCTTGCCGCCGCACAAGAAGCCCTGCGGACACTTCCCGGCAAACTTCCCATCCGCGCCGCCATTGCTGATCACTTGTGTGCCGCCGCCGCGAAATTAAACGATACAGAGGCCCTGCGCGCCGGGCGGTGGGAGGCATTCGTCGCTTGCCCGACCCTGGCTCGCCTACTTGACTTGTGGGACACAGCCCCCGCTGGTAAAGAAAGAAAAAGATTGATGCAGCAAGCCGCCCAGCACGCGAAGGATTACCTTGCCCATCCTCCCCGCCACAAGGAAGTAACAGAAGTATGGTTCGGCGGCGATCATCTTGAAGAACCGGCGTGGATTGACAAGTCTGTCCTCGCCCATGCCTGCTTGTTCGCCGGGGATTGGGAGGCCGCACAGCAACTGGCCGCTCGTGAGAAGGTGCTGGGATGGAGTAGCCGTGACAATCCGCAAGGACTGGTCGTGCCCTGCTTCCTGGTGTTGCTATCTGGCAGAGCGCCCGGCGCGCTGCCGCCAAGCCTGGCGGAACTCTGGCAACAGAGATTACAAAACAGCATCGCCTTTGGCTATTGGAGCGAGGTAGATAAAGGAGAAGCCAGCCCGCTTAAACGATTAGAACGCGTTTATGCAGAGCAATTGCCTCGCGCATCTCTGAGCGAGAGCGAACAGAAGGAACTCTGGTCATGGAGCCTGGAAGTAGCGAAGCAACGCGTGGAGGCCATTGTGGGCAACCAACATCGAGGCAGTTACGACAAAGCCGCCGTGCTGATAACTGCATGTGCTGAAGCACTGCGCCTGCGGGGAAGGGAAAAGGAAGCCGAGGCCGTGCTGGACGAAGTCCGCAATCGTTTCCCCCGCCACCGCGCCTTTCTGGCCGACTTGGACACAGCGACCCGGCAGACGAAGCGCAGCCGGCGGTGAATAGGCGACGAGGGGGATTTGGATTTTGAACTTTGGACGCTTTGCGTGAAGTTATGCCCACCCATCTCTCCGACTCTCTCATCTACCGCAACTCGTGGGGCACGGACGAAACCCGCGCCCTCTTCGACGACGAGCCGCGCACTCGCGCCTGGCTGGAGATTTTGGCCGCGCTCGCCGAGTCCCAGGCCGAAGTCGACCTCATCCCCGCCGACGCCGCCCGCGAGGTGGCTCGCGCTTGCCGCACCCTGAGCGAAGTCGAAGGGCCGCTCGACGCCGAATTTTTTGAAGAAGTGCGTAAAGGCTTCGAGGCCACCAATCATTCCACCCTCGGCCTCATCAAAGCGGTTCAACGCCGTTGCCCCGGCAACTCCGGCGAATGGGTGTATTACGGCGCAACCGTGCAGGACATCACCGATACCTGGATGATGATGACGCTGAACAGCGTATGGCAGATAGCATATGGCGAATTGCGGGCGATTGAGGAAAATTTGCTGAGGCTCGCGGAGACGCATCGGGAGACGGTGATGCCAGGCCGCACGCACGGCCAGCCCGGTCTGCCGATTACCTTCGGCTACAAAGCGGCGGTGTGGGCGAGTGAAATTCACCGTCATCTTCAAGCAATGAGGGAGATCAAACCGAGATTGGAGATTGGAGAATTAGCGGGCGGGGTGGGGAGCCTGTCGTCGTTTGGCCCGCGCGGGCTGGAGTTGCAGGAAAATTTTTTCGGGCGACTCGGCCTGCGCCCGGCGGACATCACCTGGAACACGGCGCGAGACTTCGTCGTCGAGTGGTTTCAACTGCTCACCCTCATTTCCGGCACGGCGGACAAGATCGGCCACGAGGTTTACAACTTGCAGAGGCCGGAGATTGGCGAAGTGACCGAGGGCTTTGTGCCGGGCACGGTGGGCAGTATCACCATGCCCCACAAGCGCAACCCGGAAATCGCCGAACATCTCGGCACGCTGGCTCGCGTCATCCGGCACAACACCGCGCTGATCGCCGAAAGCCAGGTACACGATCACGAACGCGATGGCCGCGCCTGGAAAACAGAATGGGCGGTGCTGGCCGAGACCTGTATGGCGGCCGCTAAACTCCTTGCCTTGACCAATGTGATGACGGCTAGCCTCGACGTTCACGCCGACCGGATGTTGGCCAACCTCGAAGCCACGAAGGGCTTCGTGCTTTCGGAGTCGGTGATGTTGGCATTGGCTGAGAAAGTTGGCAAGCAAAGCGCGCATACGCTGGTATACGAAACGGCGATGAAGGCGCACGAGGCCGGGCGACCGCTCAAGGACGCCATTCTCGACAACCCGGCCCTCACCGCCCATCTCTCGGCGGAAACAATTGAGTCGCTCTTTGACTATCGGCGGCACGTCGGCTTATGCCGGGAGATGGTGGATCGGGTGGTGAAGCGGGCGAGGGAAGACCGCGCCGTGGAGGATAAACAGCAATGAACACAACCGCCTCATGGAAAATCTCGGGCCTCTATTTTGAGGCGTGCAACTGCGAATTGGTTTGCCCGTGCTACTCGGCCCAGCCGCCGACGTATGGCTTTTGCGAAGGCAACTGCGCCTGGCACGTCAAGCAGGGGCGGTACGGCGATGTCTCACTCGATGGCTTGACCGTAATCATGGTCCAGCGTTGCGACGGTTTGATGCGCGAGACTCAATGGCAGTGTTGGTTTTATATTGACGACCGCGCCACGAACCAGCAATTTGACGCCCTGAAACGAATCTTCACTCTGACTGATGGCGGACACTTGGCAAAGATATTCGGCAAACTGTGGGGAGTGCAGAGAGTCGAGCGGGCGGCCATTGAGATGAAACTCGATGGCTGGCAGCACCGCGCCTCTATTCTCGGCAAGTTGGGGCTGGCTATCGGCCTCCTAAAACCGGAAGCCGGGCCGACGCTGTGCCGTTTGCCGAATGTGCCCGGCGTTGCCGCGCTGGCCGAAGAAGACTGGTTCGACGATGGCGTGATGAAGTTTGATCACCAAAGCAAGAACGCATTGACGACGACGTTTGAGTATCACTCTGAGCAATAAGGGCAGATAAAGGTTGCCCCCGCCGAGCACTTGCGGGACAGGTTCTAATGTTCTAATAATGAACGACAGGACACGCCTCGAGATCGCGCTTCAGCGAGATCGCCTAATTGCGCTCTCCGGCCTCGCCGGAGTCTCGGCGTTGGCGTGGGTGTACCTGCTCTCTCTGTCGCAGAGCATGATAAGCATGGAGTCGGCCATGCCTCACGTGCAAGCCTGGGAGGGTCTGGACATTGCTTCGGCATTTGTCATGTGGGCGGTCATGATGGTGGCCATGATGCTCCCTTCGGCCATACCCGTAGTTTTGATGTTTGTCGCTATCAAGCGAGGACACGGTGAGCCGCACAGTTTCGCGCTAGCGGCAATGTTCCTCATGGGCTATCTGATAGTTTGGATGGGTTTCAGCGCCCTGGCGACCCTGGCCCAGTGGGGGCTTCACACCGTTGCCGCCCTTTCCCCCGGCCTCGTAAGCGTCAGCCCGCTCGTGGGTGGGGCGCTCCTCGCCGCCGCCGGCATCTTCCAGTGGACTCCCCTCAAGCACGCTTGCCTGACTCAGTGCCGCTCCCCGCGGGGATTCTTCATGACGGAGTGGCGGGATGGCACGCGAGGCGCTCTCCTAATAGGACTCAAGCATGGCCGTTACTGCCTGGGTTGCTGTTGGCTGCTCATGGGCCTTCTGTTTGTGGCAGGGGTGATGAACCTCGCCTGGGTGGCCGTCATCGCCGTATTCATCCTCGTAGAGAAGGTTGTTCCGGCAGGCCAGTGGGTGGGCCGTGCCGCCGGGTTGTTGCTTATTGGCTGGGGGGTGTGGATGGCAATAGGAGTGCTATGACCCGCCCTCGCTTCCCCCTCGCCCTCCTGCCCACGCCCCTGGTCGAGGCCTCGCGCCTGGCAAAGGCCCTCGGCGGGCCGCGCCTCTTTTTCAAGCGTGACGACATGACCGGTTTCGGTTTCGGCGGCAACAAAGTGCGCGGCTTGGAGTATTATATTGCCGACGCGCTAGCTAAGAACGCCAACGCGATCGTCACCGGCGCCGGGCCGCAGTCGAATCACATTCGGGCGACGGCGGCGGCGGCACGGGTTGCCGGGCTGGAGGTGGTGGCGGTGATACACGACTCGCGCCCCGCTCAGACGCTGGGCAACCTTCTGCTCGACGAACTGCTGGGCGTGAAGGTGCGCTTCACGGACGATCCGAACCGGGTACTGGTGGACACGAAGATCGAAGAAGTTGCCGAAGAATTGCGTCAGGCCGGACGGCGGCCTTATGTCATTCCGCGCGGCGGGGCTTCGGCATTGGGCGCGTTGGGCTACGTCGAGTTTGTGCGTGAACTAGGGGCGCAGTTGCAAGTATTGGGCGCGCGGCCTCAGTGGCTCGTGCTGGCAACAGGTTCGTGTGGCACACAGGCCGGGCTTATTGCCGGGGCCAAACTTTATGGCGCAGAGTATCGTATACTTGGGATCACGGTCAGCCGCCCGGTAGCCGAGTGTATCGAGCGAATCACTCGCATCGCCGGCGAGGCCGCGCGATTGGCAGGGCGTGAGATCGAAGTGAAGGCCGACGACGTGATCGTTCGGGATGGGTTCATCGGCCCGGGGTATGGCATCCCGACCCCCGAAGGAGTCGAGGCCATCCGGCTTGTCGCCCGCACTGAAGGCATCTTTCTTGATCCTACTTATACCGGCAAAGGGATGGCCGGGTTGATCGCCGAAATCCAGTCGGGCAACATCGGGAAAGATGAGACGGTGGTGTTCCTGCACACCGGCGGCGAACCCGGCCTGTTCGCCCACCCGGAGATTGGAGTCCTGCCAGCCTGAATTGCATCACTCGTCTCGTTTACAACATCAAATCACCAGGAGGAAAAAGACATGACACCTAAGGAAGCAATCTTTGAAGCGTTTGAGTTGAAGTCGGCAGGCCACGTCCCGGCCACGGTATTCGGCGGCGGAGTGTGGACGATCCGCCACTGGGGTAAGCAGTTCGGCGAAATGATCGCCGACCCGCAGGCCTACGCCGAGTTGCTGATCAAGACCAACGAAGAACTCCACAGCCCCATCGTGTACGTCGGCTCCGGCTACAACAACTACTTGGCGGCGGCAGTCGGCGGCAAGATCAAGGAGCGCCCTCTCGGCGCGCCGGATTTGGAAGCGGCGCTCGTCAAAGAGGCGGCTGATGAAATCGTCGGCACGGACGTGACTGTGATCGAGAATGACCCGGTGATCCAGAATATCCGCGAGGCGGCGCGGCTGGTAGCAAAGGCCATCGGCGATGAAGTGGTGGTGACGGTGACAGCCTGGGGGCCGTTCACCCTGGCCGGGCAGATGTACGGCGTCGAACCGATGATGAAGGCGACGTTGAAGAAAAAGGGCGAAGTTCACAAGATGATGGACTTTGCCACGCGGCTGGTCAAACAGTTCTATAAACCGCTGGTCGAGGAAAAAGTGATCCCCATGCTCGCCATCTCTGACCCGACCGGCTCCGGCGACCTGATCTCGGATCGCGTCTTCCGCGAGTTCTCACTGCCCCAACTCAAGCCGCTCATCGCCTGGGCTAAAGAGCACGGCGTTTACACCTGGCTCCATATCTGCGGCAACACCACCGACAAACTGGAGTCTATTGCCGAGACGGGCGCGAGTTGTTTCAGCCTGGATTACAAAGTGAACCTGGCGACGGCGAAAGAGAGAGTTGGCGGGAAGATCGCCCTGGCCGGAAACGTTGACCCGGTATCCATCCTCAACCAAAAAAGCCCGGATGAAGTTCGGGCGGTGGGCCATACCTGCATTGAGGCCGCCGCGTCGGGTGGGGGCTTTATTCTCACCAGCGGCTGTGACCTGCCTCCCACCATTTCGGTGGACAACATCCGGGCGATGTTGGACTTGGCCCAAGTGTAAACCAGACCTTAATGGTCAGATTAGCGCCAGGGTATTGACTCGCCCCCTTTTTTTGTGCAATACTATTCACCACAATGCAGTAGTGATTGTCCGGCACAACAGTGACAAATCTGCCCAATGGCTAATATTGACCCCGAACATTTGATGGCAATCGGCTTTAGCAAGTACGAGGCTTGTGCTTACCTGGCCTTGCTCGGTCACGACGACTCGACCGCTGTAGAAGTCGCTGACCGCGCCAGCGTCCCCCGCCAGCGCATCTACGATGTTCTCAACTCATTGCGCGACAAAGGCTTGATTGTAATTAAGGATGGCCGGCCCGTGCGCCACTCGGCGCACCCGCCGGCCATCGCGTTTCCGGCCATGTTGGAGGCGCGGTTGCGCCTCCAGGCCCGCGAAAACGAGCGCCTCGCTCGACTTGTCCAGGAACTTGTCCCTGAACTCGAATCCCTCGGCAATGGCTCTTCGGGCATCATGGCGCGTTTTATGCGTGCCAGCGAAGAGACCGTCGGCGGGTTTTGAGTAGAGGCGCAAACTGGAGACTCTGATGATCTTCGTTGTGATCGGAGACGCCAAGCCCGGCGTCAGCCTTGAACAAATCAAGGCCAACCGTCAGGCGTATATCGAATGGGAGCGCCGCAGTCCCTACACGGGCAAATACCAGACGTTGGCCCGTTATGAAGTGGTGGGCGCTTCGCCCAAGAAAACCTTCTGGGTGATGCAAACCGATGACCCGGCGGTGATTCATGGGTTGGTGGAGTTCTTTGCCGATGTGTGGAATATCCAGGCCTACCCGGTAGTCCAGCGCGGCATCGGCGAGGCAACATAGAGGAAAACCTATGGCCAAGGTTCAAATCATGTACTGGAAGGACATCCCCTACGCGGTGCGGGCCAGCGACGAAAAGGGCCGCGTCTCCAAGCAACTGCCCCGCGAATTTGAGGCAGTCGTCGAAGGTGTAACGGAAAGAGTCCCCGACGTCCTCGACATGTGGTTCAGCTCGGCGCTCTGGCCGTTCAGTACGCTGGG
>CAYSIV010000149.1:0-8688 GCA_964431175.1 uncultured Anaerolineales bacterium
TAGTCGGGTCCGACTGCGCCGGGATTGAACATCAGGACGCGGTCCTGCACCTCGTTGAAAGCGTGATGTGAGTGCCCAAACACGATCGCCTGCACCTCACTGAAACGGTCGCAGGCGGCGGCGATAAATTTTTCCAGCCGGAAGCCGACGGTGTAATAGAAGAGCTTTTCTCTAACGTATCCCCATAACCCGCCATGGCCGTGCGTCAGGCCAATGCGCACCGCCCCAATTTCGACAACGCGATCCAGCGGCAGGTTCCAGTTGGCGCGATACCAGATGTCGCGGTTGCCTTGCACGGCTAGCACCGGCGCGATTCGCCCCAACTCCGTCAGCACCTTCGGATGGCAAATGTCGCCAGCGTGAAGGATGAGGTTGACGCCGCTGAGGGCCATGAAGAGTTGAGGGGGGAGGGCCGATAAACGGTCGGGGATGTGGGTGTCGGCCACCACCCCGATCTTGATGATTCCCGACGCAGGCAAGGGAAGTTGGGTTGTCGGGTAACCCGCCCGGCCCCCTCCCCCATCGCGAACCGCTTCGCGAGCGATGGCGCGCAAGCGGGGGATGGGGTGGGGGCTAGACATTCAACTCTTTCATCGTGCCGGTGGTCATGAAGATGACGCGCTCGGCGATGTTGGTCACGCGGTCGCCGATGCGCTCCAAATTGTGGGCGCACCATAACAAGTAGGTGCCGCGCGAAATGGTGCTTGGGTCTTGGGCCATGATCGCCAGCAGTTCGTCGAAGATGGCTTTGTAAAGGTGGTCAATGTTGTCGTCCTGGGCGGCGATGACGCGGGCCGCTTCGGCGTCACGAGCCAGAAAGGCGTCGAGGCTTCGCTTGAGCATTTCGCGGGCCAGGTCGGACATGCGCGGGATGTCCACCAGGGGTGTGAGCAAAGGCTGGTCGCCCATGCGGATGACGGTCTTGGCGATGCCGGTGGCGTGGTCGCCCATGCGCTCCATGTCGTTGACGATGTTCATGGCGGCCACCACCATCCGCAGGTCACCCGCCGCCGGTTGTTGGGTGGCGATCAGCGTCATGCAATTCTCTTCAACTTTGAAGCGTAGATCGTTGATGACGGCGTCATCTTGAACGATCTGGCGGGCCAGATTGACGTCGCGGTTCTTGAGGGAGTCGATGGAACGGGTAATGGCTGTGTCTACCAGACTGCCCATGCGGAGCAAGTCGTCGCGAAGCTGAGAAAGTTCGCGATCGAAAAGGGGGCGGAGAGACGATTGAGACATGATGACGCTCCTTTGTTCAGGCTGTTATCCAAACCGGCCAGTGATGTAATTCTCGGTGATCTCTTGAGCGGGGCGAGTGAAGAGTTTGCCGGTAAGATCGAACTCCACCAGCTCGCCCAGCCAGAACAGGCCGGTGCGGTTGGAGACGCGGGCGGCCTGTTGCATGTTATGGGTAACGATGACAATCGTGTAGCGCTCTTTCAGTTCGCGCATCAGTTCTTCAATCTTCAAGGTAGCCACCGGGTCGAGGGCCGAGCACGGCTCGTCCATGAGAATCACTTCCGGCTCCACCGCCAGCACGCGGGCGATGCACAGCCGCTGTTGTTCGCCGAGCGACAGGCTCAGCGCCGACTCGTGCAGGCCGTCTTTCACTTCATCCCACAGCGCCGCGCCGCGAAGCGACTGCTCCACCCGCTGGCTCAGGTTGCGCGCCAGGCCCAGCACGCGCGGGCCGAAGGCCACGTTTTCGAAGATGGACTTCGGGAAAGGATTCGGCTTCTGGAACACGAGGCCGACGCGGCGGCGCAGGTCGGCCACGTCCACGTTGGGCGCGTAGATGTTCTGGCCGTCGAGGGCGATGAGGCCCTCGACGCGCGTGTCGGCAATCGTGTCGTTCATGCGATTGAGGCAACGCAGGAAGGTGGACTTGCCGCAACCCGACGGGCCGATGAGGGCCGTGATCTCGCGCTCGCCAATTTCCATTGACACCTCGGCCAGGGTGCGCTTGGGGCCGTAGTAAAAATCTAGATGCTCGACGCTGATCTTCGCCATTGATGGGCGGGATTGTACCGCAAAGTTGGTTATGGGACGCTCGAAAATTACAAAACTCCCGTCTGAAAGTAACGCGCTATAATCACCCCCGATGAATCGTGCTCTACAACAGAATCGTTTTTTGCTGTTTGTCATTCTTCTTTTAGCGGCCTGTGCTTCACCTTCGGCCTCTTCAACCGCCGCCTCTTCCGCCCAAACCACCATCGAGAATAAAGGCTCGGACACGATGGTGAACCTGGCGCTGGCCTGGGCCGAGGCCTACGAGACGGCTCATCCTGAGACGCGGCTCTCGGTGACGGGCGGCGGGAGCGGCACGGGCATCGCCGCGCTGATCAACGGCACGGTGACGATTGCCAACGCCTCGCGGGCGATCAAAGATGAGGAGCGCCAGCAGGCCGAAGCCAATGGCATTGAGCCGATCGAGTTTGTGGTAGCTAAGGACGCAATCGCCGTCATCGTCAACCTGGCCAACCCGGTGAGCCAACTCAGCCTGCCCCAACTCTCGGCCATCTACAGCGGCCAGATCACCAACTGGCGCGAAGTGGGCGGCGAGGATCGCCCCATCGTTTTGCTCTCGCGTGAAAGCAACTCTGGCACGCACGTGTATTTTCTGGAGAACGTTCTGCGGCTGGGGCAGAAGGAGGACAAGACGCTGTTCTCGCCCGACACCCTGCTCATGCCAAGCTCGGAGGGCATCTCGGCTGAAGTGCGCCAGAACCCGAATGCGATTGGCTACGATGGGCTGGGCTACGTAACGCCCGATATGAAGACAGTTGCGGTGGCCAAAGAAGACGGCGGCCCGTTTGTTCTGCCCACTATCGCCACCGTCAACGACAAGAGCTATCCCATCGCCCGCGATTTATATATGTACAGCCGCGGCCAGCCGACCGGCGTGGTGAAGGATTACCTTGACTGGGTGTTCGGCCCCGAGGCGCAGAAGATTGTGGCGGAGTTGGGGTTTGTGCCGGTAAGGTGAGGGAAGGCGTAACCAAGAGAATGAAAGTTTTGCTTGCGTGATAGGAGATGAAATTGTGGCTCTTGGAGATCTATTAGCTGATGGGCTAGTCAAAGAACTTGAGGCAAAGCAGAATCTAACTGTAACTCGTTGGGCCGTTTCGCCACGAGGCAAAACCTATCGTTTAGAAGGCAGGTTCGATGGATATATAGATATCCATGCAATAGCCAACCGCCCACATCATTGGGGAATCGCAAAAGAAACAATTGACCAAATTCTATCTAAGCAAAAACCCTGGTGTGTGATTCTCATTCACGACTCCAAGAATACTGGTTATGTTATTTCCTCTAAGGATTATTATGAGCGAATCGCAAAATTATGGCCTTTTCATCAAAAGCAAAAGTCTTACAAGATAACGGAGAAAAAGAGTCTGGCTGGTATTCCCCGTTTTTCTTCTATCAATCAGTTGCTGGATCTCCTTCAAGAGCAGTTGGCGAAGCCGTTCAATATCGAGATGGCGTTTGAGGAAGCAAAGAAAGAGGTCGAGCGGATCCGTAGAGGTGGTTTAGGCGAGTCCGATTCGCATAAGGAGTTGAAGAATTTCGTAGCAAACCATCCGGCTACGGTTGGTTTGCAGGATGCGCTATCAGTGCTCGTTGAACACCCTTTTCCAAGCGGGGACAAAGTAGATGTCGCCTTCGAGATGCCGAATAACAATTGGACAGTTGTTGAAGTTGAACTTCAAGGTTTACCACAGACCCTCATTGGACTTTTTCAGGCCGTCAAATACAAAGCATTACAGGATGCTGTTTTGCGCTCAAAGAATTTGCAGGGTTCTGTTGAGGGGATATTGGTTGCAAAATCGATCCCGACAGAAATCAAGTCGCTTGCCGAAACTTTGGCCATCAGGACATTTGAGATTGTGATTTGATAAGCAACCATAACTGCTTATGGGGGAAGCACCCTGAGCGGAGTTCCGCGTGTTGTTTCGCGGAACGTAGTCGAAGGGTGCGGGTCTCGCACAAGGCCCGCGTCCTTCGACTGCGCGGCGGAACTGCATCGCCGCTCCGCTCAGGACGCTACCTCTGAGCAGTGGCAAGAATCTGAGAAATGCGACAAACAACCTCATCCCGCAACCTCCCCGAACTCTTCATCGAATCCCTCATCCGCGCCGCAGGGTATTCGGCTATTTTGTTCGTGGCGCTCATTTTGTTTTTCCTTTTGCGTGAGGGCGCGCCGGCCTTTGGCGAAGTGTCGTTGGGCGATTTGCTGGCCACACGCTGGTATCCCATCGAGTCGCTGTTCGGCATCTTGCCCCTCATCGGCGGATCACTCATCGTCACCCTCGGCGCGGCCCTCATCGCCGTGCCGTTCGGGCTGGCCACCGCCATCTTCATCGCCGAGGTTGCGCCGCGCTGGGCGCGCGAGATTCTCAAGCCGCTGGTCGAAGTGCTGGGCGGTCTGCCCTCGGTCGTGCTTGGCTTTTTGGGAATGCTGGTGCTGGCCCCCGCCGTCCGCCTGACGTTGGACACGCCCACTGGCCTCACCGCTTTCACCGGCTCACTCTTGCTGGCGGGCATGGCGATCCCCACCCTCGTCTCCGTGGCCGAAGATGCGCTCGACGCCGTGCCAAAAAGTTATCGTGACGCGGCGCTGGCGCTGGGCGCAACCAAGTGGCAGACGATCTGGCGCGTCACCGTCCCGGCGGCCCGGTCGGGCGTGCTCACGGCGATCATGCTCGGCGTCGGGCGGGCTATCGGCGAGACGATGACGGTGATGATGGTGACCGGCAACGCGGCCCGGATGCCGACGGCGCTCAACTCGCTCTTTCTGCCCGTTCGCACCATGACTGCCACCATCGCCGCCGAAATGGGTGAAGTCGCCAACGGCAGTGTTCACTATCACGTCCTGTTCACCATCGGCATCGCCCTGTTCCTCATCTCCTTCGCCGTCAACCTGGCCGCGAGCGCCGTGGTGTTCCAACAACGCAAACGAGCCGAAAGGCTTTTATCGTAACCACGGATTACACAGATTACACGGATTTTTGGAGGTGCTTATGAGCGAGTTGTTGTTTGCGGAACTGACCTATCAGATCATCGGGGCGGCAATAGAAGTTCATAAGACGCTGGGGCCAGGGTTTCTGGAAGCAGTTTATGAAGCGGCATTAGCATTTGAGTTGCGACGACTTGGCATTTCGTTCGAGCGGCAGAAAGTGTTGCCAGTGTATTACAAAGGCATAGTCATCGGCGAGTATCGCGCTGATTTCGTAATCGAGAACAGTGTGATTGTTGAACTCAAAGCTCAAAAGGCATTGACGACTGTAGATGAAGCTCAACTCATCAACTATCTCAAGGCCACCGGAATCCGGGTGGGCTTGCTCTTCAACTTTGGCGCAAAGTCTCTACAACACGAACGCCGAGTAGTATAACCACGGATAGCACTGATTTCACGGATTTGATGCCCGTTGTTGAAAAACTTGGCTTAGCAAAGATTTACTTGCCCATCAGATAAAATCAGTGTAATCCGTGTAATCTGTGGTTCCTTTTATGCTCTCTCGTCAACTCACTCAACGCCTCGTCTTCACCCTCATCACCCTGGCCGCCATTATCACGGTGACGCCCATCGTCCTCGTCGTCGGCTACATCGCCTATCTCGGCTTGCCCGCCATCTCGTGGGGGTTCCTCAGCGAGATGCCGCGCGACGGGATGCGAGCCGGCGGTATCTGGCCGGCCATCGTCGGCACGCTCTATCTCACGTTTGGGACGGGATTGATCGCGGTTCCACTTGGAGTGGCGGCGGCGGTGTATTTGTCCGAGTACGCTAAAGACAACCGCCTCACGCGCTCGATCCGAATCGCCATCATCAACCTGGCTGGAATCCCCTCGGTCGTCTACGGCCTGTTCGGCCTCGGCCTGTTTGTGCTCTTCCTCAAGTTCGGCACTTCGCTCGTCGCCGGTTGTCTCACCCTCTCGATCATGACTCTGCCCGTCATCATTTCCACCGCCGAAGAGGCCCTGCGCTCCGTGCCGCAAAGTTTTCGCGTGGTGAGTCGAAGCCTGGGCGGCACCAAATGGCAGACCATCTGGCGCGTGGTCCTGCCGCAAGCCCTGCCGGGGATTCTCACCGGAGTCATTTTGGGACTGGAACGCGCCGCCGGGGAGACCGCCCCCATTTTATTCACTGCCGCCGCTTTCTTCCTCCCCCGCCTCCCCGATTCAATCTTCGACTCGACGATGGCCCTGCCCTATCACCTGTTCGTCATCTCGACTCAGGTGCCGGGCATGCCGATTCAGATTCAATATGGAACCGCGCTTGTGTTGTTGGTTTTCGTGCTTTCGATGAACGTAGTCGCCACCCTCATCCGTTCGCGCGCTCGCGCCCGCAGGCAGTGGTGACTCATGACCGCTAAAATCGTCATCGAACATCTCTCGGTTCAATACGACGACGGCACCGAGTCCCTGCGCGATATCTCGCTGGAGATTCCGGCTCATAAGGTGACGGTGCTCTTTGGCCCGGCGGGCGGCGGCAAGAGCACTCTGCTTCGCGCTCTTAACCGCTTGAACGATCTGGTGGATGGCGTGCGGACAACAGGCAAAATTTCCATTGACGACATCGATACCACTACTTTCGATGTAACCGCCTTGCGCCGCCGGGTGGGCATGGTCTTTGCCCAACCCGTATCACTACCGATGAGCATCCGCCAGAACGTGACTTATGGTTTGGAACTCGCCGGGTTCTCACGCGGCAAAATGGAGTTTGCGGTGGAGAAGGCCCTCCGTGCGGCGGCGCTTTGGGATGAAGTGAGTGATCGGCTCGACGCGCCCGCGACCGCGCTTTCTGGCGGGCAACAACAGCGCCTGTGTCTGGCGCGCGTGCTGGCTCTGGAGCCGGAAGTAGTTCTGCTCGACGAGCCGACATCGGGCCTCGACCCGATCTCGACCGCCAAAGTGGAAGCCTCACTGCAAGAGATCAAAAAGGACTATACTGTCGTCATCGTCCCACACTCGGTTCAGCAGGCGGCCCGCATCGCCGATTACGCCGCCTTCTTCTTGCAAGGCCAGTTGGTCGAATACGCCCCGGGCCGCGAGTTGTTCATCGCCCCTAAAGATAAGCGAACTGAAGATTATGTGACAGGAAGGTTTGGATAAATCATGTTAGGCGCTCCCGAACTCATCATCATTCTGATCATTGTCATCGTCATCTTTGGCGTTGGCCGCATCAGCAAAATTGGCGGCGACCTCGGCAAAGCCATGCGCGAATTTCGGTCCGGGCTGAAGGAGGAGAAAGAAGAAGATTCAAAGCCGGAAACGAAGAAATGAGAAGGAGATTTTGCTAAAGACTTTTTGATAGTCACCGAACCACCACGCCTTTTCGGGGAATAGGGACTCTAACTTCCCTGAATTCCCCGTCGCCACCCCGCCTCTCCCATTCATCTCGCTTTTACATTGGGTTGCGCTCTTCAAGTCGCAACTGATGATGATTGTCACGCACTGCCGGTGATAAAGATCGCTTTAACAGCGAGCGTTTTTTGTTTAAAATCTTATTCAGAAAAACGAATGTTTCTGAGTAAAGCACATCAAGCATGAATGATTATGACTCCCAGGCTAAAGTATTCAAAGCATTGAGTCATCCGGCGCGGTTGGCAATCTTGGACATTCTTCGAGAAGGGGAAGAATGCGTTTGCCATTTGGAAGCGGCGCTCGGCTGCCGGCAGGCGTACACCTCCCAACAACTCATGGTCTTGCGCGACGCCGGGTTGGTGGCCGACCGGCGCGACGGCTGGAACATTTTTTACCGCGTAACGAAACCGGAAGTATTCGAAATCATTGACACTGCCCGAGGCGCTGTTGATCATCGTCGGCCCGCGCCCCGGGCTGACAAGCTGAACAACTGCCCCTGCCCGCACTGCAATCCAGAAAGCGAAAAAGTGATGTGCTCTACACCCGATCACTCTTGAGGTGACACAATGTATTCACGATCATCGTTATGGGCTGAAGTGGACGAGCAGGGGCGTTTGGTGATGCCGCCCGAAGTGGCCGCCCAATATGGCCTGCGACCGGGGGCTAAAGTGCGGTTGGATGCCGAAGGCAACTATGTGCGCCTGCACCGCCCCGTGACTCACCTGGCCAAGGTCTACGTCGAACCAACCGTTGCCTGCAACCTCGACTGCATCACCTGTTTCCGCAATGCCTGGGAAGAGCCGCTGGGTCGGATGTCGGGTGAAACGTTTACCCGCCTCCTCGACGGCTTGCGGGCGCTTGATCCGATTCCCAACGTCTACTTTGGCGGCATCGGCGAGCCGCTCTTTCATCCTCGAACGATTGACTGGATTGCCCGGATCAAGGCCCTCGGCGCGCGCGTGGAACTAATCACCAATGGCACGCTTCTCACCGAGAAAAAATCAAAGCAGTTAATTGACGCTGGGCTGGATATCCTGTGGGTTTCAATTGACGGCGCGGCCCCGGAGAGTTACGCCGACGTGCGTCTGGGCGCAGAACTGCCGCAAGTCCTCGAAAACCTGTCCCGGTTTCGTAAAATGCGGCCTGGCGGACATTTCCCCCGGCCCGAGATTGGCATCGCCTTTGTGGCGATGAAACGCAATATCGACGACTTGCCCGAGGTGCTGGCGTTGGGCCGCCGATTGGGGGCCACGTTGTTCTCGGTGAGCAACGTCCTGCCGTATGCCGAAGAGATGCAAGGCGACATGCTGTACACCGGCA
>CAYSIV010000149.1:8698-8952 GCA_964431175.1 uncultured Anaerolineales bacterium
GACCTGCCGCAGGTTTTGAAGATAGGCCGCAAATTAGGAGCAAAGCATTTTTCCGTCAGCAACGTCCTGCCCGTCACTGAAAGGATGCAGGACGAACGGCTCTATATTCGCACCTTGCGCGACTTAACCTACATGCCATCGTCTCACATTCCGCACCTGAATCTGCCTAAGATGGACTTCAACGACCTGACCCGCGAGGCGCTTTTTCAAGCTTTCAGCAGTGGTTATAACGTAAGTTTCGCTGGCAACAATTG
>CAYSIV010000149.1:8962-14191 GCA_964431175.1 uncultured Anaerolineales bacterium
GGCGCGAACGATGTGTGCAATTTCATCGAGAGCGGCACGATGTCAATTGCGTGGAATGGCAATGTTAGCCCGTGTTGGCCGCTGATGCACACCCACCAGAGCTACCTGCACGACAAGGCGCGCCTCTCGAAATCTCATGTGATCGGCAATATAAAAGACCGCGGCCTGATGGAACTGTGGCTCGACCCCGCCTACGTGGCTTACCGTGAGCGCGTGCAGAGTTTTGCCTTCGCGCCGTGCACGTTTTGCGGCGGGTGCGACCTTTCGGAAGCGAACGAAGAAGATTGTGTCGGTAATATCTTCCCCGCCTGCGGCGGTTGCCTCTGGGCACAAGGCGTGATTCAGTGTCCGTAGGAGGGTTGAGAAAGACAACATGGATTGGCTTATCTATTTGACGAAGTTGCTTCAGAGCGGTTTGGGCAACTTGGCGTCGTACCTTGCCGCGCACGTTTTGCTCTGCTTGGTGCCAGCCTTCTACATTGCGGGTGGCATGACAGCCCTGATCCCCAAAGAAACCATCACCCGTTTCCTGGGACGCAATACGCCTCGGTTCGTCTCGTATCCGGCGGCGGCGCTGGCCGGTTCGGTGCTGGCCGTCTGCTCGTGCACCATCGTGCCATTGTTCGCCGGAATTTACAAAAAGGGCGCGGGATTAGGCCCGGCCATCACCTTCCTCTTCTTTGCCCCCGCCGCCAACATTCTCGCTCTTGCTTACACGGGCGTGACCCTGGGTACAGACCTGGCCCTGGCGCGGCTCTTTCTCTCGCTTGCCTTTGGCATTGGCATCGGCTTGATCATGGCCCTGATCTTCAGCCGTGAGGACGCTATGCACGATCGACAACCGGACGAAGCGTTTGCAGGGCGCGGACGGATGCGGCGGAGTGCGCTGGTCTTCCTGTTGGTGCTGGTCGCCCTCCTGCTGTTTGGCACGTTGAAGATCGATCTGCTCACGCGCATTTACGGGCAAATCACCCTGCCTGTCTTCGGCATGGATCGCGCGCAAGATGCGCTCTACCGGCTCGTGCCCTTCAACGCTGGCAGGGGCGAAGAAGGTGTGACGATGCAAGGCGCGATCTTGATTGCCTTGCTGGCGCCTATTGGCCTGACGGCCCGGCTCGGACTTGAGAATGTGTCCAACGGCTTCAATCGCTGGACGTGGGCCTCGCTCTCGCTCGTCGCCCTCACGCTCTTGGTAGCGGCGGTCAATATTCAGCCGCACACGGGCGGTGTAGACGTGTTATTCACTGGCCGATTCTTTGGCGTGGCAGTTTCAATAGCAGTGTTGTGGCATTTGGGCCGGACGCAGTTAGATGAGCAGGAGATTCGCGATTGGTTGTGGGAATCGTGGCGGTTCGTCAAACAAATCTTCCCGTTGCTCGTGGCCGGGGTATTCACCGTCGGGATCATTCGCCAGTTGATCCGCCCGGAATGGATTGAATCGCTTGCCGGGCAGAACACGCTGATCGGCAATTTTGCCGGTGTAGTGTTTGGGGTGTTTATGTACTTCCCAACTCTGGTTGAAGTTCCTATCGCCAACATGTTTCTGAGTCTTGGGATGCATCGCGGGCCTTTGCTCGCTTATCTGATGGCCGACCCCGAACTCAGCCTGCAGAGCATTCTGATCATCTCCACTATCATCGGGCGGCTCAAGTCGTGGACGTACGTAGGCTGGGTGGCGCTGTTCAGCATGCTTGCCGGATTGATCTACGGCGCGTGGGTGGACGGCACAAGCGCTTGGCTGATCGCGTTTTACCTCTCTGCGGCGCTCGGCACCCTGGCCCTGGGGCTGTATCTGATGAATCGGTATAATCGGCGGCGTATTTTGCCGTTGGAACCCTCTTCGCATTAGCGTGGAGAACGACACAAATTCTGGAGGCTCCTCATGTTAACTATCAAAATCCTTGGCCCGGGTTGCGCGAATTGCAAAAAGCTAGAAGCGATCGCCCGCGGTGCAGTGGCGCATTCCGGTGTTGAAGCGCAAATCGAAAAAGTGACGGATTACACTGAAATCATGAAGTACAACATCATGTCCACACCCGGCCTGGTCATCAACGAAAAGCTGATTGTCGCAGGGCGTGTTCCCAGCGAAGCTCAGATCGTGACGATGCTGATGACGGCATTAGAGCAAGACTGAATACCAGGTTTCAACTGTGATCGGCAGGCCCTCCCGGTCTCTCGATGTAGTGTTGCCCTACCTCGCCACGTTGCCGAACCTATGAACACTGTCACCGAAAATCCATGACAAACCCCTCCTTGACAGATGCTTGCATGGGTATATACTTATTCAAAAGATTGAATATAGTTAAAACATGGAAAATTACGAACAAGAAACCAAACTCTACAAAGCTCTGATGCACCCCGCCCGTCTTGCCATCCTGGAAGTTTTGCGGGAAGGCGAGGAATGTGTCTGCCACATGGAAGCGACTTTCGGCTTTCGTCAGGCCTACATCTCCCAGCAGTTGATGGTCTTGCGCGACGCCGGTCTGGTGGAAGATCGCCGTGATGGGCTAAACATTTACTATCGCGTTATCCGCCCCGAGATCTTCGCCGTGCTTGAGGCTATGCACCAAGTGACGGGAGTTCGCCCACTCGTGCCCACGCCCGCTCTAAACGCCTGCCCATGTCCGCATTGCGCCGAAGAACCGATCTCAAACCGCAGTTAATGAATATTTGCAACCTTTTTTTGGGCTTAAATACATTCAGTTTTTTGAATACAGATAAGGAGATTTCACTGATGCAAACTGAACTGACTCAACAAGAAAAAAGACGGACGCCTCTCACTCGCCCGGATGCGCGTGCCTGGGGATTGGTGGCGCTGGCTGCCGTGCTCTGGTTCATTCTCTACAACGTCATCCAACCCTTTGCGAACTGGCTGTCTTACAGCCTGCTGGCTCTACCGCAGGGATCGCACCTGGGCGAGTCGCTGGCTTTCTTTTTCTACGACGTTCCCAAAATCATCCTTCTGCTGGGCGGCATGATATTCCTGATTACCCTGCTACGCTCGTTCTTTAGCGCCGAACAAACCCGTGCTTGGCTGGGCGGCAAACGGGAGGGCGTGGGCAATGTATTGGCGGCGGCGCTGGGTATCATCACGCCGTTCTGTTCCTGTTCGGCGGTGCCGCTCTTTATTGGTTTTGTTGAATCAGGTGTCCCTTTGGGCGTGACATTCTCATTCCTGATTTCAGCGCCAGTAGTTAATGAGGTGGCATTAGTAATGTTATTCGGACTATTCGGCTGGAAAGTAGCTGGGTTATATCTTGTCTCCGGTTTGACAATTGCCATTGTGGCTGGTGTCATCATTGGCAGACTGAAACTGGAACGCTACGTGGAAGATTTCGTCTGGCAGATTAAGGTCGGTAAAGGTGCAAGCCTGTCCGATCAACCGTCTTGGACTCAGCGTTTTCAAGTGGCCTGGGATAGCACGAAGGAAATCGTCGGCAAAGTCTGGCTCTACGTCGTCGTCGGGATCGCCATTGGCGCGGGGATTCATGGCTACGTACCTGAAAGCGCGCTGGCAGGCATTTTGGGCAAAAACGCTTGGTGGAGCGTGCCTGCGGCAGTCGTGCTAGGTGTGCCGCTGTATTCGAATGCGGCGGGCGTCATCCCCATCGTCAGCGCGCTGATGGAGAAAGGCGCCTCGCTCGGCACGGTGTTGGCGTTTATGATGTCGGTCGTCGGCCTGAGCCTGCCGGAGGCCATCATCCTGCGTCGCGTGCTCAAGCCCCAACTCATCGCCGTGTTCATTGGGACAGTAGCAGTTGCCATTGTCGTCACCGGATATTTGTTCAATTGGATCATGTAAAAGAGTGGAGGTTGTCATGCTTACCATCAAAGTTCTTGGCCCCGGTTGTTCCAACTGCAAAGCGCTCGAAGCCGTCGCCCGCAAGGCAGTCGCCTCGCTGGGCATCGAAGCCGAAATCATCAAAGTAGAAGACTACACCCAGATCATGCAATACCCCATCCTCTCCACGCCCGCCCTGGTCGTCAACGAAAAAGTCGTCGTCTCCGGGCGCGTGCCCGGCGTGGCCGAAATCACCACCCGGCTTGTGAATGCATTGGAGCAAAGCGACCGACCGGCCTGATCGAAAGACACCTCTGTTCAAGGGGATCTTTTCGAGCTTGAATACATTCAAAGGCATGAATGCCGCACCCATGTGTCAGCAAATAACAATGACCCGAATCAAAATCGTCGGGGCCGGTTGCCCGGCCTGCAAAGGACTTGAAGCGGATGTGCGCGCATGGGTGGCGGAGCATCATCCCGAAATACAGGTGGACCGGGTAGATGATCTGGTCGAAATCTTGAACTACCGTTTGCTGGCCTTGCCCGGCTTGATCGTGGATGACCGTGTGGTGATGACCGGCTATCACCCTCGGCGCAAACTGGATCAGGTTTTGCGGGCAGGGTGGGTGGAGGCAACATGATTTCAAAGCGATTGATGGTGGTTCTCGCACATCCCGACGACGAGAGTTTCCCGATCGGTGGGACGCTTGCCAAAGTTGCGGCGGAAGGTGGTGAGGTGATGCTGGTCACGGCCACGCGCGGCGAGGCGGGCGTTCCTGGCCTGTCGCCCGACGAAGCCGGCCGGGTGCGCGAGCGCGAACTGCGCGCCGCGTGTGACGTGCTGGGTGTGCGCCAGTTGTGCATTCTCGGCTACCGCGACGGAACACTGGAGACGGTTGATACAAATACAGCTGCCGATACGCTCGCCAATCTGATGCGCGCATTCCGGCCCGATGTTGTCATCACCTTTAGCCCGGACGGCATCTCCGGTCATCCTGATCACGTCACGGTGCATCGCTGGGCGATGACGGCCTTCAAGCGTGCATGGCGCGCTGGATGGGCAGAGAGGCTGTACTTCATCGCACCGTCGGAAGCAACGGCGCAAGGGTGCGGCGTGCCACCATCCGGCGAGCAAGTCGGCGGCGCAGTGGCCTACGTGGACGTGGGCGCGCATCTGGTGACGAAAGCCCGCGCTATGCAATGCCACACCAGCCAGAATCCACCCGTGCAGGGCGACCCCGCCGAGGCCGCCGCGCAGTTGGTGTGCCATGAGGTCTTCACGCGCATCTGGCCAGCGGATGGCCCGGCGTTGGAAGGCGACCTTTTCGGTGATGAGAACGCTGACCGTCGTTTGCGTCCGGAGTATACACAGGAGGTCCTGGCTGCATGCTGTACTTGACCCTCTCTGTCCTGTTGTTCGGTTTGTCCTTCGTCGCCGGCATGATGGG
>CAYSIV010000150.1:0-14175 GCA_964431175.1 uncultured Anaerolineales bacterium
AGCCTTCGACCTGCGATATCACTTCGTAGTTTCATAAATTGACTGAACGGGTACCGGTGAAGAAGGTCTATCCTGACATTGAGCAAGCCTGGCTCGATTCGTTCTGGTCGTATTTGACCCAGGCCAGGCTGGACTTTTTGCGCTTGCGGGTCGGGCCGCTGTTGCGCTACGCCGTTTGCGATGATGTGGCCGGGGTGACGTTTACCAACAAAGCCGAACGGCTGAAATTGCAGATCATGCTTGGCAAAGAGACCGGCGGGAGCGTTGCCTCGATCCGCGAAGACGTGAGCCGACTGCCCGCCTTCGTGTTCGAGAAAGGCGAAAGGCAGGTGACGGCGGAATTTTGCCTGGCCGAGTCAATTCTCGCCGCGAAGCCGGCCGAGTTGGATCGGGTGATTGATCAGTTGGCCGATCAAATGAAATATCGCCGCGAGCGCCCGGATTCATTTCTGCAAATTGACCTCAAAGACGCCATTGCCCTCAACGGTTACATCCTGCTCAAAGGCGGCACTGAGAAAGTTTATGTGACGGATTATCGCGAGATGGTGGAACAGCGGGTGCTGGCCCTCATCGGTTCGCATCCGGTGATCGAAGCCATCAGCCGGGGCGACGACGTGAGCGACGAGGCCTTGATTGCGCTGGAGCGCACCCTGCGGCACGAATTGGGCGGCAGTGACGTGGAATTGGCCGAGGAGAATATTCGCAAAGCGTTCGGCTTCAAGGTGGGGAGCCTGATCGAGTTCCTGCGCCGACAGCTTGATCTTGGCGGCATCCCCGATTATGAGTCCATTGTGGGGCGGCAGTTTGAGCGTTATATCACTGCCCACACCTTCAACGCCAATCAGGTGTTATTCTTGCGCACCCTGCGAAGCGCGTTTTTGCAGAAGCGGCGATTGGCCCTGCCCGATCTCTACGAGCCGCCGCTGACGAATTTTGGCGTGGACGCCGTCGAGCGCTGGTTTAGCCAGGAACAGGTGGCCGAGGTGTTGAAGTTCGTAGATACGATTTCCGTGATTGATTAAATTCCATGCTCACCGACCCCAAACCGTCCCGAAGGTTTTTTCAGGCGACTGGATTTCTCAGCTCAAGCCTTCGGGACGTTTTGATAGACCGTCCCGAAGGTTTTTTCAGGCGACTGGATTTCTCAGCTCAAGCCTTCGGGACGTTTTGACGAGACCGTCCCGAAGGTTTTTTCAGGCAACTGGATTTCTCAGCTCAAGCCTTCGGGACGTTTTGACGGACCGCCCCGAAGGTTTTTCAGGCCACTGGATTTCTCAGCTTAAGCCTTCGAGACGTTTTGACGAGACCGTCCCGAAGGTTTTTTCAGGCAACTGGATTTCTCAACTCAAACCTTCGGGACGTTTTGACGGACCGTCCCGAAGGTTTTTCAGGCGACTGGATTTCTCAGCTCAAACCTTCGGGACGTTTTGACGGACCGCCCCGAAGGTTTTTCAGGCCACTGGATTTCTCAGCTTAAGCCTTCGAGACGTTTTGACGAGACCGTCCCGAAGGTTTTTCAGGCCACTGGATTTCTCAGCTCAAGCCTTCGAGACGTTTTGACGGGTAACCATGCCATATCGCGGTGATGTTTTTGCGCAAGGACAGTATTATCATGTCTACAATCGCGGCGCGGGGAAGGGGCAGATTTTCTTCAATGAAGGGAATTACGAGTATCTTCTGCGGTTGGTGAAGCAGTGTTATCCAAAGCATGGCGCGACAGTCATTACGTATTGTCTCATGCCGAATCATTATCACTTTTTGCTCAGGCAAGAGACGGATGAACCCTTGTCAAAGTTTATGCAAGTGCTGTTTAATGCGTATGCACAGGCGTTAAATATTCAACAGGGTCGCACAGGAACTTTGTTTGAGGGGCGCTTTAAGCATAAATGTGTGGATAAATGGGAATACTTGATGACCCTTTGCAGGTATATTCATCGGAATCCTGTTAAGGCACGGTTGGTATCCAAGCCAGAAAATTGGTTGTATTCGAATTATCGGGAATGGATTGGGTTGAGGGACGGCGCATTGAAGGATGCAGTGTTTATTCAAGACCATTTTCCAAATCCTGAGGAATATGTTGCATTTGTAAATGATGTTGAGGATGAGAAGAAGAGTTATGAGAAGATTAGCAAGTACATGTTTGATTGGTAACACCGTCCCGAAGGTTTTTGCAAAACGACCAACATTTTACGACGCGAACCTTCGGGACGGTAAATAATGCTAACCGACCCCAAACTCCGCTCGCAAGTCGACTCGCTCTGGGATAAATTCTGGACGGGCGGCCTCGCCAACCCGCTGGATGCCATCGAGCAGTTTTCGTATTTGTTGTTCCTCAAGCAGTTGGAGGACCGCGAGAACGCGGCTGAAAGGCAGGCAAAACGCAAGGGGGAACGGTATCAGGCTAAAATCCAGAAGGAGATGCGCTGGAGTTATTGGTCGCAGTTGAAGGCTGAGGAGGCGTTGAGTCATCTTAAGTTGAAAGTCTTCCCCAATATCGTCAAACTGGCTGATGAAACCAGTTCGTTCGGCCAGTATATGAAGAATGCGGAGTGCAAGATCAATCGTCCGAATCTGTTGATCGAAGCCTGCCGCATGATTGACGAGATGCACATTTCGCAACAGAACCAGGATGTGCAGGGCGACCTGTACGAGTATATGCTGGAGAAGTTGAACCAGTCGGGGCGCAATGGGCAGTTCCGCACCCCGCGCCATATCATCCGGATGATGGTGCAAATGATCGCCCCCCGCCCCACCGAGCGCATCGGCGATTTGGCGGGCGGCACCTGCGGCTTCCCCGTCAACGCTTACCAGCACATCCTCGAGACGCATACCTCCCCCAACATTCTGGAATACGACGCCGAGGGGCTGCCGCACCACCTGGTAGGCGACCTGCTGACCCCCGCCGAGCGCCGGTTCATGGCCTCCGACAAGTTCCTGCGAGCCTTTGATAACGATTCGGGCATAACGATGTTGCGCATCGGTTCGATGAACCTGATGTTGCACGGCATCGAGTCGCCACAGTTCTTTTACATGGACACGCTCTCGAAGGACTTCGAGCAGAGCAAAGAGTACGATTTGATTTTGATGAACCCGCCCTTCAAAGGCGCGGTGGACAGGAACGACGTCAACCCGTCCCTGCCCGATAACACCACCAAGAGCGAACTGCTCTTCCTGCATCTCATCCTGCGCGCGCTGGATATGGGCGGGCGCGCGGCCGTCATCGTGCCTGACGGGGTGCTGTTCGGCTCCAGCCGGGCGCACGTCGAAACCCGCAAAAAGATCATCGAGGAGAACCGTCTCGACGGCGTGATCTCGATGCCTTCGGGCGTGTTCAAGCCGTACGCGGGCGTCAGCACCGCCATCCTGTTCCTGACGCGCGGCGGCAAGACCGAGCGCATCTGGTTCTACGATATGGCGCATGACGGATTCTCGCTCGACGACAAGCGCACGCCTGTGGCGGAGAACGATATTCCCGATGTGGTGGATTGTTGGAAGAAGAGAGCGGATAAGAAGTTCGTAGAGAGTAGAGATAAGAGAATAGGAGAACTGCGAAAACAGTTGACTCCATTGAAGGCTGAACGCCTAAAACTTCAGGCGGATATAAACCGCCTCACCTTCGACCATGTCATTGATTCCGTTACCGACGAGGTTCAAAACGTCCCGAAGGTTGGCGTTGATAAGTCAAGTCGCCTGAACGAAACCTTCGGGACGGTTGACAGCGCGGGACTGTTGCAAGCCTGCCAAGGACTGCTCACTACCCTCGATTCTAAAATCTCTGCGCCGCAGGCCGAACTCGACCGTCTCACCCGCCAATTCTGGGTGGACGTGACACAGGTGCGCGCCAGTAAATACGACCTCTCCGCCAGCCGCTACCGTCAAGCCGACAACGATGAGACCTACCACGAATCCCCGCAAGTGACGCTCGAACGCCTGTCGCGCCTTGAGCAGGTTATGGTGGAGGAAATCAAGTCGTTGAAAGTATTGCTGAAATAACGTCCCGAAGGTTGGGATAGAACGTCCCGAAGGTTTTTTCAACCGACTGGATTTTCCTAAACGAACCTTCGGGACGGTTTAGCCGATGAAATTAAAATGACATTGACACCAATTCGTGAACTTGTAAAAAAGACAAAGCAAATTGCTCCCAAATCACTGGGGCGCAATTCATTTACCTATGTTGATATTTCATCGGTTGATAAAGATTCCAAAAAAATTGTCAATCCACAATTTCTATCAGTTGACGAAGCGCCAAGCCGAGCCAGAAAAGAAATCAAAGCCAATGATGTTTTGGTTGCTACTGTTCGCCCAAATTTGAATAGCGTTGCAATCGTTCCAGAACTATATGACAACGAAATTGCTTCAACTGGTTTTTGCGTATTGCGGACAGACGAAACAAAACTTGACCCACATTACTTGTTTTACTTTACTCAAACTGGTCACTTTATTGAGAATTTGACGAAGTTATCAATCGGCGCAGGTTATCCTGCTGTTTCTGACGAAGATATTCTGGATGCTGAAATTCCCCTCCCGCCCCTGCCCGAACAACGCCGCATCGCCGACCTGCTCTCCCGCGCCGACCGTCTGCCCCGCCTGCGCCGCGTCGGCGATACCCTCAGCGCCTCTCTGCTCCAGTCCGTGTTTTTGGAGATGTTTGGAAAAGAAAGTGGAAAGAAGAAAGAAGAACTTCTTGGCAATATTTCAGAAATTGCTTCTGGCGTGACCAAAGGGCAAAATTACAACGGCAGAAAAACAGTTGAAGTGCCTTACTTGCGCGTTGCTAACGTGCAGGCTGGATATCTTGATTTGTCGGAAATAAAAACAATTCAAGCCCTTCCATCTGAAATTGAAGAATTGCGTTTGAAAATTGGTGATGTTCTTATGACGGAAGGCGGGGATTTTGACAAATTGGGGCGCGGTGCAATTTGGCGCGGTGGAATAGAAAATTGCATTCATCAAAATCACATCTTTAGAGTTCGATTGGACACCAACAAGGTTATACCTGAATTTTTCGAAAATTATCTTTTGAGTCGTGAAGCAAAAAATTATTTCTTGACTGCTTCAAAGCAAACAACGAATTTGGCTTCGATAAACATGACACAATTGAAGCAGTTACCTATTCTAATTCCCCCACTGTCCGAGCAAGAACAATTCGCGGCGGTCGTGCGGCGGGTCGAGTCTCTGCGGGCGCGTGCGGGCGAGAGCGAGAGGCAGGCGGAGGGGTTGTTTCAGAGCTTGTTGGCGCAATGTTTTAGACCCTAAAGGTCTCGCAGACCTTTAGGGTCTATGCGGTTATAGGAGGCGCACGATGGCTGGAAAATACACACCGCTTGAAAAACATCTTTCAGGTCTACCAACATCTACGCGAGGGATTACACTCACCTTTGAGCAAATTGAGCGAATCTTGAATGATAAATTGCCGCCTTCTGCACACAAGCATCAGGCTTGGTGGGCGAATAATATTCATGGTTCTCATGTAGAGGCTCACGCATGGCTTAATGCTGGTTGGAAAGTTGATTCTTTTGATCAGAAAGGGGCTTGGGTAAGATTTTGCCGCGCATAATTTCCCCACTGCCCCAGCAAGAACAATTCGCGGCGGTCGTGCGGCGGGTCGAGTCTCTGCGGGCGCGTGCGGGCGAGAGCGAGAGGCAGGCGGAGGGGTTGTTTCAGAGTTTGCTTGCCCTGAGCTTTGGCGAAGGGTTGAGTGAAAGTTTTGAAGAGTAACCATGTCACGAAAACAATCCATTCCCCCTGAAATTAAAGCCGAAGTGCAAAAACTGATTGACGAATTCAATCGGGAACACTTCAAAAATGTCAAATCTATGATAGGCGCTCTTTTTGGTAATAAAGCCAAACACGGTTATTCGGCGCGTTTTAAGGGCGGGTATCTTTATTTGGATCGTTCCGACGGAGTGTACATTTCGCCAATCTGCCGCCTGGCCTGGAATGGCAAAATGGATAATTGGGATTTTTCCATCTACAAATTTTCTGATGGTCGCTATGATCCCGAAGAATGGTTTTTCCCTGGCAGTGGCAAAGTAGATGGAACCGTGCCAGGCGCGATGCTGGCAGGAATAGAAGCATACGAATGATGCCCCAGCAAGAACAATTACCCTACGGGTACGATGTCGCGGCGGTCGTGCGGCACTCGGCGTTTGAGCCTTGCGAGTCCCTGCCCTTACAGGGTGCTGCGCGACGGGCGCGGGCACTCGGCGTTTGAGCCTCGGAGTCCGCGCGGCAGGCGTTGTGCTGAGCTTGTCGAAGCATCGAGGGGTTGTTTCAGAGTTTGCTTGCCCTGAGCTTTTCGTCGAAGGGTTGAGTGAGGCGTTCGTGTGAAAAGACCTGTCAGGTGGGCCGTAGAACTTCGGAGTTTGGCGTAGAACGCGCACCCACCCAAAGACTTCCGAAGTCTCTGAGACTTCGGAAGTCTGGATGGCGGCGCGTGATGAGACGATGTCACGGAGGAGATCATCCGTGCAGAGGGGGAAGTGGCTGAGAGAGTCAAGGGGTTGTATGGAGCGTGATAAAATCGCTTTACAATTGTCATTCGATAGGGAGAAGTAAAATGGAAGCCTTGACCACAATTTCCACGAAATACCAAATCGTTATCCCACGCGAAGTACGGGAGCAATTCAACTTGAAGCCTGGGCAGAAAGTGATGTTTATTCCCTACAAAAACACCATTCGGTTGGTAATCGTTCCCCCCATCAAGGATGCTTTGGGAATTTTCAAAGGGATGAATACAGATAACATCCGCGAAGAAGTGGACGAGAAACGCTAATGAACGTTGTTGATTCATCAGGCTGGATCGAACATTTCGCACAAGGTGAAAACGCCGAATTCTTCATTCCGCCCATTCGGGATTTAGAGCGCTTGATTGTCCCAACCATAAGAAGTAAACCTTACCCGCCAACGCCTTCATCACCAACTCCCAGCAGATCAATCTACCCTGACGCGCGCGCGCCCCAAAAAAGGCAGGCGTAACCATGACCTCAAAACAATGGATGTTCGACCCCGATTCGGGCGGTATCAAAATCCCGCCCACCGTCCAGGCGGATGTAGAGAAACGCATCCGCGCCGTGGCTGAAAAAGAATTCAAAGGCAAATATACGCGCCTGGAAATCCGTTTCCGCAGCCAGTTTTGCTACATAAACGCATACACCGAGCCTGTTCTCACAGCAGGCTGGCCTCCCGCAGACTGGCCTGATACTCGTGAAGAATACGCCGAGCGCTTGCGTAACACCCCCACCTACTTGTGCCGCCTGCGGTATTTTGGCAGGGACGAATGGGGCTTTGCCTTCTATACGTACAGCAATGAGAAATATGAGTTGTCCATGTACGATGATGGTCAATTCACAGGCAAACCTGAAAAGGCCTTTCTGATTTCAGCAAACGCATATTTGAATGAGTGAAGGTTGCTATGTCCAAGGTATTCATCCCGCCTGAAATCCAGGCCGAAGTGCAAAAACTGATAGATGAATTCAATCGCGTAAACCTAAAAGAATCTACTTCACTCTTGAGCGCCTTTTTCCCCAGCAAGAATAAGCGCGGCTATTCAGCGCGTTTCAAAGGCAAATATCTTTATCTGGATCGTACAGATCGAAGTGAGCCTTTGCCCATTTGTCGCCTTACCTGGAACGGCAAAATTGACAATTGGGATTTCGCCATATATAAATACTCAAATGAGAAATACGATCCCGAAGAATGGTTTTTCCCTGGCAGTGGCAAAGTAGATGGAACCGTGCCAGGCGCGATGCTGGCAGGAATAGAAGCATACGAATGATGCCCCAGCAAGAACAATTACCCTACGGGTACGATGTCGCGGCGGTCGTGCGGCACTCGGCGTTTGAGCCTTGCGAGTCCCTGCCCTTACAGGGTGCTGCGCGACGGGCGCGGGCACTCGGCGTTTGAGCCTCGGAGTCCGCGCGGCAGGCGTTGTGCTGAGCTTGTCGAAGCATCGAGGGGTTGTTTCAGAGTTTGCTTGCCCTGAGTTTCGGGAGATGAAATGATTGACCTAAAAATACCCCGTCAAGTCGTGTATAAGTCATTCAAAAGTAGCCCGGGCGCTTGTCCGCATTGTGGCGGTGAGTTGGCCAATGAGCACCAAACCTATGCAGTCGCCACACGTCGGGGAAAACGGGTGACCGACTCATTTATCATCCGCGGCGATTTTGGATGGTTTTGTAAGTCATGTCCCACCATTGTGATCAACAGGGATGAGATTGGGGAAATGCTCGGTTTTCAAAAGAGCGGATGGAATGTCGGCTCGGAATACATTGTGCTGGGAGTTGTCGATCTCGATGCAATTCCAGCCAGCAAGCGTCACTTGCCCATTGGAGATCCAAACAATCCCCTGCCATTAATTGAATTCAGCGACATCTCTCAAAGCACAAAGCCTTCAGACTCAGCCAATCGTCCAAAGCGAAAAAGAAGATAATGGAAAACCGAAAATGCCTATCACCTACACCAACCGCAAAGGCTTCACCTATTTTCTGTGCCAGGGAATCACCAAGACCGGCAAAGCACGCTATTACTTTGCCCGCGAACCCAAAGACAAACCTGTTGAACAAATCCCGCCGGGTTACCAGATTGACGAAAGCGTCAACGGCATCGTGTCGCTGGGTAAAGCGCGCCCACAACTTGTTTTGCCGGAAGAACTGGCGAGCGTCGAATCCGCCTTGAAAAAGCACCCCAAAGGGCGAAACTACCGGGTCGCGGTCAAACACAACCAGATTGTTATTTACGAAGGTTTGGGGCCGGATTTGAAAAGCTTGTCTGCTATTTTCGGCGCGGAAATGATTCGACAACCAGGGGTTGCCGGCCGCCTTCAAGTTGAAGTGGATCGCTATACCCAGTACACCCCGGTCATGCGTTTCATCCTGGAGGATGCGGACGGACGCATCTTCGTTGCCCAGCGCTGGTGTTATCGCGGCAGTATTGACGACTGGATTTATGCCGGTCACTCCGGGAAAATTGACGTGCTGGCAAAGAAACTGGCGCCCAAACTGGGCACGGACGACTTTTATGAACTTTACTAACAAAAACTGGCTCTTCCGACTTTGGCGGGGAAATTAACCACGAATCGCTTCGCGCGAATGACACGAATTTAGCTTATTCCCTTCGCGCGAAGCGATTCGTGCAATTCGTGGTAGAGAAGGCAGTTTCCCGTTAAACCCGGTAGAGGCAAATACTCTAATTCCCCCCGCCCCCTTCCGTAACCCCCCGCCTCGCCCGAATCACATTGATGCCATTGCGGGCTTGTTGCAGGGTGCGCTCAAGCTGGCCTTCCAGGTCGATGAGGCTCTCCAGCACGTAGCTGTCGGCGTCGGCCCGAATGGCCTCGGCCTCCTGCTTGGCCCGCTCGATGATCTGGTCGGACTTGTTCTGGGCGGCAATGGCCACGTTCTCGCGCAGGAGCATCTTCTCGCGCTCCTCACGGGCTACCATCAGCGTGCGCTCGGCCTCCTCTTTGGCCTGAGCCAGCATCTTGTCCTTGTCGGCCAGCGTCTTCTGGGCCTTCTTCACCTCGTCCGGAATAGACACCCGCATCTGATCGATCAAGTCGATCAACCGATCTTCGTCAATCACAAGATTGGCCGTCGGCGGCTCCTGCCAGGCGCTGTTCACCACTTCTTCCAGCCGATCTACGAGATGAAGAATGTCCATGTGTCCTCTCCCAATTCTTTAGCCACGAATGACACTAATTTACACGAATTTTGTTTTTTTGCTTCGTGATCATTCGCGAAATTCGTGGCCGGGGTTTTAGTCGCGCAACGCCGTCATCGGCACCACAGTCTGGCCGTCGCCCAGTTCTTTGAACCGCCGTTTTAGGGCCTCTTCCACCACCTGCGGCACCATCGAACTCACGTTGCCGCCCAACGCCGCAATTTCGCGCACGGTGGTCGAGCTCAAAAACGTATGTTGTTCCCGAGTCACCAGGGCGCACACTTCTACATCCGGCGACAAGCGGTGGTTTGCCAGGGCCATACGAAACTCGTGCTCAAAGTCGGAGAACACGCGCAGGCCGCGCAAAATCACCTTGGCCCCCACCTGCTGGCAGTAATCCACCGTCAGGCCGCTATACGGTTCCACCACCACGTTCGAGCGCCCGTTGAATACTGCCTTCGCCAGCCCCAGCCGATCCTCGGGTGAGAACAGCAGAGACTTCAACGGCTTGTCGTAGACGGCTACAATCAGCTTATCAAAAATAGCCGCCCCACGATTAGCAATATCAATGTGCCCAAAGTGGATCGGATCAAATGTTCCTGGAAAAACGGCAGTAATGCTCATGCCTTCATTGTCCTCTCAACACCTGCCGAATAGTAGCATCAGCCGGGTCTACGTCAATAATCAAATCGCCGCCACGGCGGCCCACATAGTCTCTAGGCCCGTAATTCACCCGCCAAAGCACGCCGCCCTCAAAAGAGCGCTGGCTAATCGTGATCAAGCTTTGAAGCGCATCTATGCCCAACTCGCGTGCCCGCTTATTTGCGGCGGCCATCACTCGAGCCAAAGATACGGCAATATCATCTTGAAGCACGTCGGCTGTTAATGTTGCGGTCATATTAGACTCCTTCAGGCTTCAGCCAAGATCTGCTGACTGGACCCGATTTCTCTCACTTGCCCGCTTGGGGCGATGAGATAGATCGTCTGCTGGGAAATAACAATTTCGCCTTCATAGAAGTTGTCCTTCAAATCAGGATCGTCACGAACAGCACGCTTGTCTGTCTCGCTTGGCTCTTGCAGATAATCATCACCTGTGTTTGGATGTGTATGAAATGTCGCGATAATATCGCCGTCGCCAAATTTGCAATTCGGGTGCGGCGGCACAAAAATGCTGCTCTGCGCCCCGCCCGGCCAACGAGCAACACTTAAAATACCGGACGAGGCCTGCAAAACAAAGCCACCTTCTTCATGCCCGCCGCTGACGCCAGGATTGGAATCCTGCCAAGCCTGCTTGAGTGCTTCGCGAACGGCAAGGTTGTTCAGAAAGGCAAGGCTCTGATCTGGCATCAGTTTTTAGCTCACATCTCCCGCCCCTTCCAGCCCCTGCCAAAAGGCAGAAAGCTTTTCAGCCAGCAGAGCATGCTCCGGCTTTTCCAGGTTCGGGTCGGCGGTGAACAGCGCTTCTGCTTCACGGCGGGCCAGATTGATCAGCGGCAGGTCGGTAAGCTTGGCCAGTTGCAAATTGCCGAACCCGGCCTGGCGGGTGCCCAAAAATTCGCCGGGGCCGCGCAAGTCCAAATCCTTCTCGGCCAGCACAAAGCCATCCTGCGTTTGCTCCATCGCCTTCAGTCGCATATCACCTTCGCCATTTGTCTCTGCGCCCAAATCCGAAGCCAACAGGCAGAACGATTTATGCTCGCCGCGCCCCACCCGGCCCCGGAACTGGTGCAGTTGGGCCAGGCCAAAGCGGTTCGCGCCTTCCACCAGCATCACGCTGGCGTTGGGCACATCCACGCCCACTTCCACCACCGACGTGGACACCAGAATATGCGTCTCCCCGGCGCGGAAGGCAGACATCACCGCCTCCTTTTCGTCAAGCTTCATTCTGCCGTGAAGCAGCCCTAAACGCAAGTCGAGGAAAACCTGCGACTGCAAGCGGGCGTGCTCGTCCACAGCGGCCTTGGCTTCAATCTTGTCGGACTCTTCGACGAGCGGGCAAATGATGAACGCCTGCCGCCCCTGCTGAATTTGCGAACGCAGAAAGGCGTAGGCCCGCTCACGCTCGTTGACGTACACCACCCGCGTCTCAATCGGCAAACGGCCCGGCGGCATCTCGTCAATGATGGACAGATCGAGATCGCCGTAGACGGTGAGGGCCAGGGTTCGCGGAATCGGGGTAGCCGTCATGACCAAGAGATGCGGATTCCCGCCCTTGCCTCTCAGCTTGGCCCTCTGCGCTACGCCGAAACGATGTTGCTCGTCCACCACCACCAATCCCAAATTGGCAAACTCCACTTTGTCCTGAATCAACGCCTGCGTGCCGATGACGATCTTGATAGAGCCATCACGCAAACCAGCGTAAACGGCCTCTTTCTCCGAATCAGGTGTCGCTCCCAACAGCAATGCGATTTGGGATTTGAGATTTGAGATTTGGGATTTGATGTTGTTGTAGTGTTGCTCGGCCAGAATCGCAGTCGGGGCCATGAGGGCGGCTTGCGCGCCGCTGTTCACGGCAATGGACATCGCCAGCGCGGCCACCACCGTCTTGCCGGAACCGACGTCGCCCTGCAAGAGGCGATTCATCGGTCGTGTCCCGGCCATGTCGCCGCGAATGTCAGCCAGGGCGCGAGTCTGCGCCCCGGTCAGCGCGTAAGGCAGAGTCGCCACCGCGTTGTTGAGTTGCTCGTCGGCGATCGTCAACGGCTGGCTCACCGCCGATTGCCATTCGGCGCGCTGGCGGCGGATGCCCAGCAATAGCAAAAGCAATTCGTCGAAGGCGAGTCGTTTGCGGGCAGCGTTCAGCAGTTCCTGGCTGTCGGGAAAGTGGATTTGCAGAAGCGCGTCGGTGTAATTGATCAAGGCGACGCGCTCGCGAATATTTTGCGGCAATGGGTCGGGCACGCGCGGCGCGGTGTAGCCCACTGCTTCAAACATCCAGCGCCGCATCAAAGGTCCTTTGATGTCTTGAGTAAGATTGTAAATGGGCACAATGCGGCCAGAGTTTAGCGAGTCGGTGTCCACATCTTCCAGTTGAGGGTTGCGAAGCGTGAAGCGGCCCAAATATTGATCCACCCGCCCGGCCACTTGCACCTGCTTGCCCTGCGCCAATTTGTCCACCAGCCAGGGTTGGTTGAACCACGTCAACTCAATCGCGCCGGTGCCGTCGCTCAGCACCGCCGTCACCATTTGCGACTGCCCGCCTCGGGTGCGCTTGACGTAGCTCTCCCAGACGGTGGCGATGATGGTCACTTCTTCGCCGTACTCAAGGCGATTGATTGGCTTGAGTTGCGAATAGTCCACGTAGCGGCGCGGGAAGTAGGTGAGGGCGTCGCGCATAGTGATCAGGCCAAGCTTTTGCAGTTTCTCGGCGCGGTCGGGGCCGACGCCACGCAGAACCGTGAGCGGCGCATCGAGGCCGACCCCAGCCGGCTCGGGGCCAAGCGGCGGGCGTGGAAGCGCGCCACTCGGTTGAGGGCGGCGGCGCGGGGGCGGCGGACTCGGCGGTCGGGGTTTGGGAGTCGGCTCCGGTGGGTGGGCGGATGGCGCCGGGGACGCCGCCTCTGATTTAGGAGGCGAAATCGGTTCTGGTCGCCTCTCGCTTCTTTCGGGCGGTCGTTGTTGTTGGCTCGGTGGTTGAGTCGGCGATGGCCTGGGGGGCGCGGGTTGTGGCGGCGGCTGAACGGCGGGCCGAGGGGCTGGGGGTGTTGTCGTTGCCACCGGCAGGCGGGCCAACAAGTCGCTCATCGTCTTCGCCCGGTCGTCCAACGGCACTGCCTGATAATTTTTCATCCAGGCGACCACATCGGCAATCAGCGCTTCGTCAAGGCCGGCAGTACGGGCTTGCTGTTCAAAAGCGGGGACAAACTTGTCAATA
This sequence comes from uncultured Anaerolineales bacterium, assembly GCA_964431175.1. Classification (GTDB taxonomy): domain Bacteria; phylum Chloroflexota; class Anaerolineae; order Anaerolineales; family VGOW01; genus VGOW01. Next base: position 13,535 of record CAYSIV010000150.1, read on the forward strand.
CCGCCCACCATGCCTTTGTTGTCGTAACCACGCGCCGCTTCATTTTGCAAAATCTTACGGAGAGTTTCGAAGGGATTTGTCATCAAGGTGAATTATACATGCGACGCGTTTTGGCGCTTTGAGGATCAGCCATCTCGGCTTTGAAGGAAAGCCGCTATGTCATTCCATTTTCTCTAAAAGACGGCCTGCAACCGCACCAACGGGAGGATCATCCGCTCGGCGGGGCTAGTCCAACACGCTGGCTGACCCGAACTTATGCGGCGCTATGACGCTGGTACATCAAGGCGTAGCCGAGTCGGGTGCATGCAGGTTTGGACGCGTAAGATAGTTGAACAATCTCAATATGCGGTTATCATTCAAGCAATTCCCACTTGTCGCGGTAAGGTTCGTATTGACTACCAGATGTTATCTTGCCGTCTCTTCCAATATTGACTGTTATCGAGCGACTTGGAGGAAAGGCGTTTTTCGGGATGACGAAATAAGTATCGTATCCATGGATGTAGAAAATCAGAAAATCTGTAGATTCGGATTCTGACTCTGAAAGTACAACGGTCAATTGCTTAGGACGCTTCCCAGTTCTCAATTTAGGATCTGTAGTCTGAGTAGCTAACACTTTGCGAAATGCTCATGAAACTGGCACA